>JBFLZY010000019.1:0-39453 GCA_040755975.1 Bacillota bacterium | reverse complement strand
CCTACGTACCATTGCTTCAAGGGCGCAGTCGTGATCATCACCTTAATTACTACTTCCGAGGGGCCGAAATTGTCAACGCCCAAAACTTCCAGCGGCTTCACAATATATTGGCTAAACTCCGGATCGCCGGAGAGTTCCGCGCCAATCTCCCTTAATACGCTCATTACGTAGTCCACATCTTCCTTGTAGGCAACCCCTACGTCAATGACGTAGCGCGACCAGTCTTTGGTCATGTTAGACACCGAGTTTATCTTCCCGTTGGGGAAAATGTGCACAGTGCCGCTTAAATCCCGGAGAACGGTGGTACGCAGGTTGAGCTCCACCACTTCTCCCGCGGTACCGTTTAAAACAACCACGTCACCGACCCGGATCTGGTCCTCCAGGAGCATAAAAAAACCGCTGATCACGTCCCGTACCAGGCTCTGGGCGCCGAAGCCCAGGGCCAGCCCGCCGATGCCCGCGGCGGTAATGATCGGCCTTATATCGATGTCCAGGATGCCGAGAATAATCACGATTGCCACCACAACTGAACCGATCCAGACAATTTTGCGGAGCAAACCGATCAGGGTACGGATCCGCTTTTCCTGTTCCCCGGAACCTCCCGCCTTGTCGGCCAGCACCCGCTCAAACCTTTTCAGGGCGGAAACGATTAAACGGACAGAAATAAATGTTCCGATGAGGACCAGCAAAATTCGCAGCCCCGAGGTCATTAGCCATGTAGTTAGAACGCTCAAAAGATCATTCCACGAAAGCATAATTATCCTCCCAGAAAAATACGATATTTACACCTGGCAAATTCATTTCAAAAAATCATTCGGTAGGTAAAGAAATTATACCAGGAAACGACAATGAAGAAAACAATCTTGTCCTTGTTTATCCATTACAAAAAAAGAGAGCGGAGGACACCAATTTAATCTAATATACCGGCGCCTCCGTAGAAAAACCCGGTTTTTAAGCAAAACCAGGCCAAAAGAGGTGTTTGTCCGCACGAATACCAGGGTCCCCAGGAAGCAAGGCAAGGGTTGATTGAAATATTACCAAACTAAAATGTTACCAAAATATAATCATGTAACGTTCACACCAGGCACTTGCTTACCACATTCCGGCAGAGGCTTGTTCTGCTTAATTTGTCGATCTATCCCTCCTTGAAGCGAAAGCAAGGCCTTCCTTAACTCATCGAAAGATATTGATGCCGTTCCCAATTTACGCACGGCCAGTCCAGCTGCAATATTGGCCAGGAAGGATGCCTCCAATAAGGTATAGCCTGACGCCAGGGCCGAGGCTAAAGTAGCAAGAAGGGTATCGCCAGCACCTGTAACATCGAACACTTCCGTAGTTATTGCCGGCAAATGGTACGTCTTTCCATCCCGTCGGAAAATGCTAACGCCGTCTTTGCCTTGCGTAATTAACGCTGCCCTGCAACCGGTAATCTTCAGCAAAACCTGACCCGCCCGGTGGAGGCTGGCCTCGTCTTTGATCCTGATCCCCGTGGCCAGCTCGGTTTCTTTGAGGTTGGGAGTAATCACGGTAACTCCCCGGTATTTACGAAAATCGGTACCTTTCGGGTCTGCCAGGCATATTTTACCGAAGCGGCAACATAGCTGGATCACCCTTTTAGCAAGGTAATGGGAAACTACTCCTTTGGCGTAATCGGAGATCACTACAACAGTCGCACGAGGAATAGCGCTTCGGCATGCCTGCAAGATCTTGCTTTGGATTTCCAGGGGCAGGGGGGCGGACTCTTCCTGGTCTGTCCGAACCAATAAATGATGCTGAACCATGATTCTGGTTTTCAAAGTAGTAGGCCGCCCGGGAACAACTATTCCGACCACTTCGATCCCCTGGACACTTAACTGATCCAACAATTTCCTGCCAACAGAGTCGTCTCCCACTATACCAACTAATATAGGATGCCCCCCCAGGCTTAAGATGTTACATGCGAGATTAGCCGCTCCTCCGGGTACCTGGCTGGTGGATTCCACCTGCACCACTGGAACCGGAGCCTCTGGACACAATCGGTTTGCTTTTCCGTTTACGTAAAAGTCAACCATCATATCGCCGATCACTAAAATCGTCTGATTGTCCCAACGATCCAGTTCAAATTCGAGGTTCATAACGAATTCCCCTTTCCCTGACCGATGACGTCAGGGTAATCTTGCCTTGATTTCTGCATAGGCTCCAGTGGTTTTCCTTGCAACTATTATATTCGTAATGCTAGATTATGTTAAACAAGATAATTCCATGGTCTATTTCGGGTACCTTTTCCATACATACCACATATAGTATATTACAGCCATCTAATGGTAGCGGTACTATAATCTTGGATATTTATTTCCTCAGCGTCTATTTTTGAAAACTATTGAGACTAGAGGGTTATGAATATGGGCATTCGGATCTTGCTGATCAGGGGTGGAGGTACTGGTGACGTTCTGCTGGCAACAACCGTTATCAAGGCCCTGCGTCGCAAATTTCCTGATGCTCATATTGCTTTTGCTACAGAATTAATTAATGTGGATGTGTTAATGAATCTGCAAGAACTAGATGAAATTATCGGATTAAAAGATACGCAAGAGGTTTTATCTTTTTCGATGCCAGGATATGAGGTTCAGTACAGCCTGAACTACGAGAAGTTTCCTCAAGTGCATATTTTAGATGCGTATGGATACATTACCGGTCTTGACCTCAGTAACCAGGCTCCTGCCATTGTATTAAATGAAGAAGATCGGAACTATGCTCAACAAGTATGGGAGATATTCGCCCTAGGTACCGGAAACCTAGTCATTGGCCTTCATCGTGGCCCAACCTGGCCGATCAGAACCTGGCCGGATGCCTATTTCCGGGATACAGTTCGCTATTTTAAAGAAAAATACGCTGCCAGATTTATTGAACTCAGTGTTGTTAAAGGATATTGTTTAGGAGTAGATATTGACTTATCAGGCCAAACTTCCTTACGACAGTTGGCAGCGGTACTGGAAAAATGTTCCCTGGTTCTCTGTATTGACTCCCTCATTATGCATTTAGCCAGCACTGTTAGCACACCTGTTGTGGCTATTTTTGGAGGAACCGATCCTGATAAGCGATTGCCAAGAAATAACCTAAGCGTTGGCGTCCAGGCTGATATATCTTGTCATGGATGTCACCACCGGGAACCAATGAAGATTTATACCGAGTGCCGGCAATCATCGATCAGGTGTATGGAATCCTTAAGTCCCAACCAGGTGATTGAAGCTGGAGAGCGCCTCCTGTTGCGGTGCGGACTAATCTAAACCTGGGGTAAAAAGGATAGCAAAATGGTGATCTAAAGTGGAATGTTCATAATTCAACAATGAGGTGATCGCTACTTGAAGCATGATGCCTTTGTAAGTTTTATCATCCCTACCTACCAAGACGATTCTTTGTTGAAAAAATGTCTCGATTCCCTTGTTTCCAAAGGCATCAGTGGTTTTGCGGGGAAGTACGAAGTAATCATAGTGGATGATGGAAGCTCCCCGGAAATTCAAAAGGCGGTAATTGTTCTGGCCAAAATGTATGGTTGCAAAGTAATCCTTAAATCCCGGAACGAAAGCTTTACCCGAGCTGTAAACTCTGGCCTCAAGATTGCTCGGGGTAATTATCTGGTTCTGGTGAATAACGACATAGAGTTTTGCCAAAAGGGATGGCTACTTAAGATCCTGTCTCTTTTTCAAGCCGACCCCAAAGTTGGTATCGCAGGCTGCCGCCTGGTTTACCCCGATGGGACGATTCAGCATGGCGGAATGGGCTATTACCCCAACGGTAAGTATATGTTTGCTCACTATTATCACGGATACCCGAGAAATCATCCGGCCGCCATGGAAAACAGGATTGTTCTTGCCGTTACCGGAGCACTGATGACAATCAAAAGGGCGCTACTCCAGGACATTGGGTTATTGGACGAAACTTTTCTTTTGGTCTGCAGTGACACGGACATATGCCTGCGGACGCATAAAGCCGGGTGGGCGGTCGCATATTGCGGACAGGCAGAAGCTATTCATCATGAAGGGGGAACCCGCGGAAATACAGCGGAAAATAAAATTCCTGCTTTTTCTGTTTTAGAAGACAAAGATGTGGAAGTTTTTTTCGAGCGTTGGCACAAGGTTCTGCCCAAGATGGCCGAGCAAATTCACAATTGAATTCTTGGTTTAATCCAGGGCTGGCTCAACTGGCTCAGAGGAAGTGAAGAGATGCTGAATAAGATTAAGCAGTTAACTGAACTGAGCAAGATCATTGAAAAAGATAGAAATGAAGGGAAAGTCATTGTCCTTGCTAATGGATGTTTTGATCTTCTGCATGTTGGTCATATTCGTTTATTGGCCAAGGCTAAAGAACTGGGGGACATCCTCGTGGTAGCTGTCAACAGCGATAGGACTGTGAGATGTTTAAAAGGAGAAACGAGACCGGTTATTAACCAGGCAGAGCGGCTAGAATTAGTAGCTAGTTTGGCGGTCGTCGATTATGTAGCCCTGTTTGATGAGCTGGTACCAATCTCGATAGTTAATACTTTACGGCCTGATGTATTTGTCAAGGGTTTCGGGTATAGCCCTGAACAGTTACCAGAGTATTCGCTGGTTCTGCATTATGGGGGGAGGGTGGTCACTTTTGGATCGTTAGCTTCTACTTCCACATCCGGAATTATCCAGAAAATTCTACATGGCAAATAAAGCTTGTGACTTGTTGTTGCGGCTTACGGGTAGGCTGAACTCAAGTAAGCGCAAGGAGATGATAAGTATGTGGCAAAAAGATTATCCTATTAAACTGGAACTGGGTAGCGGCAGAAATCCTCAGCCTGGTTTTGTCCACCTGGACATCGATGCCGGGGCGCCACATGTAGAAATAGTGCATGATATTGGGGAACCGCTCCCTTTCCCGGATTGTACAGTAGAGGAGATCCTGGCGAATCACTGCATAGAACACATCAGCTGGCGAAAAATAAGGCAATTAGTGCAAGAATGCTACCGGGTGTTGATACCCGGCGGAAAAATCTTTATTCGCACCCCGGACCTGGAGTTCATCGCTAAAACCTATCTGGCCAACCTGAAGACCCCTGAGTATCCTCCCGATGAACAGTTTATTAGAGAGCAATTTGGTGAAGTTACCCCTTCCTGGTGGGCTATTTTAAAGTTATTTTCTGGACAGGATTACCTTGGTAACTTTCACTATGCCTGTTACGATTTCAAGACCTTGCGGGAAGTCTTTTTGCAAAACGGTTTTGTTAGGGTAGAACGGGTCTATGTTCAACCGGTCTTTTCGCCAGGGGAAATTCAACTGGTGGCTTTTAAGTAATGGCTATAATTTATCACTGCAGCTCCAGCCGGTCGAAGATTTGACCCTGCTACAAATCAAGCGCGCAGCTTCACCAAGGTTCTCAACCATAAAATCAGGAAAAATATTTTTTTGTCCAATCCAGGCAATCTCTTGCTCTCCATAACCAGTCCTGACCAGGATAGTACGGCAACCGGCCGACTTTCCGGCGGCTATGTCCGTTAGTTTATCGCCCACCATGAAAGAATCTTTTAAAGACAGGTGATGCATCCTGGCTGCTCGTAAAAGCATGCCCGGTTCAGGCTTCCGGCAGGTGCAAAATTTCCGGTAGTAACCTAAACCACTTTCCGGATGATGGGGACAATAATATATGGCGTCCAACCCGGTTCCTTCCTGATGCAACAGCTGTTGAAGCCGGTCGTGAATTACGGCCAATTGGGCTTCTGTAAGCAACCCCCTGGCTACTGCTGATTGATTGGTTACCAGGATAACGGAAAACCCCGCTTTCCGCAGCAGGTGTATTGCCTGGGCCGCTCCCGGGAGCAATTTAACCTCCCGGGCACGGCATAGATAGCCTTTTTCTTCAATTAGAGTTCCGTCCCGATCCAAAAATACTGCCGTTTTTTTCATAAGAACGCTCCGTGTTAACTTCCTGCGGCAATAGGTTCCGGAGAGTCCGTTCGCAGAATCTCCCTATTTCATTTTGTGCCCTGAGGTAATTTTCTGGTGTGCCGATATCGATAAAGCTGGTATCCACAGAGAAGGCAAAAAGTTCCAGTCTCCTGGCCAGGCGTGGAAATATTTCCAGTTCCAGCGATGAACATTGCTGGGCAGGTATATGTACCAAAATCTTTGGTTCCATTAAATAAAGCCCGGCGTTGACCAATTGGCCGCTCAAAGAAGTATGCGACTTCTCTAAAAAAGCAACTATCCGGGCTTCTTGATCCACAACTACCTGACCACAAGAACCGGGTTGCTCCGTCAGGGCAAGCGCCAGAGTTGCCAGGCCGGTTTTTTGGCGATGAAACGATAAAAAAGAGGATAGCTCTATAGCTATTAACGTATCGCCATTCAAGACCAGGAAGGTACCATCCACATAGGCAGCGGCATTTTTTAAGGCGCCTGCCGTTCCCAAAGGAATTTTTTCTTTTGAATAATACAGCTTAAGCCCGAAAGATTCCCCGCGGCCAAAACAAGCTTCGATCACCTCCCCCAGGTAGCCCGTACACAAAACGACCTCCCAAATACCATTTTTTTTAAGCCAGAAGAGCTGGTATTCCAGAAACGGCCTTCCCCTAAGCGGAGCCATTACCTTGGGAACATGATTCACCAGCGGACGAAGCCGTGACCCCAATCCGCCCGCTAAAATAAAAGCGCGCATAGGTCAGTGGGAACCTCTTTACAGATTGCTGGTAATTCGAATGCTCTTCAATGCTGCCCTATGTAATCGCCAGTACGTTTGTAAAATTAGCAAAATGCCGCCTCAATTAGCCCGCATAAGATGTGACCTACGGTAAGGTGAGCCTCCTGGATGCGTGCCGTTTGGGTGGTTGGGACCAGCAAAGAATACCTGGCCACCCTTTTTACAAGTCCGCCATCTTTTCCAGTAAAACCTATAGTCACGGCGCCCTTGGCGTTGGCTGCTTCTACCGCCGCTACCACGTTTGGTGAATTACCACTAGTGCTCAGGGCGATCAAGACGTCATTTTTGTCCAAGAGCGCCCCAATTTGCCTTAAAAAAACTTCCTCAAATCCGTAGTCGTTACTGATTGCTGTTAACAAGGAAGTATTCGCAGTTAACGCCAGGGCTGGCAGCGCTTTTCGTTCCCGCCGGTAGCGGCCGACCAGTTCGGTTGCCAGATGCTGGGCATCGGCGGCACTCCCGCCGTTCCCGCAAAAAAGAATCTTTCCCCGGCATTTGACTGACTGGATTAACACCCTGGCAATTTCCAGGATAACTTCCACCTGCTTCTCGGCCAGCAACCTATGCACTTCCGCATTTTCGAAAAGCTCATTTCTGATTAATTCCTTCAATGCTAACACCCTGCCTTTCTTCCGGCATTGCAACAAACAGCAAATCGTCTTGTCTTTCCTTTTAGCTGCGAATTATGAAGTCAATTACCCCCAAACTTGTTTAACTCCCTGGTCTGCACCCCGTGGTAACAAAACTTAAAATCTTGTACTTTTCCACCGTATTCTTCTAATTTTTCAACTACGGTAGCCAATCTTTCTTTTTTGCAGAAGAAAAGGAGGTAACCGCCTCCGCCGGCGCCAAGAATCCTTCCTCCGAGGGCACCGTATTTTTTTCCTACTGTGTATAACTCCTCTATTCTATGATTGGTAATCATCGGGCAAAGTCTTTTTTTAACGACCCACCCGCTGTCCAACAGGCTGCCAAACTCCTCCAAATCCCCTTTTAAAAGCGATTTTTTCATTTGCAGGGCAATTTCCTTAATCTGGTCAAGGTTTTGCCGTGCTTTTTCTCTATTTACCGAATAAGTTTGCATTTGTTGTTTGATAATTAGGTCGGAACGGCGGGTAAAGCCTGTATAGCATAACAACAATCGTGACTGTAGTTCGTCTAAAATTACAGGACTGACGGGAGGAGGATTAACGATGGTTTCATCGTTATAAAACTCCAGCCAGTTCAAGCCCCCAAACACAGAAGCGTACTGATCCTGTCTCCCTCCTTTGATGCTCGCCTTTTCTCTTTCTGCGTAAAAGGCTGCTTCAGCCAGTTCCCATGGGGATAAAGCATTTTTTAACCAGCGGGCGAGGGCAGCGAGAATGGCTACGGTAATTGCCGAGGAAGCCCCCAGGCCCGACCCCGGTGGCGCATCGCTAAAAAGAATCAAATCCATCCCCGCAGGAGGATTCATCTGGCTGATGGCGGCTTTGATCAAATCTAATTCGCCGTTAAAAGAATGGCAAGTTTCTATCGTAGTTGTGATTTCCATAGGATAGTCCAGCGTTTTTATCTTAACCAGGTTATCCTGGCGGGGTGTTAAGAAAACATAGGCATACTTATTAATCGTTACATTCAGAACTGCGCCACCTTCTTTTTCGGAATAAGGGGGAATATCTGTCCCTCCACCGCCAAAACTTACTCTTAACGGAGCCCGACTGCTGATCAGCAATTGAGCTTACCCCCTTCCGAAAGAACCGCGCCGAGGCATCTTCATATTCACACCGGGTTATTTTTTAAGCGGGTCATAACCTCTCTCCATAAACAGCGTACGGCATCGGAGCCATAGCGTTTGTGAGCGTGCTGTCGCGCATTTTTCACCAGCTTTTCCCAAAGATCCTTATCCCCGTACAGCCGGATTACCTCCCTGGCAAAATGTTGCGGATCGTCAGCAATCAGCGCGTTTTGCTCATGAACCAGATCCATCCCCTCGGCCCCAATTGAAGTTGTTACCACCGGAATCCCCGCGGCCATTGCCTGGCCGATTTTTCCCTTGATGCCGGCGCCAAAACGCAACGGCGCTACCGAAATCCGGCATAGTTGCAAGTACGGCTCTATTTGTGGCACATAACCAGTGACGATCACTTTTGGCGAAGCCAGCTTAATAATTTCAGTTTCTGGATCGCTACCTACAACCAGGAGTCTTGCCTGTGGCAAACAATTGTTGATGGTTGGCATAATTTCCGAGCACATGTATTTTACAGCATCCTGGTTCGGCAAAAGTCTCATGTTACCCACGAAAAGTAAATCCCGGCGTCCTTCAAAGCCGTTTACCGATAAAGATAAATCATGAACATTTGGGATCACCATAACAGGTAAATCGGGATTCTCTTTCAAAAGAACTTGCTTATCTTGCTCGCTTACTGTTAACACAAGATCTGCTTGCGCATATGCGGCCAGCTCTCTTTTTTTGGTTTCCTCCGCTCTTTTGAACAAGGATGGGTCCCCTTTTAAACGGGCGTAACGTTCTTCGCGCAAAAAATGTACATCGTGACTGTCGACAACGGTAAAACTATGCGGCGAATACATTTTAACGACAGGTAAATAAGCTTCCGCCATATACCAGAAGGAAAATAATACCAGGTGGTAAAAGTCGCGCTTGACTAACTCCTTCACGCAAAGACGATTGAGCTCTTTTTCGGTTTTAGCCAGGCGAAGCTTCTCCTCTATAGTAGCAATGACTGTTACTCCCATATTTACTAGGTATTGTCTATATCTTTGATTGCCCATACCATAATCAGGTACATACGTTACCTTATGACCATCTTCCAGGAGAAGTCGAATATAGTTAACCAGTTTGGCAGAGCCGGAATAACGGTCATATTCAGGGAGGAAGGGATCTATAATGAGAATGTTGCGGGAATGAACTCGCTCGCTTGCCCTATCCAGGAAACGAAGCCCGGAAGGAAAGTGGTGAACCAACTCTTGATGCCATTTGGCCACAAACTTAGAGCGATTAAGCACCTGGTAATTCTTCATTCCTCTGTTTAAATCCCTTCCCGAAGTCGCTCCTTCCAGATGGATAACCTTGGCCTGCGGGCAGTACATTACCCGCCATCCGTATTTACGGACAGTAAAACAAAAGTCTGCATCTTCATAATAGGCGGGAGCAAAGGCTTCATCAAACCCCCCTGTTTGCAGGAAAAGATCGGTCCTCACCAAGAGACAGGCACCCGAACAATAATCCACTTCCCGCGGGCGGTTATATTTACTTTTCCCGGGGTCGTCACCCCGGCCGTAGTTCGCACCCGTCCCGTCGCGCCAAATAATTCCACCGGCCTCTTGCAAAGTACCGTCAGGGTAGAGCAATTGGGCGCCCACAACCCCAACCTTTTTTCCACTTTCGGCCAAAGAAACCAGTCCAGCCAGCCAGCCGGCCTGCGGAATTGTGTCGTTGTTTAAAAAGACCAGATATTTTCCGCGGGCTACGGCGGCGCCCTGGTTGCAGGCAAGCACGTACCCCTCGTTCGTTTTATTTGTAATTACCCTCACCTTTTTCCCCAGACCTTGAAGGTAAGCGCCGGTTCCATCCGTAGAAGCGTTGTCTACAACAATAATTTCATACTCTATTTCTCTGCCTGTATTGGCCCAAATGGCGTGCAGGCATTGCTGGGTAAGGGAAAGGTGGTTATGAACGGGAATGATGATCGAAACGTCAGGACTACTCGCCCCGTCTCCGAATTGCGGGCACGTTTCAGTTATTCTATTAACCACACTGCTCATCCCTTGCCCATTTTATGGAGCTATAAATACAAAATAAACCACTGCTTCTTCACTGGTGAATAGTCCTATTGGCGGCAGGCAACACCTTTCATTAGAATATGCGGGAGGAAAAAATGTGTTACTGATAGTTAAGGAATTTTCTAAAGAAGCCCCCAGGTAACCCGGGAAGGAAGAAGAAACAAGGGGCTAAAGCGAAATACCAAACTTTTGCATAAACCAATCATCACTAAATAAACGTCGTTGAAAATAACTAAGGCGACGGAGATAATGTTTCTCCCAAAGCTCTTTATACAACGATGGTGAAAAATCAGGATAATGCTTAAACGATTCGATTTTTCTGGCCAGGCGCGGAGCGGAAAAATGCAGGATGGCAAGCAGGAGCAAGTTATGGAGCAAGTGCCTACCCCGTTGATATTTTGGGGAATACCGGTTAATATGGAATATTCGGACGAAAGGGTTAACTGCTACCCTGTAACCGAAAAGCCACAGCTTTAAGGAAAGTTCTGCATCGTCATAACCCCAGACCTGGAAGTCTTCCTCAAAGCCCCCGACTTGCTTGAAAACGTCCTTTCGGATGGCCAGGCAGCCGGAAGGAGCAAATGGTATTTCCTGCAATCCGGGGGGCCGATCAGTAATTCCGACCCAGGAAAAATTTTCGTCCCAGGTACCTCCGTAGAAAGTATAATGCAGTGGTCTGGTAAAGATCATGGTTGGGCAAACTGCATCTGCTTCGCCCTTTTCCAGGCAAGTTATTAACCCTTCCAGCCATCCTGGGGAAACTATAATATGCGCGTCGCAAAAAACCAGGTACGGGGCAGTGGCCCAGCCGGCACCGAAGTTGCGCGCTCGGGCCACTCCCGTACCGGTGGTAGTCAATAATTGTATATCCGGCACATAATTCTCACCCGTATAGGCTAGAGAACATTTGCCTTGCCGCAAAAAATCACAGCATCCGTCCCGTGAACCGTCGTCGACAACAATAATCTCATATGGGACCCCGGCAGAAACGTTTAAAACATGCTGTAAAGTTTGTCGGATGTAATGCCGTTCATCGCGGCAAGGAATGATGATTGAGGCCTTGAGATGTTCCCTTTCTCTTTTCGGGCAAAACATAAGACCACCTTTTTTTAATAATTAATTCCAAATTTGTTCATAAACCAGTCATCATCGTAGCGGCGCCGCACCAAATAGTTCCGGCGCTTTTCCCAAACATCGCTAAATAATAATCCGGCCAGCACGTTGCCAAAACCGTAGTGAATTTTCGCCACTTCAATTGTTTTCCCGATGCGTTTTTCATTAAAATGGAGAAAAGACATGCGTAATAAATTATGAATCAAGTCAGACCAATTTACCGGGTAGGGATGTTTTTTTCGGAAGACATGAAAAACCTTAACGCCGGGTACGACCGCCGCCCGGTAACCAAAGAGCCAGGCCTTCAGGGAAAATTCCTGATCATCATAACCAAAAACACGAAAACCTTTTTCAAACCCATCCAGATCCTTAAAAACATCCCGGCGGACCATCAAACAACCGCCGGGAATGAGAGGGATGTATTTAACCGTCGCTGGCTCTTCATAGAGCCACCGCCAGTTCAGATTGCTGTCCCAGGTCACCCCGTAGCCTATTGCCTGTGGCCTGCCGGCAGAAGCGATGGCGGGGCAAACCAGATCGGCTGCGTGCTCCAGAAGAGGTTGCGCCAGTTTATCCAGCCAGAAGTCTTCTACAATTATATGGGCATCGCAGAAACAAAGGATATCGCCTCTTGCTGCGTTGGCTCCCAAGTTTCTGGCGTTGGCTACACCTAAACCGGATGACTTTAAGAGAATTACTCCTATATTGTTATGCTCCAGAAAATTGCAACAGCCGTCAGTCGACCCGTCGTCAACGACAATGATCTCGTAAGAAAGCCTTGTTTTTGCTTCGGTCAGCGAACGGAGAGTTTGCTGAAGATGGGAACCCTCGTTGCGACACGGGATGATCAGTGAAACTATAACCCTCTGACGCATGTACGCCTCCCGGATATTACGTAGGATTATCTCCTGATGTCGAAAAAGGAGCTATCGGCGGCAGAGGGGCTACTGGCGGCAAAGTAGCTATCGGCGGCAGAGGGGCTACTGGCGGCAAGATAATTGGTGGAAAAATCCCGGAATATTTTACTTCTCCTTGGTCTTTTTGTTCCATAACATCCCAGTAAAAGATCTTTACCTTAAATTCTGTTCCGGGAGCCAGTGGGCCAAATAGAAAGTGGCCATCCTCATCGGTGAAGGTATGCCCGATAACGGGACCCAAATTTTTACCCTCTTTTTGAAAGAATTGCACCGCTGCGCCGTGCACGGGCGAGCCGTCCGGGCGTCTGACCACGCCACTGATTAATAAACGCGGTTCGGGCAATAAAAAGAAGTCATACTGCTGTTGCGCGTCGGCATTTTCCACAGCCGCCAGATCAAAACTGATTAACTGATAAGGCATTACTTTCACTCCTTTTATCCAAAAATTTTTTAAAGAGCCGTAGGATTTAATTACATTTTATGTTTTACTTAAAAGCAAGGTGTCTGATAATGAAATTAAATAATTGGCTGGAAGTGCTTTTGGGGATCAAAGGGTTGCCCTAAAATCAATAGCGAAGTGTACCGTTCGGACGGGGGAAAATTGGCGGGTAAGCCCCACTTCTGGCGAAACTTATCCCAGTTCCGGCGCATTATACCGGCGTGGTTCATCTTTTCTCCTCGAAAAGTTTGCCCGCCAAAATGATAAATAAACACATCCTCCGCTACCAGCAACTCGAAACCAGCCAGTCTGGCCCGCAGGCAATAATCGTCGTCATCAAAATTACCCGGCCCAAAGCGAGGGTCAAGACCACCAATGGCATTGAGTACCTCTCTTTTTAACAAAAGACAGAAACCGCTCAATATGTTGGCTTTCCGGCAACAGCGCCTGGAATTTTTTACGGCCAGTTGACGGTCAAATTCCTCAATCTGGGAAATTGAAAAAAAATTTACGCCAATAGTTTGCTCGCCGCCGGCACAATTAGATAGCGGCCCGATCAGGCCCACCTTGGGCCACTCCTTAAAGTGGGCCACTAACCTGCTTAACCAGCCACGGGAGACAATGATATCATTATTAAGCAAGACCAGGTAGTCACTACGGGCAACAGCCAGGCCTTTATTGCATCCCGCAGCAAAACCCAGGTTCGCCTGATTAACAATCACCCTGACCCCTGGTATCCGGCTTAGATATTCGGGTGTGCCGTCTGTGGAGTTGTTGTCCACAAATATCAACTCGACCGGTTCGGGAGTGTTTTTCAGCAAACTTTCGACAAAAAGCCTGGTGAGGCTTAACCTGTTGCGGGTGGGCACAATGAGGGAAGCAAGTTTTTTTTCATCTCCAACACGGATCGCGCATTCAACTTCCACGGATAAAACGCCTCCTAAGAAGCGCCTTTTAAAGCCCGAGCGGGGGCTTTTCCAATGTGCATCCCTTAAGAGAGGATTTTGTTTTGGAAAACAGAAATATAAGTAAGGCGAAAAATTTAGCGAAAGAACGGGAGAAAAATGCAATTTATAATTAACTGCGTGGCCGGTAGAAAACCTGGGATCATGGACGAAGATTGTTATTTTATATCGGCAGTGCTTTTGCCTTTGCTAAAAAAACAAGGGGAGCTCCACATCCTCTTTGAAGTACGCGCCGAAAACCTGAAAATCCAACCGGGAGAAATTTGTTTTCCCGGTGGCCGGGTCGAAACTAAAGAGCGCTCCAATCCACAGGAAACAGCCGTCCGGGAAACGATGGAGGAGCTGGGCATAAAAAGGGAAGACATCCGGGTGATTGGCCCTTTAGACATCCTCCCCACCCCCCAGGGAAGGCTGGTTTATCCCTACGTAGGAGAAATTTTGACCGGGAACCTTAACCCTAATCCGGAAGAAGTGGCGGAGATTTTTACCGTGCCGGTTGACTTTTTCTTAAACAACCCCCCGGGCATTTCTTCCGCCGACGTTGCCATTCGTTACAGCTCCGGTTTTCCTTTTCGCAAGATCCCCCCGGGATACAGGCACGATTGGCAAAAGCGCTGGTCGTTTCCCACCTATTATTTTGAATACGGTCAATATTTTATCTGGGGATTGACGGCAAAAATTCTCCATCACTTCCTCAAACTTTGCTGGCCGGAAAGATTCAATTATTATCCAAAACGCCTACCTTAAAGAGAGAGGGTGCTCCTTCGGACAGGTTCTTTCTCACTCCCATCGGTAGTTGATTTTTGAATTGGTTGATTCTGGTGGTGGACAAGATCCGTATGGGTAACGTAACGACCTGTTCGCTGGTGCAAACGAGACAGGGGCTGCTCAACCATCCTTCCGCCGGGAGGAACTGGCGAGCGGGCGGAGCGTTCTTTTGGTTGCTCCTGGTTACGCTGGTTGATCACCTTCATAACCAGCTCAGCCAGAGTTTCCACGTCAACGGTAACCTGGTTTGCCTGGGCGGCTTTTGCCCCTTCTTCCGAATCACCGCTGGCGGTCTCTGGACTTTCTTCTGCCGGCAATGACCGGGACAGTTCCGGTAAAGTTTCTTCTTCGGCGATTAGCTCGGCGCAAATCTCACCTTCCAAAATTACTTCTACTTCATAAAGTTTTTGGGAGGGCAAGTTTTGGAAAGGACCACTAAACTTAAACCTTGTCGATGGATTAACGGCCCGTGTCTTAACATCGGGAGGGGCACTGAAATAAACCTGCACTTTGCACCTGTCTTTGCGCTCTTTAAAAGCTTCCAGCCATTGCTGCTGTTCGCCAACCGGCAGGCTTTCACAGAAAGTGCGGGTGACCATGGCGACTTCGTAACCCTGTTCCATATCCCGGGGGTAATAAAAAAACAGGTCATATTTGCCGAAGGCCAGGACCGTTTGCGCAAACAAATCCCCAAATAGCTGGCCGGCGGCCAATCGGGCGCCGGATGGGTAGCCGGGGAGGGAAAGGACGAAAGAAGTTTCAAAATTTTTTTTAAGCACACTCACTGCTGTCCCTTCTTTCCTTAAAAATTAGTGTTAAGGAAACAAAATTTCCAGGCAGATCCCCAAGGCGCAACGTTCATCGTCCACCTGGCCTTTTTGCTCTGTGTTTCCGTAACATATTATGAAAAACAGGTGAGATATGATACAGGTAAGTATTCAATTAACCCGCCGGGGCATGGCGTTGTCTTAAGGGTAAAACAGTTTAACAAAACCTAACCAGGTCTGTTTTTCGCTTTGCCGCTGACCCAGCCGCAGGCGGAGCAACCCTCATTTAACAGTCGCCGGGCGGGAGCAGGTATTCCGCATGCCGGACACGTTTCCAGGAAGGTTCCCTTTGCTTCTTTAAAAAGAGCCAGCCATTTTTCCAGTGCCTCTCTTTCCCCGGAAAAGTAGGCTTCCTGCGGATGAAGACGCCCCAGGTAAACCATTTTTAAAACGGGCATTTCCCCCGGTCCGGTATGCCCGGCAAGCAAAGCAACTTTTCGCACATCGGCAGAATCAACCAAAAACAGAGGCTCCCGGTACCCCTGGCCGGTCCAGCAAAGCCGCCCCCCGGACAGGGAAAATTTGCCCGGCAGCCAGAAACTTTTTCTTTGTTCAGAAACAAAGTAGTGGATAATCTTATTCAATATATTGCTCCCTGCATCTGTTTTTTGTTTTTTATTCCCTCCTGCTTCTTCTGGAAAAACAGAAAAAGAAACTTTTTCCCCTGCGGATAGGGATAGGCTTCCCTTTTTCTGTTCCTGCGCCGCCGTCGCCCGCTGAATCTCATCCCAATCGCTCATGATCCCATAGCGCAACATGGTGGACATGCCGGCCAGGGCCAGCCTCAAATTCACGCCTAAAAGCGGGATGCCGGCCACCGTGATCACCAGGTCCGCGTGCAGCATCAAACCCTTTTCTAAGAGCTTATCTAAAAGGTCGTTGAGAGTGACCTCTCTTGGCCGTCTTGGCTTCAAGACGCTGGTTTGTTCTGCCACGAAAATTCCTCCTTCAGCCGGTGGAGCCTGGAACACTATCCAGGCAGATGCACCGTTCCCACGAAACTGTAAGGAGGCCAGGGTCCGGTAAATTCCACCGTAAACCCTTCCCGCCGTTCGATCCCGGCCAGCGCCTGCCCCAACTGTTCTGCTTTTTCTTCGGCAACCAGGCAGGCAAAGCTGGCAATCAGGCGCTTCCCTGCCGGAGGTTTTTTAGTCTTTTCTACCTGGATGTCGGCGCACAGCTCCCGGATCGTGGCGTAGATCTCGTCAAAGAAGGAAGCCGCTTTTTGTTCCAACGCCTCTAAGACCGTCCGCTCCAGCTTTTCCCTGTGCATATACCTGATCCCTTCCGGTTTGCTCTCCATTTCTGCTTTGATTGAACGCAACTGTTCGTTCTCTTGTAAAACCGCCCTTTTTAAAATTTCTTCTTCAACCAGCACTTTTACGCCGAACTCCTGTTTCCCCGCCAGGCGCTGGAAAAGCGCCGAAAAATATTCACCCTGTTCCCCTAACCAGCCTTTGATTACCTCCCGCGGATCCCGTCCGGCCAGAAAAACAATATTGTTAAAGCCCATCGGAAGAACCGGGCCAAATTGTTCCTGGACTTTGTCCAGGACGGCCTGGTGGGTGAAGAGCCACCTTTTCGCAGTATCGTCGTCGGGCGGTACATAGGCTTCCGCGACACAGTGGTGAATCACTGCACAAAGCCCATTCCCTGCCGGCAGGGTGTAAACAGGCGAGTCATTTATACCGATTGGCCCCAGGTTGAATTGATTTTCTCCCCGGACGATACCGTAGACGTAACAGGCGACGGGCTGCCCCTCCGGAAAAGCGCCGGCCTCTCCGGGTAGATCGTTCGCCGAAGCCGGAATTTTCGTTTCCTGCGAACCTGTTTCTTTACCGGTTATTGCCACCGGCTCCGGTGTTTGTTTCTTCCCGTTTCCTGCTTTCCGGGCCAGTTGCGCTAAGGATTGAGAAACAGCTTCCCGGATAAGCTCGTTAATGTTCTGCTCGATTTTTTCATAAATACCTAGTTCTTCTAATTGCGCCCGCACAATCAGACGGAGGGTTTCTTTCAGTTCGTCCATTTCCTCTGGCCCTCCCGGGTATCTTCTTCCCAGCGCCTGGGATTAAGGATCCTGTCTACCACCTCGTCAACTATCTGATCCAGACCATCCCTGATGTTTTTCACCGACTCCGTCACACCCTGTTCGTATTTTATTTCCTCGATAGCCTGATCAAGTTCCATCAAGGCCCGGCCCAGGCGGTCGATTTCCTGCTCGGTAAGCGTACCGTCTTCCATCCGTAAAAAAGCCTGGGTTTTTAAAGCATCCCTGATAATTTCCACCAGGGCCATAACCAGCCCCAGCACCCCGTGTTTTAAACTTCTTTCATCGACGTTTAACCCCAATTTTCTGCCTGCCTCCCGTTTTAAGAAGTTTAAGACCGGCACCCGGGGATCGCCAATTTTCCAGGACATGGATGAATGATATTATGTTCTTTTGGGAATTTTAATGAGCAGCAGGCCATTTTTATAGATGAGCTTGACTTTTGCCGGGTCAGGCTGCTCCGCCGTTTCCAGGATCAGCGTAATTGCTTCCCCGTCTTCCAGCCAGTCAATTAAATAGTTCCTGGACGGATTTACCAAAAAAAGATCCCGGTTTAACCACCATTGATAGTAAATCATTTTCCCGGTCGCCTGATCTATCCGGCAAGGAATCAATTCCAGGGCCGGCCTGGCGTAAAAATTCACCGCCGCCGGGTTGATCGTTTCCCGGATCCGCAACAAAACCTCCATATGATTGAACAATCCTGCCGCTGCGGACAATGCATCAAGATCGGCATGTTCATGCTGCCAGAGGTACCAGACGATTGCCCGGCTCTTTTCGTCTAAAACGGCGAGGAACTGCTGCATCTGTTGAGCTGGTCTCGCCTGATCATGGGGGACTAAAGAAACCACCCGGAAATTACCCCCCCTTTTTTTAAGCTTCCTTTGGCCCTTCGGCGGTCGCGTCAGACTAACGAAACGGCGTAATTTTGAAAGTATTCATTTTTCAAACCAGCACGGATGCCTTTGCCTTTTGTTCCAGCTGCCGCTTTGCTTTCGCCGAAACCCAACCGCACCAGGGGCATCCTTCGTCCAGAAGTTCCTCCCTGGTTACCCGCTTTTCACACTGGGGACAGGTTTCTTTTTCAGTGATGGCATCTCTCCAGGTAGCCGTTTCCAGGTTTGTTCCAGAAGGAAATTCCAGGCCGTAGCGCGCCGCCGTTTCAAAAGAAGCCAGGGCGGCCCGGATTTTCACTCCCAGCAGCTCAACGCCGGCAACAGAAACCACTATATCGGCGTTAATCACTAAACCCTTGTCAAGCAAGCGGTCAACAAGCGCCACTAAAGTATCCTCGTCCTTTTGTTTTTTGGGTTGTAAGCCGACCAATTTTTATTTCTCCTCCCGTTCCGTGATCTCAAGCCTCTTTTTGCGAGCGGAAGACCACCACTGGCAAGGAGGCAGTTCTGAGCGGCCCGACGTCTTTACTTAATTGCCGGGGAGGCAGCGCTCGCGGCCCGCTTTCCTTCTTTGTCCTGTCCTTTGTCTGCTGGTTTAAAATTTGCAGCAGTTTCTCCGCCAACCAGGATGATTCTTGTTGAAGTTTATTAATTACCTCTTGAAAACGTTCCTGTTGTTGGCTAATTCTCTCGTTTTCCTTTTGCAAAGTTGCCAGTTCGCGGGATAGCCACTCATATTGGTTTTGCAGCCCGGCCATTGCGGCAGCGTAGCTTTCCGCGGTGTGGCTTTGGACGATTTTTTTAAACGGAAGCGGAGGTTGTTTTCTGCCGGGGATGGATAACCTTCTGATTTTCTGCCTTTTGAAGCATGCCGGGGATATATTTAAGCAAATTTCCGGAGAAGGAGCCGGTTGAGCTTCCCCTGCACCCCCGCCATTCCCTTGCGACTTTGCCGCAAGCAGGGCCAGATAAAGAAATTCGTTGAAAACAAGCTTGTTTTCGCCTGCTAATATCCCCGGCATAAGCGGCATCTTCAGTATCCCGGCATCTTCCGGATGACTACTGAGGTAAGTAAAGTAAATCATTTCACCGGGCGCCAATTTTACCGGATGGGGAGAAGACCAGGTTTGACCTGATCTTTGCAGGTAAGCAGTATAAAGGCTGCCCCCTTCCTGCCAGGCAACGTGCAATACGTTATTGCCCAAAAACATTAAGGGCTGGCCGGGCTCTTGCGCACACTCCCTGATTACTTGCAGGTTTTTCTCCCGGCCGGGTTGCTGGTAACAAATCTGAAACTTTCCGGCGGCATTTTTCCTGCTGCAAACAAAATGTAATTCTTGCCGGTGATCCAACAACATGAAAACAGTATCTGGTGAGTCGAAAGAAATTTTCTCCGCCTGTCCCCATCGGCCGGATTTTGCGTCAAAGGAGGCATAAAAAGCTCCGTTGGTTCCTTCCGGGGCGCTGAGGTATACGATGTGAAGATTTTGCCGGCCATCTTCTGCCAAACAAAAAAAGGGAATTTGATCCTTGCCGGCAATCTCCGCCACCTGTTTGTCCGTCCAGCGGTCACCCGACCAGTGGGCATGCCGGATATTCCAGCCCGGATCGTTAAATGCTCTGGTGTCAGCCCAAAGGATATGGACATGCGGGAAGGATACTTTTAGAGTCAAACAGCTCAAAAGCTCCGGTTGTAAATTATACCGGTCCAGGGGGGTAACGTTCCAGCCCGCTCCCGGCCGGCCGAGAAAATATTTCAGGAAACCTTCCTCCGTAAGACAAAGCAAATGGACGTCGCCCTGATCAAGATCTAAATCGAAATCTCGAACCGGCTCTGCTAATAAATAATTTACCAGCGATTGGTGGGCCAGCAATCGGTACTGAAGGATTTTATTTTCTGTGAAAAAGTGCCATATAGTACCATCCGTCAATCTAATCAGAAAATGTTGATTCTTTACCACGCTCACAATTCATTCCCCTCCGCGTAAGGAACCCTCAGCAATATTCTGCTGACGCTCTTTGATTGCCCTCAACCGCGCCAGCAATTCTTTCTCTTTTTGTTCGTACTCCTCCTGGCTAAGGTCACCAAGCTCATATTGAAACTGGAGCTCAAGCAGCTGCTGGTGGACCGTTGATTCATCATAAAGTTCCGCTTCCACCCGGTTATAAATTTCGGCGAAAACATACCACAGACCACGAAAAGGCAAAAACAGGAGATCGTCAATAATGAACATAAAACTTAAACCCCCGTTATTTTTATATCCACAAAGTTATAGGGCGGCCAGGGACCTGTATATTTGAAGACGAGGCGGTCTTTAAAACGTTCGTAAAGATTATTTATCGCCTGGTCAAATTCTGCTTCTCTGTCTTTATTAATTAAAAAGGCGGCATTAAGCACCATTTTTTCTGTAATGGGATCGTTCAGGCGGGCCTCGGCGGCGTGAACAAGTAAAGGTTTATAGATGAGGTGCAGGTAGCTTTGCCTTTTCCTTTGCACCTGTTCCTCGACAAGCTGGCCCAACTGGATGATCAGGGCATAGGGATCGATGCCTTTTTCTTTAGCGGCGGCAATTTCTTTCTTTAAACGGTTGATGTTGGAGTCGGCTTCCCCGATTTCTTGTAAAAATGTTTCTTTATTCCAAAAAATTTTCAGCCCCACTTCAATTTTATCTTTGATTCTGTCCAGGTTTTTTTTGGCCTCCGGATATATTTCTCTTAACAATTTGGATAATTCTTCTTCCGTCTTGCAAATAGTGCCAAAACTTACGGGCAGAACAGTGTATTTTTGCATGATTGCCGAAGTTACTTTTTGGTGCGCCAGAACGTGTTCCCGAGCCGGTTCAAGGTAGGTTGCCGATGTATTGCTGACCGCCGCCGCCAGATCCTGGTAATGCACTGTATAAACCACGTGCCCGGCGATGCCGGACAAATCAAAATTTTGGATTTCTCCGGACGCGAACAAACAATAAAGATACCTGCCGGCAGGCTTTTCTTCTGACCTGGGCATGGATTTCCCTCCTTTTTAACGCCAAAGCAAAAGTCAATCTGGCCGCTTCCGGTAAACATAGGCAGACTGCTCTGCCAGGGCCGTTCGAAAATGCTTCCCTTGAATGGAAAGAAACGGTCCTTTGGATGGTGGCGGCCACTGGTTGGCCTGCAAATATTCCCGGATGGAGGCAAGGGCGGCTCTTTTGCACAAGAGCCGGAGATCCGCCCCGGTAAAGCCATCCGTTTCCAGGGCCAGGCGGTCCAGGTCTACATCGGCAGCCAGCGGGCAGCCGTGCGTGTGGACGGCTAAAATTTCCCGTCGCCCATCCCTATCGGGCAGATCCAGCCTTATATGGAGATCAAACCGGCCGGGACGCAGCAAAGCCTGGTCCACCATATCGATCCGGTTGGTGGCCGCCAGCACCACCACCCGGCGCAGCTCTTCGATCCCGTCCATTTCGGTAAGTAACTGACTCAAGACTCTTTCAGCCACATCTGTGTTGCCCGACCCACGGGCCGGGGTAAGGGCGTCTATTTCATCAAAAAAGATAATACAAGGCGCGGCCTGGCGGGCTTTCTTGAAAATCTCCCGCAAAGCCTTTTCTGACTCGCCCACCCACTTGGAAAGGAGCGCCGGTCCTTTAATGGATATGAAATTGGCATTTGCTTCGTTAGCCACCGCCTTCGCCAGCAGGGTTTTTCCCGTGCCGGGCGGTCCGTATAAAATAATTCCCCGCGGAGCTTCCGCTCCGACCAGCTCAAAAAGCTCACTGTATTTTAAGGGCCATTCTACGGCTTCCCGCAGCCTGCTTTTGACTTCTTCCAACCCCCCCACATCGGCCCAGCCCACGTTCGGCACTTCCACCGTGAATTCCCTGGTGGCCGATGGTTCCACCTCTTCCAGTGCCTCTAAAAAATCCTGCATGCTTACCTTTAACCGGGAGAATATCTCCGGAGGCAAACTATCTCCCGAAGGCTCCAGGCCGTTAAATATCTTCCGCAGCCGGCTCATGGCCGCTTCCCGGCACAGCGCCGCCAGGTCGGCGCCGACGAAGCCGACCGTCAGTTCGGCAATTTTGGTTAAATCCACATCACTGTCTAAAGGCATTCCCCTGGTGTGAATATGCAGAATCTCCAGGCGCCCTTTTTGATCGGGGACCCCGATGGTAATTTCCCGGTCAAAGCGTCCGGGCCGGCGCAGGGCGGGGTCCAGAGCATCAGGGATGTTGGTGGCGCCAATGACAATCACCTGTCCCCGCGAATTCAACCCGTCCATCAGAGTCAGCAATTGGGCCACCACTCTTTTTTCTACTTCACCGGTGACCTCGGTGCGCCTGGGGGCAATAGCGTCTATCTCGTCCAGGAAAATGATGCTGCGCCCTTTTTTGATTGCTTTCTCAAAAATTTCCCGGAGCCTGGCCTCGCTTTCCCCGTAATATTTATGGATGATTTCGGGCCCGTTCACGTGCAGAAAGAGAGCGTCCGTCTCGGCGGCCACCGCGCGGGCGATCAAGGTTTTACCGGTGCCCGGGGGGCCGCATAAAAGCACCCCCTTAGGCGGTTCAATACCCAGGTGCTGAAAGATTACCGGATATTTTAAAGGCATTTCGATCATTTCCCTGATTCGGGACAGTTCTTTCCCCAGACCGCCAATGTCTTCGTAAGTAACGTGGGCCGGGCTCTTGAAATTTGCTTCTTTGGGCCGCAAAATTTCAACGGCTGTATTTCCCCTTACCAAAACAGCGCCTTCCGGAACAGTGTCCACTACCAGCAATTCCTGACTGCTCAAACCCAGGGTTGTAATGCGTATTTTATTCCCTTTCAAAAGAGGCAACCCGGTCAAGGAGCGCCTCACGAAGGCGGAGTCCAGCCGGTACGGCAAGGCGTTTTCGGCCACCTGGGCCAGCGCAATTGCCGTTGCTTCAGTAACCTCCGCCTTCATCAACTGGACTTTTTCTCCCAGGCTCACCCCGGCGTTATCTCTAATAATTCCGTCAATCTGGACCAGTTGTTTACCCCTCTGCTCGGGATGGCTTGGCATAACCCTGGCCACGGCCTGGCGCCTGCCCTGAATCACTACCACGTCGCCAATTTCTAACCCGAGCAGGCGGATGTCGGCGGGATCCAACCGGGCAATATTCCTGCCGACATCTTTAGCTAAAGCCTCGCTCACCCGAAAAGAAAAGGAGCTTTCCATCGCCGTCAGTTACCCCTCTTTTCCCTTTGTTAGAGCATTTTTTTCAAAATGAGCTTGAGGATCCCGTTTTTAAAACTTTTCTGGATGCTCTTGGATTCAACCGGAACAGGCAAGAAGATATTCTTTTGATAAACTCCGGTTGGGGCGTGGGCGGTTAACAGAAGGGTTTGTTTTGCAAGTTTAACTTCGATTCCTTCCTCCGTTGATATTTCCGGCAACTCAACAATTATCTGAACATAATCGCCTTCGTCAAAGACATCAAGTAAAGGTTCATTCTTCTGCACTTTCTCTTTGAAAAAAGACTCGTTTTCCTTTGGGTTTAAACTACCTAAACGAATGTTTAACCCGTAACCACCGGCCAAGACACCTTGTTTTAAACTGCCAAACTGGCCACTCCGCTGGATTTCTGCCTTACCTTCCGTTTCGAGTTTTTCCACCAGTTGGGCCAGTTCGCTTAAACCTTTAAGCAAACCATTTAACAGGGGCCCTCGCGAGAAATCATTATTTTTCACCCTTCCACCCCCGGCGCCTGAATAGTCTGCATGAATTCGTTCAAGATTTGTCTGGCTTCTTCCCGTTTCTCTGCCGGCAAATTCCGGAGATCGGAAAGTAGGATATCCAAGCAAATCGACTGGAACAGGGGGTCGTCAACGGCGATTTGATTTGTCTTAAGCACTTGCGCTATCCGGAGGGAGCTGCGCACCGAAACCTTCTCCGGGGAATGCAGCCGCTGGCGAACAGCACGCACCAAATCCACGATCAGGCCGGCCTCCTCTTCCGGGAGGCCAGTTCTGGCGGTGACTATACTTATTTCCGTTTCCCGGTCGAACCCCTTTATTTCCAGAGTAACCAGCCGGTCTTCCAAAGCTACCTGCAGCTTATGCACCCCGGCGTATTCCTCCGGGTTACTGGTAAAAATCATTCTAAATTCCGGATGAACCATTACATAGGGAGAATCCTTACTTAAAGTGGGGAGACTTAAAATGCCTTCGCTCAGGATGGAAAGTAAAAAGTTGTTGGCTTCCGGCCGCGAACGGGTAAATTCATCGTAGACCAGCGTATAACCGTTCCGGCAGGCCGCGGTTAACCGGCCTTCCACCCAGCGATATTGGAGATCTTCCTCCAAAAGGTAAACGGTGTGCACAAAGTTATCGATCATTTTCCTTCTCCGGTAGCCGTAGTCCCCGCCCAGCAGGTTGACGCCCCGCAGTTCGTCGTTGCCGTGCAGCAAAACCACCGGCCGGCCCAGTAGCCCTGCTACGTGTAGGGCAAGCGACGTTTTCCCCACCCCCGCCGGACCGCTGAAATTAACCGCCAGGCCTGAGCGCAAATAAGCTAAAGCGCGCCTGGATAGATCTTTGATGGATTCGGTTTCTACAAAATGCACCTGGTCGTAGAGAAACGCATAGTTGTTTTTCTCCAAAGCCCGAGCACCTCGTTTCTAAAAGTGTCCTTTCTAATTTAGTCCTCGTTTTCCGCCAGCTGGATGGAATTTCTTTCCCGCAAAAATTTCCTTTCAAATCCAACTATTTCCAAAGCCGGGTTTAGTAATACTTCGTACACAGCCATGAGGTCGTCCCTTCCCCGGCGGCGCATGTATTCTACTTCTTCGGCCACCTCGATCTTTACCCGCCAGCCTTCTGGTCCGCCGAGGACAGCGATTACCTGGCCAGGTTTCTGGAATTCCTCGGCAAAGAAATTGTAAACGGTATCAATAACCTGCCGGACTTTCATAAAGTTCCTCCTTTTCCCCAAAGTTCACGGCCAACGACAATCCTCAAAGATCGTAAAATTAAAAAAATAAAAGGGGGGTCAGATTTTTAACATGTCTTTTTCAGCACTTGCCACTTCCAGATCAGCCCCCCAATTAGTTATCTTACTAGGGATCGATTTTACCCATCCGAATTTTTGCTAATATTTCCAGGGTATGTAGCCAGATGGCCCGGGCGGCAGCCCGTTCCTCCCGAAAATCGGTAAGCAGTTCCCGGACCTCTTTCTTTAATTCTTTTAGTTCCTCCCGAAAATCGGTAAGCAGTTCCCGGACCTCTTTCTTTAATTCTTTTAAGTTCTTGATCCTGGCTTTTTGGGAACTAATCATATCCTCGCCCAGTAATTTCATGTTTGCGGCTAAAGACATTATATGCACCTCCCTTTTTGTGGGTGTCGAAAACATTCATTTGCGAATAGAAATATGGGGTCGAGACATATTTTAGTGTTCATGGTATATGTCTCGACCCGGGGCAGTTTTTTGCTTTATGCTGCATTGAGGACAGGATGTACCGGTGCGGTAAGTCCAACGGCCTCAGCATATTTTAACCACGTCTCAACGCTGGCAATGACTACTCTGGCGTCGATGGCTAAAAGCTCAATGCCCACCAGAGATACTCTTACCCAGGCGTCGATGACAATACCTTTGGTTAAAATACGGTCGACGACCTCGGCCAAACTTGCTGCATCGATGCTTTTTTGAATCACCCTACATCTCTCCTTTTTTAGAATTATTTAATCCCAGTTCTCTATTTTTTGAAGAACTGGAAAAAGAAATCTTGAAAAATTTTTATCTGGTAATAGTGATGGAAGATGCCAGCATTACCACCAATTTCTAATTATAGTATATGGTACGGCATCCCAATGGTTACATAATCCGTCAGCAAAATTATTATTTAGAAGCTGGTATTTATTGGTATTTTATAACCACCACAAAGAGATAACTGACCCCTTTTCTTGACTTTAAGGGAGGCTTTTGCTAAGATGATGATGGCACAAATACGTAAAAAGGCTATCTTTTTATTGCTATGGGGAGAGATTTTTATTTGACTTATGACGTAATTATCGTCGGAGCGGGGCCGGCGGGGATCTTCACCGCCCTCGAGCTTACTCAAAAAAAGAAATTAAAAGTACTCATCCTGGAAAAAGGAAAAGACCTGGAAGAAAGGATTTGTTTATCTAGAGAAAAAGAGAGCACCTGTTTTCATTGCAACCCCTGCGCCACCATTTGTGGGTGGGGCGGCGCCGGCGCCTTCAGCGACGGGAAGCTGACCCTTTCTCCGGAAATCGGGGGCAGCCTGGAACAATATATCGGCGAATCAGCACTCCAAAAGTTAATCAGTTATATTGATGAAATATACATCCGGTTTGGTGCGCCGAAAAGTATTTACGGACTGGAACAAACCGAAAAAATTCGCGAATTTCAACATAAAGCCGCTCAGGCTGAATTAAAGTTAATCCCGGTAGCCATCCGGCATCTGGGAACGGGGCGCTGTAAAGAAATCTTGCAGCACATGCAGGATTATTTGACTGCCCGCGGGGTGGAAATCCGCACGTCCTGTCCTGTGGAGTCTGTTTTGACAGATGCAGACCAGGTTAAGGGGGTAATTACCGGAAAAGGGGAAAGCATTTACGCGCGACACGTCGTGCTGGCACCCGGACGGGAGGGGGCCGAATGGCTGGCCCGCGAAGCGCAACGGCTGGGGTTGCGCACAGAGGTTAACCCGGTCGATATCGGGGTGCGGGTAGAAGTTCCCGCCGCGGTGATGGAACCGTTGACCAACGTTTTTTACGAATCTAAATTTATCTATTATTCAAGGGCTTTCGACGACAAAGTACGTACTTTTTGTATGAATCCATACGGAGAAGTGGTTTTAGAAAATATCGACGGGCTCGTTACGGTCAACGGCCACACTCATGCCTATAAAAAAACAACTAACACCAACTTTGCCGTTCTGGTGAGCAAAACTTTTACCGAGCCTTTTAAAGAGCCCATTGCTTACGGCCGGTACGTGGCCAGCCTGGCGAATCTTTTAAGCGGCGGGGTAATTGTGCAAAGACTGGGGGACTTGATTGCGGGGCACCGCAGCACGCCGGAAAGGATGAAAAAAAGCCTGACTGTCCCTACCCTGGCCCAGGCTACGCCGGGGGACCTGAGCCTGGTTTTCCCTTACCGGCACCTGGTGGCCATCGTGGAGATGCTTAAAGCGCTAAATGAAGTCGCCCCGGGCGTGTATTCCCGCTATACCTTGCTCTACGGCGTGGAGGTAAAATTTTATTCCTCCCGCCTGGCCCTGACCAACTCTTTGGAAACGCAGATCAAAAACCTTTTCGCCGCCGGGGACGGCGCCGGCGTAACCCGGGGTCTGGCTCAGTCGGCGGTGTCCGGAGTAATCGTGGCCCGCGAAATCTTGAACAGGGTAGATGGTTGAAGCAGTCGAACGAAAACGCCAAGTCGCCAAGTGGCAAAGCAATCTCCTTGCCACAATTAAATGTTCAGTGAAACCGCTCGACTTAAGCCGGGGGTATGGCCCGGCGGGTTAACTGAACATGTACTGCTACAAAAAGCAGCTTTTCGACAAAACAACTGAAAAGGGAAATGGAGGAGGTTGTTAAATGTCTACGGTGGTGCTGATCGGCGCCCAATGGGGAGACGAAGGGAAAGGTAAAATCACGGACTTTCTGGCGGAAAAGGCCGACGTGGTCGTCCGTTACCAGGGGGGAAACAACGCCGGCCACACGGTAGTGACGGACGGAAAGGAATTCAAGCTGCACCTGATTCCTTCCGGCATCCTTTACCCCGACAAATTGTGCCTCATCGGCAACGGCGTAGTCATTGATCCTGCCGTTTTGATCGCCGAACTGGAGAACCTGGCGGCGCAAAAGATCAGCACGGAAAACTTGCGGATCAGCCCCCGCGCCCACGTCATTTTCCCCTACCACCAGCGGCTGGACAGGTGCGAAGAAGAACGCAAGGGCGCCCGGAAAATCGGCACCACCTGCCGGGGAATCGGACCCGCTTACATGGACAAGGCGGCCCGCACGGGCATCCGGGTAGCTGATTTAATTGATCCCGAAGAGTTTCCGGCCCGTTTGGAGGACGCCTTGCAGGAAAAAAACAGGCTGCTCAACCAAGTTTACGGAGCGGACGGGTTCGCCTACACGGAAATCCTGGCTGCCTACAGCAAGTACGCTGAAATCATTAAACCTTACGTAGCGGACGTTTCGATCATTGTCAACGAAGCTATCGTCAGGGGCCAAAACGTCCTCTGCGAAGGAGCCCAGGGGACCCTTTTGGACCTGGATCACGGGACGTACCCTTACGTTACTTCCTCGCACCCCGTGGCTGGCGCCGCCTGCCTGGGGGCCGGCTTCGGCCCGACCAAAATCAACCGGGTCGTCGGCGTGGCCAAAGCCTACATCACCAGGGTCGGGGAAGGGCCCTTTCCGACAGAATTAAAAGACGCCCTGGGGGACCACATCAGAACGCGCGGGCACGAATTCGGCACCACCACCGGCCGGCCGCGGCGCTGCGGCTGGTTTGACGGGGTGGTGGCGCGCTACGCCACCCGCATCAACGGCCTGGACTGCCTGGCCATCACCAAGCTGGATGTCTTAAGCGGCCTGGAGAAAGTAAAAGTGTGCACGGCCTACCGCTACCGCGGGGAACTGATCACCGAATTTCCCGCCACTTTAAAGGTGCTGGCCGGATGTGACCCCGTATACGAGGAATTCCCGGGCTGGGCGGAGGACATCAGCGGAATCCGCCGCTACGCAGACCTGCCGGCAAACGCGAAAAACTACCTGGCGCGGCTGGCGGACCTGGCCCGGGCACCGGTGGCCTTAATCAGCGTTGGACCCAGCCGGGAAGAAACAATTGTCACGCAGAACGTGTTTTAACAAAGGCCAAAGTTTTCCAGGCAAAAAGGCACAAAGTAATATATACCCGATTTTGTTTCTTTATACCTTCGCTTTACGGTGGAAGCGGAAGAAATACTTTCCCGAAGACTTCGTAATAGTGGAAACTAATACGGCACGTCGTCCTGTTTTTCTGCACCCGCCGGCAAGTCCTCCGGTTTGGCCAGGTTCATAAAGCGGGTAAATTCCTTCAAGAAAGCCAGCTCCACCACCCCGGTGGGGCCGTTTCTTTGTTTGGCCACAATAATTTCGGCAATACCCCTTTTTTCCGTATCCGGGTGGTAATATTCGTCACGGTAAATAAACATCACCACATCCGCGTCCTGTTCTAAGCTACCACTTTCTCTCAAGTCTGACATAATTGGTCTTTTATCCATCCGGCTCTCCACCTGGCGGCTGAGCTGGGCCAGGGCCAGCACGGGCACGTTGAGATCCTTGGCCAGCCCCTTTAAGGAGCGGGAGATTTCCGTGATCTCCTGCTGGCGGTTTTCGGCCCGCCGGCCGGCCTGCATAAGCTGCAGGTAATCAATCACGATCAGGCCCAGTCCTTTTTCCGCCTGCAGGCGCCGGGCCTTTGCCCTGACCTGCCGCACGG
Source organism: Bacillota bacterium (assembly GCA_040755975.1). GTDB lineage: Bacteria > Bacillota > Desulfotomaculia > Desulfotomaculales > Nap2-2B > JAIMBK01. Next base: position 9,530 of record JBFLZY010000019.1, on the reverse strand, counting down.
AAAGAAGCGCCGAGTCGTCGATATATAAAGGAGCCTTGGCCAGGCGGGCGGCGGCCTGGGTCAGGCGCACCCAATCCCCCTCGGTAAGGTACCCGCTGCGCACCTTTTGCTGGTCCACCATCGCTTCGGCGCAAAGCACCCTCTGCACCAGTTGTTCCCGGGACATCTCCAGGCTGAAGATGGCCACCGGCACCTGTTGCTGGAGGGCGATTTGATGGGCGATGGTCAGCGCGAAACTGGTTTTGCCCATTGCCGGCCGGCCAGCGACAATGACCAGGTCGCCCGGCTGCATCCCGCAGCACAGCCTGTCCAAATCAACAAACCCGCTGGCCACACCGCTGATGGCGCCTTTGTTGCGGAATCTTTCTTCAATCTGTTTTAATACCTTAAGCAAAAGTTCCTGGAGAGAACTGAACAGGACCGAAGAGCGACGGGCCGTTAATTCTAAAAGCATTCTTTCCGCCTCGTCGATCAGGCGGTCCACGTCCTCCGTTCCCTCGTACCCCATCCCCGCGATGCGCGTGGCAATCTGGATGAGGCTGCGCAAAAGCGCCTTTTCCTCCACTATGCGGGCGTGGTGCTCGACGTTGGCGGCGGTGGGCATCAACCCGGCCAGCGAGGCCAGGTAGGTCGCCCCGCCGACCTTTTCTAAAACACCCTTGTCGCTCAACCAGTTGGTTACCGAGATCAGATCGGCCGGCCGGCCCTCTTCTTCCAGGCTGAGCATGGCTTCGTAAATCAGGCGGTGGCTCTCCAGGTAAAAATCTTCGGCGCGCAAAAAGCGCGCGACTTTATAAACAGCCTCGCGGTCCAGAAAAAGGGCGCCCAGAACCGATTGTTCCGCGTCCACATTTTGAGGAAGGAGTTTCGCGTTATCCGCCAGCATACCTCTCACCTGATCAATTTCTAAAAACTCCGTGAAAATAGGCTTTCGCCCGGCACTCAGCTTTTCCGTGATTTTACTCTATGCTTTCCATGCCGGTTTTGGATTGGACTCCAGTCAACATAAAACAAAAAAGCTAGTTTAAGCTGAGTGCCGGGCATCCCCTGTTGGTGTCGCAAAAAGCGGCATGGAGGTCTAATCCGCCGCGCTCTCCCGGCCGGCGGGAAAAACGTGGGCCAGCACTTCTTCGACGGTCGCCACCGGGATAACCGTCAGATCGGCTAAATCAGAAGGAACCTCGGGCATATTTTCAGCCGGAATAAGGACTTTTTTAACCCCCGCCTGCCGCGCCCCGTAAATTTTTTCCGGAATGCCGCCGACCGGCCGCACAAGACCCTGAATGGACAGCTCGCCGGTAACGGCGACATCTTGCTGAACAGGACATTTTTGCAGGGCGCTGAAGACCGCCAGGAAAATAGCTACCCCGGCCGAAGGTCCGTCAATTCGTCCCCCGCCTACCACGTTAACGTGGATATCGTAGTCCGCCAGTTCCAAGCCCGAAATTTTCCGGATGACCGAAGCGGCGTTAAACGCTGAATCTTTGGCCATTGACCCGGCTGTGTCGTTAAAACGAAGGTTGCCCCGTCCGGCTTCCCGGGCCGGAAAAACGATAGCCTCAATTTCGATTAAGGAACCCAGGTAGCCTGAAACGCCAAGGGCAAATGTCCTGCCGATTTCTTTGGCGGAACAAACCTTGCGCACATTGTAGGGAACCATGCGGCTTAACTGGATCACTTCAGATATATCATCGGCAGTTATGCGGACTTCATTTTGGCTCTGCGCGCGATACCACGCCAGGCTATAGGCGTCGGCCAGGATGTTGACGGCTCTGCGCCCCTCAATGGTATAGTTGCTGATTAACCGGGGAACCTTTTCCTCCAAGGAGACGGCCAGCTTTTTTGCCGCCCGGGAAACGATCTCCTCGATGTCCTTCGGTGTTAACGGTTCAAAAAATATTTCTGCACAGCGGGAGCGCAAAGCGGGATTGATTTCTTCGCAATCGCGGGTGGTCGCCCCAATTAAAACAAAGTCCGCCGGTGCTCCTTCTTCAAACAATTTCCTGACGTATTGCGGAATGTTCGGATCGTGCGGGTCATAATATGACGATTCAAAGTATACCCGCTTGTCCTCGAGAACTTTTAAAAGTTTGTTTTGCAAAAGGGGGTCCATTTCGCCAATTTCATCGATGAACAATACCCCCCCATGGGCTTCGGTAACCAGGCCCGGTTTTGGTTCCGGCACGCCGCTTTCGGCTAGGTCGCGCCGGGCACCCTGGTAGATGGGATCATGTACGGACCCAAGCAAGGGGTTGGTAATTTCCCGCGGGTCCCAGCGCAGGGTTGCCCCGCTGATTTCGACAAAGGGGGCATCCTTGCTGAAGGGCGTCGAGGCCATCTCCTTCGCCGCCTCCAGAGCGAGGCGGGCGGCAGTTGTTTTTCCCACCCCCGGCGGGCCGTAAAGAATGATATGCTGCGGGAAAGGAGAGGCCATTTTGGCTAAAAGGGCCTTAATCGCCCTTTTTTGGCCGACAATTTCCTCAAAACTGGCCGGGCGCAACACCGCCATGGCTGAACGGGCCAGTTTCTTTTGTTCCATTTTTTCAATAAGGGCCAACTTTTTCAGGGTTTGGGCGTTCTCCGGCCCGCTGTTTTCTTTCAAGACCTGAATTTTGATCTCTTGAACGTAATCCTTGTGCCTCTGCTGTAATTTTTCGTTGATCTTTCTTTCCAGCTCTTCTTCTACCGTTCGCCTGGCCAGAATTTCGGCTATTTCCTCCTCAATCCGTTCTAAAACTGAAGGTATTTCCCGCATTGCGGGAACAATGTCCAAGGTCGGGTCTTCGAAAACCAGTTTTTGTAAAGCCAGCACGCGTTCCCCCAGGTGCTCCGAGCGCATCAGTTGCAAGGCATTTACCTTCCCCGCCCGTAAAACCAGCTTGTCCGTACCAAATAAATTGGCGATGAAACCATAAAGAGCGTTGACCTGCCGTTCCAGCTGCTTTTCCCCTTTAAATTTATAACCCGGTTCCTCCGGAGCGTATTTTAATTTTTTAATAAATGATTTCATCGGCTAAATCTCCTTGCTGCAAAGTTTTACAGTGTTTATTCAGGCAGCACATTTATATTCAAGCGCGCTTCCAGTTGCGGGTACAGCCTGACCGGTAAAGAGTAAGTGCCTGTTTGTTTGATTGGCTCCTTAAGAATGATCTTTCTTTTATCTATTTCTATGCCGTGTTCTTTTTGCAACGCTTCGGCAATATCTTTGTTATTCACCGAACCAAAAAGCTTGCCACCCTCCCCTGCTTTGCCATACACCTTCACCGTTAGTCCTTGCAGGCGTTCCGCCAGCTCTTTAGCCTTTGCTTCTTCCCGTTCCTTCTTTCTGGCCGCGGTAGCCTGCTGCTGGATAAGCTGCTTCATCCTGCCTTCCGTCGCCTCCGTGGCCAGACCTTTCGGCAAGAGGTAGTTGCGTGCGTAGCCTTGAGCAACCTCCAAGACGTCCCCTTTTTTGCCTAAGTTCTTAACTTCCGCCAGTAAAATAACTTTCATTTTTCTTCCCTCCAAGAACAAAAAAAGAATTCCTTCACTTCCTTTTGCCAGCTTCGTCTAAAGCTGAAAAACGCCGCAGGTTTACAAATGTGTCCATAATACCGAGGACGGCAAGCAAAATAATGGCAAAGGGCAGATAAAAAACGGTAGAACCGGCCACGATAAGTTTAACCAGCCCCGGGATTTTCCATTTTGCCAGATAAAAACTACAAACGGATATACCTGCTATTAAGTAAAGGAAACCGGAAACGCAAAGGACATTTTTGCCCAGCACGGCCACCGGAAAAAGGGTCAGCCAGTCTCCGGCTAAAGTTAACCCCAGCCCGGCAATCAACCCCCAACTAAAATACCACGGGAATTGCCATTGAGCGAAAGGGGGCAATGGCGTTACAGCATAAGAAAGTTTCCGCAAGACCTTCCTGGTTAACAAATAAGTAAGAAAAGCGCTGATTATTGACCAGGTAACCAGATGGGCAGGGATTAGCTGACTGACGAACCTGGCCGTTTCCGCAAATATTTGTTCCGTTTCGGTCCGGGATAGTTCCCGGGTAAGGCCTGCCCGGGCATACCAGTCGGCTGCCTGCTCCATGGCCTGTTTCATTTCTTCCCCCGGGACAAACAGGTTATTTCCCGTAACCCACATCGAAATGGTCAGACCCAGTAAGGTGAAAACGGTCAACGTAAGAGAAGAAAGGAAAACAGAAACGCCCGCAGAAGCATGGTTCTTAAAAAGCAGCCCCAGAACGAGTGCAAGCGGAACCGTTTGCAGAACCAGAATCAATACATCCAGGCCAGGGCCCAGGAATAAAAATAACAAAGCGGCGAAAAGGGTCAGGGCGAAAAGCCCTGTCTTCAAATCCTGCTGGCGCACCAGCACGGCCAAAGGTAAAGGTACAAGCAGGTTAGTTAAAAAGAATAACGGAGGTATATATACACCCAGCAAACCAATTGCAGTCATCAGGCCTGCAAAAAAAGCCCCTTGCGCCAGGGCCTGCTTTTTCAATCGGGAAAGCAAAGGATCACCTCTTTTTTTCCAGCAGGTGGGTTAGCAGGGCCGAGAGATCGGAATACCACCTTTCCAGTTCATGATCCTCTTCGATGCTTTGCCTTAATTTGGATTCTATTTTGAGCTCCAGCCGCGGAAAACTTGAACCCAGGCGCCGCCCCAGAACGTAACAGGTAATAATGAGGCTGGCCAGGGCATCCTGCACGCGCTCCTCGCTGCCCCGCAGCATACTTTTAAAAAGCGCAGACAGGGAGGTAAGCAGGTCGGCTTTCAACCATTCGATCACCCGGATATTTTTGGCTATGCCGGTATCCTGTTCGATCGGGTACATCGGGGGCCACCTTTCGTTTTCGGGTAGCAATGTTTATTTCGGCAACCCTCACCCGTTTTCCTGCTGCGTAATATGATGTTATTTGTTGGCTTTACAGGCACAAAGGCACAAAGGTCTTGTTTTTCACATGTTCCTTTGTGCCTTTGTGCCTTTGTGCCTTCTTCTTTATTAACGAACAACCGCTTACTCTGCTGTAAAAGGCAACAGAGCCATAATCCGGGCTCTTTTGATGGCCGTCGTCAGCATCCGCTGATGCCAGGCGCAATTGCCGGAAATTCTCCTGGGTAAGATTTTACCCCGTTCGGTTATATATTTTTTTAACCGCGGAACGTCTTTATAATCGATCAGGGCAATCTTATCCACGCAAAAACTGCAGATGCGCTTCTTCCCCTTGCGCCCTTTTTCCCGTTTTGTAGCCAAGTTGTGTTCTACCCCCCTGATGTTTAAAATGGCACTTCGTCTTCGTTAAAAGGGATGTCCTCGCCAAAAGTTCCCTCGCCGATCGTAGAGGGCTGTTCGCCTGCCGCCGTTTCTTTCGGGCGGTCCAGAAAACGGACGTTTTCCGCCACTACTTCCACCACCCGCCGGCGGATGCCCTGACTATCGTCATAGGAACGAACCTGCAAGCGCCCTTCAACGGCCACAAGCCTCCCTTTACCCAGGTAGTTTGCGCAGGTTTCCGCCTGCTTTTGCCAAACCACGACGTCAATAAAATCTGCTTCGCGCTCCCCCTGCCGGTTGACAAAAGGTCTTTCTACAGCCAGCACCAGTCTGGTCACCGCTGTTCCACCGGGAGTATAGCGAAGTTCGGGTTCTCTGGCCAGCCGGCCGATTAAAATAACCCTGTTAAGCATTTTTTCACCGCCTTAGTTTGTTCTTTTTAAACAGGCATAAAGGCATCAGGCGAAGAGGCACAAAGTTAAGGGATTAGGGATTGGTAATTGATTTTTGCTTTGTATCTTTTCCTTCTTTTTGCCTCTGTATGTCTGTGTACTTTGTCCCTCTGAGCCCCTGTGTTTTTCCCTTTGTACCTTTGTCCCTCTGTGCCTTCTTTTTTTGATTCAGGCTGCTGCCCGGACGATCATGTGCCGGAGCACTTCATCGGTAATCTTAAAAACCCGGTCCAGTTCCTGCACTACTTCGTTGTTCCCTTTAAACCTTAAAATGATGTAAATTCCTTCTCTAAGGTGCTGGATCTGGTAGGCCAGGCGGCGCTTACCCCACCTTTCCAGTTTGGTAACTTCTCCGCCGTGGTTTTCCACTAACGACCTGAACCTTTCCATTACTTCGGTAATCTTCTCCTCTTCCAAATCAGGCCGCAAGATGAACATGGCTTCGTAATCGGTCACTTCCTTGCACCTCCCCCTGTGGACTAACGGCTCTACTTGAACAGGCAGTAGAGCAGGGTGAAAACTAACGAAGAGATTATAACACAGGCGCTGGAAAATAACAAGCAAAAGAAAAATAAGGGACCTGATTTTTAAGCCAGCTTTACCGGATAGTTCCTCGTAAGAACCTTTCGGCGAAAGGAAAAAATAGTATTGTTATTAAAAAATAGAAAGGTTGGGCAGGCGCAAAATGTCCGGGAGAACCTTTTTCCTTGCCGTACTTGCCTTTATACTTGCGGCGGGCAACGTTCTGTTTTTTTCCGTCATGGAAAACCTTCCTTCCTCGGGCCGCTTAAAAACAACGGAAACGCACCTGAAGAAGTTTACTGCCGAAGAAAAAGAAATCCCGTCTGCGGAAAGCCTTCTTCCCAGGCTGCGGGAAATCTACGAAACAAGAGCAGGCGCCCTTTTGACGGAAGCCGACCCGGAAAGGATCGTTCCCCTGTATGACCGGGAAGCCAAGCTCGGCCGCTGGGCCCTTTCCCACGAACAAACCAAAATTACCTACGTGCAAAACTGGGCAAAAAAACGCGGCGTGCGGATTGTCGAGGCAAAAGTGGGTCTGGATGTAAAATGGTCAAGGGTGCAAAAGGATGCCGCCGAATTCAATATCTGGCAGACCTTGATTCTCGGTTACCGGTATCCCGATCAAGAGGATCTGGTCAATCGCTTCGGGATCGGGACGCGCCATTCCGTAAAGCTGGTCAAGAAAAATAATCTCTGGCTTATCCAGCGCGACTGGTACACCGATCCCCTGGGTGATGATACGCTGGTACCAAAACCTGTTCCGGCCGACGGAAGCGCCGACTTGAAGATAACCTTTTCGACCAGCAAAAATGCAGGCGCACCTTCCTCCGGAAACTTAATTTACGACCGGGTCAGCGCCGTCCGGTATGCCGATAAATACGCCGGCCTCGCGATTATCCAGGGTGAAAGAATATACAACCCGCGCTACCGGGACTTAAATGGCCGCGGCGGCGATTGCACTAATTTCGTTTCCCAGGTGCTGGGCGACAAAGAAGGTGGAAAACTGCCGATGGATTCTGTATGGCACTATCGTTACGATGCGCGCGGAGGAAGCGGGAGCACTGCCTGGGTCCAAACGGATTCTTTTGCGCACTGGCTTTTATATGGCGGCCGCGCCACCCGGCTGGCCAGGGGAACCTTTCCAGAAGTTGCTTTGCCCGGTCCTAAATTTCCGCAGGGGGCCGTCCGGGAACTGCAAAAGGGAGATCTCATCGCCTACGAGGAAAAGCATGATATCCAACACTTTGCCGTCGTGACCGGGTTTGATTCAAAGGGGTATCCACTGGTCAACGCCCATACGGCCGATCGTTATCACTGCCCGTGGGATATCGGCTGGGACCGCACCACCATTTTTCACCTTTTTTGCATCAAAGACAGTTAAGCCTGGATTATCCTTAAGCCTCCCGTGAGCGAAAACCCGGGGTATACACTTAAACATGCAGTATATATATACCCCTTTAAAAAGTAAACAATAAAACCGGGTTATTTATCTGAAAATAAGTACTTTTCCCTGGTACAAAAATTGCATAAAGTTAAATACGAAAAAACCGCAAGAATTAACCCCCTGGAAGGAGATTTTTTCAATGGCGCTATGTTTTGATTTAACCGAGGAGCAGGAATTGCTGCGCAAAACTGTGCGGGAATTTGCCGAAAAAGAAATTGCTCCAGTGGCCAGAGAACTGGACGAAAAAGAGGAATTTTCTTACGAATTGACTAAAAAGATGGGCGACCTCGGCCTGTTTGGGATGTTCGTCTCCGAAGAATACGGGGGCTCGAACGTTGGGTACATTTCTTATATTATCGCGGTGGAGGAACTGGCCAGAGTAGATGGTTCCCAGGCAGCGACGATTGCCGCCGGCAATTCCCTGGGGATCTCCCCTATATATTATTTCGGCAACGAAGATCAAAAGAGAAAGTGGTTGCCCAGGCTGTGCCGGGGCGAAATTTTGGCCGGTTTCGGTTTGACCGAGCCCAACGCCGGCTCCGACGCCGGTGCTTCCCGAACCACGGCCAGGCTGGAAGGAAACGAGTGGGTAATCAACGGCAGCAAAATATTTATCACCAACGCCTCCACCGCGATCAGCGAAGTGGTCACAGTGCAGGCGGTTACCGGGAAAAGACCGGACGGTAAAAAAGAATTGAGTTGCCTCCTGGTGACTAAAGGTTCCCCCGGCTTTATCCAAAAGCCAATGCACGGCAAGCTGATGTGGCGGGCATCAAACACCAGCGAGCTGTATTTTGAGGATTGCCGGGTGCCGGCAGAAAACTTGCTGGGCAAAAGAGGCGAAGGGTTCCACCAGATGCTGGCGACGCTGGACGGGGGAAGGCTCAGCATCGGCGCCATGGGTCTGGGGGGAGCCCAGGGAGCTTTCGAAAAGGCCCTCAAGTACGCTAAGGAAAGGATTCAGTTTGGTCAGCCTATTGGCAAGTTCCAGGTAAATTCTTTTAAGCTGGCTGATATGGCCACGGAAATCGAAATGGCCAGGCTGCTTCTGTATAAAGCCTGCTGGCTCAGGGAACAGGGGAAGCCTTTTGCCATGGAAGCGGCCATGGCCAAACTGGTTTGTTCCGAAGTTTTCCACCGCGCCGCCAACCACGCCGTCCAGCTCCACGGCGGTTACGGCTTAATGAAAGAATATGACGTGGAGAGGTTTTACCGCGATCAAAAGATCCTGGAAATCGGTGAAGGAACCTCCGAGATCCAGCGCATAGTGATCTCCAGGTACCTGGGCTGCTAACTGCCATTAAGTTATGGCTGATGGAGAAAAAATTTAAGCCTACCCTGTCCGGGATAGGCTTTCCTGTTTTATTTCAGTGAGGATCGCTGTTTCCTAATGCAAGAAAAAGGTGGTTGCCGCCGCGTTCACCGCCTCGGAGAGCGGCCCAGGGTAAATACCGATCAACAACGTGGCTACCATGGTAATGAGCAGGGTTACGGCCACCGGTCCGCTCAGTTCAATCGGGGTGTTGTCAACCGGTTCGTCCCGGTACATTACCAGGGTCACCCTCAAATAGTAGTAAACCGATACCATGCTCATGATCAGGCCAATGAAGGCCAACCACAGGTAGTCGTCCACCACGGTGGCGAACAGGTAGAATTTGCCGACGAACCCGGCCAGCGGTGGAATCCCCGCCATCGAAAGCATGCAGACCACCATGACCGCCGCCATAAAGGGGGAGCGCTGACTCAAGCCCGCGTAGTCCTTAATTTCGTCACTGCCTGTGGCCGAGTAAAAATAAGAGGCCACGGTAAAGGCGCCCACGGTAGCGAAAACGTAAAGGAAGG
>JBFLZY010000018.1:0-39921 GCA_040755975.1 Bacillota bacterium | reverse complement strand
AGAAAAAGCTTTTTGAGGCGCTTGAACTGGCTGAGTACGTTGTTTAGGTGCTACGTTTTAGAACCGGAAACCCTTGATAAATCTAGGTTTCGCAAAATGAGATGAGCTATTTCGTAAACTGGTGCTAAGGCACAAAGTATAAATTCCCGTTTAGCGAATGACAATTCCATGTAAGTCAGCGGTCGTCCCGGACGTTCTGGATTGCCAGTTCTCCCCGTCGGTCGAAGTGAGAATCGTCCCCTTGTCGCCCACCGCCACGAACAGATTAAGTCCCGCGCTCCAGGCAATGCCGTGCAGGGCGATATTTTTTTGGTTCGGCTCCAGTCCGGGATCTTGGGACTCCCAGCTTTCTCCGTCCTCTCCCGTCCAGGTGAGGATGGTTCCCTTATCACCCACCGCCACAAATTTATTTCCGCCCCAGGTAACGCCGTTGAGCCTATTTTCGTTATTTAGGGGCGTCCAGTTCTCCCCGTCGGACGAGGTGAGGATAGTTCCTTTGTCATCCGTTCCTTTTTCGCCCACCGCCACGAACAAGAGATTCTCCGCTGGCCTTCCCCAGGCAACGCCGCGCAGGACGGCATTTCGATGCAGTCCGGAATTTTGGGGCATCCAGCCGGCACCGTCCGCCAGGGTCAGGATGGTGCCGTTGTCCCCGACGACTACGAACAAACCGCCCCCGGTTCTTTCACCGCAGAAGGTAATCCCGTAACAATTGGAAGAGATGCCTGGTTCCCTGCTTTCCCAGTAAGCCGCTTCGCTGCCGCTTTGCAGAGCTGAAGACACAAGAATTGTTTCCTTGCCAGTCTTCGCCTTACCGACCGCCACAAATACCGGCAACGCAACCTGCAGCATTGCCCTGGCCGTTTCGCTGCCGGTCGTCACCGTTACACTGTAGGGTCCATCTGCGTTGGTCAGACCGGGACCAGCGGGCAAAGTGATTGCGGCATGCTCCGGGTCAGTTAGAGACAATGAACAACCCAGGATGGTCCAACCATTCTTATCTTTGATTACCAGACTCGTGTGACCGGAAAAATGGGTGTTTTTACCCACCACCTGAACAGTCGCTGCTTCCGGAGGATATCCTTCGCTGAGTGCGTCCGGATTTAATCTAATCGCAGGCGCCAGGGCTAAAAACGTCTGCAGTTCCCCGGCGCTGACGACCCCTCCCGAGACATCGCTTTCCTGTCCCCCCGGAAAATGAACCGGGAAAGTCCCTTCCTCCAGGGGCACCAGGGAGTAAGTACCGTCCGGATTTCTCACCAGCATGCCTTCTCTCGTGGCGGCAACGAGTTCAACTTTTTTCTGGGCGTCCAGCAGTTCGCCGCTTTTCTTGCCGGCCCAGCCAAGAGCGTTAAAACTGGCGACGATCAGCGGCGTTACGGAAGCAACCAGGATGCTGATGATCAAGATGGCCATCAGAATCTCGATCAGGGAGAAACCAATTTGATTAAACGTTACCAAGCATTTTTCCTTTTTCTTCATCATTACCAGGTTCATCTTCAGTTGCCAGCCTTTTCTATGGGAATCGAGTTAATCAATAGATCAAATTGCCCTGAAGAACTTTTCGGACTCCTATCTCAGCCGAAAAAACGGCAGGCGGGTCAATTCCAGAAAAATACAAGACAATCTTCGGGCTTCGGAGGCGCTTCATCCGCCGGGATTAAGTCACCACCGGCAATCAGTTTATTGAAACTTTCCGTATAACTTAAACATTTCCACTTACCGTTTTCCTTGAACCAACGGTTGCCGATGGCAACACCTTCGTTTTTTTGTTTAAAGTAAAAACACTGATTGGACAAAACATTGTTGACCGCTCCGTCGGTGCGCACTTCATTGAAAAAAACTTTCCCGTAAACTGTGTTTATGTCGACCACGACCTTGTTTTCGTAGCCGGCCTTCGGCTTGACCTTTTCCCCCGGGATTCCGTACCCTTCCGGAACGTACAGAACCAGCACCCCATAGGAAAGGTAAGGGGCAAAAAAGCCCCGCGTTCCATCACAACGAACGTCAAGCCATTTTTCAAAGATTATGTTTTCCGCCGCGGCGATGAGAAAACCCTGGCGATACTCTATAGGGACGATTCCAAAAAAAGGATCCATTTTAGTATCTATCTTCAAATCCACCGGGCTTTCAAAAAATAAGGCGTGCGCAATGTAGGCAACTTTTCTTTTATCCGTTTCGTCCTTTTGAATTTTTAACGGCAGCGGGGGATTTCCGTCCGCTTTAAGCCTGACGACCCCCGGCATCTCGTCGTGATATTTGATGATGTGCGTTGTATTGGTTTCCTCATCGTGTACCGATTCTTCATTTGGTCCTGGGAGGATCTTTCCATTCGCTGGGTCGTACCAGGGCGGGCTTATTTCGTGGCCGTAAACGAGGGGGGTCGCCGTCGCCCTTGCCGTTTGCGCAACTCCGCTTACTTCGCCCGTGGAGATTATTGTCCATTCATTGGTGTCCGCGTCCTTGCTTGCGGTAACGTTAATTTGACCGCCTGGAGAAGCCGGGACAGCCGTCTGAAACTCTTTTGTTCTTTTATTTAAATAAACGGTTTTGATTGCCCCGCTGGGCTTCGGGTCACTGCCCGCAACCAGCCAGGCCTGGCGCGTTGCCTCCACCCCCGCGCGCGCCAGGTAATGCGCCTGCAGGCGTTTGGTTTCCCTTTCCACCCGCTTGACTTCCGTCATGCTGTACTGCCACAGAGCGGCGCCGAGCAGGGAAACCACAAACACCAGCATAAGCGCCAGCGGCATGGCCCAGCCCTTCTCATTTTTAAGCAGCTTCATTTTTGTGCCCGCCTGTGCCAATTGTCTTCGGACAACCTCCAGCACCCGGGTACGACCCGGCAAAATTCGGGGGTACTTCAATTATATCATTCTCCGGAACCGTGACAAGAAATTATTTTCCAACGAAAAGGCTGCTTCGGCAGGGCAGGTGGCCGCTAGCCCCCCGTTTCGCCGCCGCAATGCTCCAAAAATAGCCCCCATTTATTTCCTGGCGAGCAAGTACCGTCCCCGCTTGCCCACTTGCATCAAAATTCAAGGAAGTACAGAGGAAAGATGTACTTCCTTGAATTTTATTTACGAGGGGAAGTGACTGACTGTCTACCTCGTATTCCGCAACCACCGTAACACCCGGGAAAACTGCCTCCGCTTGCCTCTCAAAACCTTCCCCGCTTTTCTTTGCCTTAACTGGTGGCAAGCAAGAACCGTTCCTACTTGCTTTCTGTTACACGGTCCCCATTTGCTACACTGCTTGCTAACTAATATGTTCCGAAGCCGGGGGTAACTGTAATTGTGCCGTCTGTTTTTATTTCTACCGTATAATCTGTACCTGCATTGGTGAGTCCCGCCGGAACTTTGGGCCAGGGAGCCTGCACATAGTTTTCCCATCCATAGGTGCCAGTTTTACCGGTTTCTCCTTGCCAAGTTACTTTTTCGCTTGGCAGTCCATTCTCGGCAACGGCCATCGTGGCTGCGCCCATTAGCGCACGAACATTAGCGTCGTGAGCCTTTTTAGCCGCATTTGTCTGGGCATTTCGATAAACCGGTACTGCAATCCCCGCCAATATTCCGATGATCACGACTACCGCCATTAGCTCCACCAAAGTGAAGCCTTTGCGGTTTTTGAGGGCGCGGGAAAGTTTGTGGAACATAAAAATCACCTCCTTTGCGTTGATTGATGGGCCGAAAGAGCCGACCCCGGCATCTTGACTGCCGGGAAACCGCCCCCGGGACGGAACATTAATTCCTTCTCAGCAAGGTTATACCGGCAGGCACTCTTTTTTAGACACCCCCGAAAAAAAATTTTTTTAAGTTTACTCGGGAAAATCAATGTTTTTTCAAGGAATCCCTAGCCTTTACGCAACCACCCGCATGATTTCTTCCAGGGAAGTGATCCCCTGCCGCACTTTGCGCAGGCCGTCCTGCCGCATGGTGACCATGCCCTCGGCCACCGCCGCGGCTTTGATTTCGCGGGCGGAGCGGCGCTCCAGGGTGAGGCGCTGGATGGTTTCGCTGACCCGGAGCAGTTCGTAGACGCCGGTGCGCCCCCGGTAGCCGGTGTTGGCGCAGCGCAGGCAACCCTTCGGCCGGTAAAGGCGCACCACGTCCTCACTGTCGCGAAGGGGGAAGTCCGGGACGCTGGCCAGAAGTTCGCCGCGCCGCAGCTCATAGGGCTCCCGGCAGTGCAGGCAGAGCAGGCGCGCCAGGCGCTGCGCCACCACGCCCACCAGGGAGGAAGCGGTCAGGAACGGTTCGATCCCCATGTCCCCCAGGCGGGTGATTGCCCCCGCGGCGTCGTTGGTGTGCATGGTGGCTAAGACCAGGTGGCCGGTAAGGGCCGCCTCCACGGCGATGCGGGCGGTTTCCTGGTCCCGGATCTCGCCGACCATGATGATGTCAGGGTCGTTGCGCAAGATGGAGCGCAGCCCGTTGGCGAAGGTGAGTCCGGCGCGGGGGTTGATCTGCACCTGATTTATTCCGTCCAACCGGTATTCCACGGGGTCCTCGATGGTGATAATATGTTTATCCACGGAGTTGAGCGCGGCCAGGGTGGCGTATAGGGTGGTGCTCTTGCCGCTTCCCGTGGGGCCGGTAACCAGGACGAAGCCGTAAGGAAGGCGCATCAACTCCTGGTACCGGGCCAGTTCGCCGGGCGGAAAGCCTAACTCCTCCAAGGTGAGCAGCCGGACGCTGCGGTCCAAAAGGCGCAGGGTCAGCTTTTCTCCGTAGGCCGCCGGCAGGGAGGCCACCCGCACGTCGATGGTCTTTCCCTCCACCTTCAGGGTAGTGCGGCCGTCCTGGGGAACGCGGCGCTCGGCGATGTCCATGTTGGCCATCACCTTGATCCGGGAGACCAGGGAGCCGTGCAGGCGGCGGGGCGGGTGCAGCACATCGTGCAGCACGCCGTCGATGCGGAAGCGCACGCGCAGGCTTTTCTCCAGGAGTTCGATATGCACGTCGCTGGCCCCGGCCCGCACCGCCTGGTTGAAAATGAGGTTGGCCAGCTGCACTGCCGGCTTTTCGGTGGCTTCCGCCGGGCCGGTCACCACCTCCGTCGCCGGTTCCTCTTCCGCCGCCTGCTCGATCTCGGCGCCCGCCTGCCCGAACTTTTCGATGGCCGCCTCCAGTTCGCTGTCGGGCACAACTACCGGCAGGATGTCGTAGCCGGTAAGGATGCGCAGGTCGTCGATGGCGATGATGTCCGCCGGGTTCATCATGGCCACCACCAGCCGGCCGCCCTCAAAGCCGATGGGCAGAGCGCGGTAGCGGCGGGCTGTATCGGGGGAAATCAGGCTTAAGGCGGCCTGGTCAACCGGATACGATTCAAGCAACAGGAAAGGAATCCCGGTCCGGTCGGCCATCACCCGGGCGATGTCTTCCTCGGTACAGTAGCCCAGTTCCACAAGGATCCGGCCCAGGCGCTCCTTTTTGCCGTCTTTTAATTTCGCGTTCTGGCGCCGCAAAGCCTCTTCCAGCTGTTCCGGGGTAATCACCCCGGCTTCCACCAGGCGGGCGCCCAGATAATTCCGGCCGGGCGCAAATTTCGAGGTCATTGAAAACCCCCTTGAGAAATCAAGAATTTAAGGACTTGTCTCTCCTTCAGTGGTCCCGCCGCCTCCGCCCAGTTTGGCGGCCAGATCTTGGAGCAGTTTAAGCTTATCAGGCGTTTCCTCCGCCCACAAAACGTACTGCGGATTATCGTCGTCGCCCGAAAGATTTGAAGAAATATGCATGCTGCCCACCGGCACGCCGCTCATTTCGCTCAGCAGGGAACGTTTAGCGTTAAGCGCCTGGTAGGCGGATTTGCCTGAAGCGGCGGCCACCGGCGCCCGGGTTTTCTGGCGCGTCCCATCCAGGCTGGAAAGGGCGCTGCGCACCTGATTTTCCACTTCCGGCGGGCAGATTACCAGCAGTTCCCGGCCAAATTCGGGATTGTTAAAAGTGACTGTTTTCACTTCGTTGCCGGTCCCAAAGTCGAACTCTTTCAACCGCTCCGCCGCGTCCCTGGCCACGATATTTTTCAACTGGTAAACAAACGCTTTCTGTTTCCGGGCGTCCAGGGTATCCAGGTCTTTGGCCAGCGCTTCCAGCTCCGCCCAGCGGGAAAACAGCTCCCGGTCGAAAACCAGGAGACGGTTGTTCAGGACCAGGTACCGTTTCAAGGTGACTCCAGCTTTGGCCAGCAATTCGACGGCCCTGGCCGGAGGAATTTGCGTCGGCGTAAGGGTCCGGTATTCCAGGGAAAGCTGGTTTTCTTCCCCGTCAACCGCGTTGATCAGCTCCCGCACTTTTTGCAGGGCCGGCGCCGTGCCCTGGACCCAGAGGACGTTTTGGTCGTGCTCGCTGGTGATGCTTTTCAGGGGAATGCCCAGTTCCTTGATAAAATCAAGCAACTTAGTCGCCGGAACGTAGAAAGTGTTAAACCGGGTTAACAGCAGCTGATTGAAAAAGCTTTCCTGGAGGGTTCCCTGGTCGCCGACGATAATCAGATTCTCCCTTTGCAGGTAGGTCAGGCCCTGCTTTTCCACGATCAGCTCCAGAGCCTGCAGCGGCGATACGTTTTTAACCTGGAAGGTTATTTTTACGGGCTTGTCTTCTTTGGTCGCCAGAATGACCGTTGCCCCCATTTTGAGGGCCAGCGCGGACAAAACGTCGCGCAGGTCCGCTTCCCGCACGTCTAAGGTGAGTTGCGGGGGAGCGGCCGCAAAGGCGGGAGCAGGGGCCAGCCCGTAAACAGCGGCAGATACCGGGGAGCCGGCGAAAATCCGGGCGGGCGCTGCAGGATAAAACATTCCCGCAGTAATAAGGGTAAATACAAAAATAATTTTCAGTTTTCGGATGGATTCACAAGTAAAAAATCTCCGCGCCATCTCACCGGCTGCCCCCCTCTTTGCTTTTGCCGTCCGGCTTTCTTTTTTCCACTTTCACTTTGTTGAACTCCAGGTGCATTTCCTGATCCTGAGCCGTTAGAATTACAAATCCGTTCTTGATCTCCGCCACCGTCCAGTCCCCGGCGATTTTGTCGCCCGGCGCGGCAACGTACGTGGCGCCGCCAATCTCGATAATGGCCAGATCGTGTCCGCCCCCTCCCGTGATAACCCCCCGGAGAACAGCCGGCCCGGCGAAGGGATCAACCGTCCCGCCGGCGCCGGAGGGGGGTGTGGATTCCGTCTGCTCCGCCGGCGTCCTCCTGGTCTCCGGCAAAACGGAATAGGTTTGCCCGGCAGCGGCGCCTGCGCCCGGACCAGCCGGCCCTTTGCCCGCGTTCTGGTTTTCCCCGGGCGTTTTACCCAGGCCGAAGGACCAGACCAGCAGCAGGGCAATCACCAGCAGGATAATGCCGCCGATTCCCCCCAGGTATTTCTTTTCCTTCAACAGCCGGCCCGCCCGTTCCCGGTCCGGGAGGCGAATTTTTAACTGCGCCACTGGCTGGATCGTCCCCTTTCCGCAATTTATTTTTTCGATACAGCGCCCGCCGGTTTAAAAAAGGCGCTGGCAGTGATTTCCGCCTTTAAAGAAGGCAGTTCCTTTTGTTCCTTGCCGAGCTTCACTCCGTCGATGCGCAACGCCCGCGGGCCGGCCCGGAGTTCGGCCAGCAAGTCCAGGATACCCTGGTAGCGCCCTTCGCAGGTGAGCGTAAAGGGCATTTCCACGTAGCCCTGCTTTGCAACGCGCGGCTTGAAGTTGATCCGCAGGAAATGAACGCCACATTTGTCGGCCGCGTTCTGGATGTCGTTCAGCAGGGCGTCCTCGGCGGGTCCGGCAGGCAGCAGGCGCTCACACCGGGCCAGCTCTTCCTGTATAGCGCCGGCCTGTTCTTTGGTTTTCGCCAGTTGCTGTAAAACCGCCTGGGCGCGGGCAAGACCCGCCTCTTCCTGAGCCACCGCTTCTTTCGCCGCCCGCCAGGCGGCAACCTGGGCGTAAATCAGGAAAGCTGCGCAGGCCAGGGCGAGGATGCCCAGGACAATAACGAACAGTTCGGAGGAAAAGCGTGTTTTTTGTTTCATGATTTACCCTTTTCTGCGGCCGGAGGAGAAGGTGCGCCAGAGAAAACCGCGGCCTTGATTTCAAATTTGATCAGCGATTTCCCCTGCAGATTCTCTTCGCCGGCAAACTGGCAGCGGACGTCGCCTAAACCGGGCAGGCTGCGGATTTCCTCCAGCCAGCGGGACACCGCGGCCTGGTCGAGGGCCCATCCCCGCAGCACGACCTCCCCGGCGGCCGGCGCAGCCTGAGCAGGGGGCGGGTTCTTACCCGAAGATGGGCCTTTGTCTCCCGGCGCCCCGCCTTGGCTGATCATAGTGGTCAGCGCTTGCTGCATCTGGCGCGGCAGTTCCTCAGGGGAAGGGGCGGTTTTGCCGGCCTGCGCGGCGCTGCCGATAGCGGCCGAAAAATCGGTCAGCCAGACGTTGGGGGGGAGGTGCCGGTTAAGGTCGGTCAGTAACCGCCCCCAATCGGGATCCGCACCCAGGGCCTGCCGCAGCAGGCCGGCGGTTTCCGTCAAGCGGGCCCGCATTTGGGCGTACTCTTGAAACAGGGCGGTCCTTTTTTCCAGCGCCAGGCGCTGGCCCTGAAGGGCGCGCGCCTGCGCCTGCGTTTGCACGGTAAGCGCGATCAACATTCCGTAAACGGTCAGAAAGACAGCCAGCACCAGAGCGCTGCCCAAAAGGTAGCGCCGGCGCCTTTCCTGCGCCCGCCACTGGGCTTCGATTTCCGGAGGAAGCAAACTGATCTTGATCAAAATTTTCACCCTTCCAGGCCGCGCCGCGCCAGGCCGAGGCAAACCGCGAAATCCGCCGCCCCGGCAATGTCCCGGTCCGCCCGGGACGAGACGCTGATTCCTTCCAGGGGTCGGGTGATGCCCACCGGAACGCCGAGATATTCCTGCAGCCGGGCGGCCAGCCCCGGCAGCCGGGTACCCCGGCCGCTGAGGACGATGCCGTTCACTGCCGCCGCCCCCGGCTGCGCCTGGTAGTAGTCGATGGAAGAACGGAGTTCGTCCGCCAGGTTTTCCGTCCAATCCGCGAAGACCTCCGGTGAAAGGCGCTCCCCTGTCTGTTCCTTCTGCTCCGCAGCAATTCCGGAGGGCGGCGTCAGCTCTTCTACGGCACAGCCCAGCGCCTCGGCAAGGTCCTGCAGGCCGGCCGGCAACAGGCGCGCCAGCCGCGGGACGCCGGCCGCGGCTACCAGGAGATTGCTCAAGCCGTTGGCTACGTCCACCAGAACGGTTACCCCCGCGCCCTCCGCGGGGGGTAGCGCGCGTAGCAGGGCCAGGGAGGAAACGTCGATATCCCGAGGTTTCAAACGGGCGGCGGCGAGCACGGCCAAAAACGTGTCCAGCATCTCCCGCCGGGCGGCCACCAGCAGCACTTCCAGGAGGGGGCCCGTCTCCCCGGCCGTTTCGCCAATGACCGCGTAATCCAGGACAACGCTGCCGATCGGGATCGGCAGGTACTCCTGGGCCTGGTAGCGGATCATTTGGGCCACTTTGTTTCCCGGCACTTTGGGAAAGGTGGCGAAGCGCACCAGCACGTTCTGGTTAGCCACTCCCAGGATTACTTCCCGCGTTCCGATGCCGGCCTCAGTCCACAAATCCACCAGGGCGGCGGCCACCACTTCCGGTTGGGCAACCATTCCTTCCTCGACCGCCCCCGGGGGCAGCGGGATTCGCCCCCAGGCAGCCAGGACGGGGTTCCGCGCGCTTCCGCGGAGTTCCACCACCCTGGCTTCACCGGCATCGAGTTCCAGGCCGGCGGCTTTTCCGCCCGAACTAAAAAACCCCATTCCTTAAAAACAGCTCCTCATAATAGAGGTTATAAGGTTACATCCTGAAAAACAATACCTGAAGCCCCAGCGTCTGTTCTCCGGGCTTTCATCTTAGATACCTGGCCAGCAGAGCCAGGCTCCGGGACAGCAAGCGGGAGACGCGCCGCTGGCCGATGCCCAGTTCCGCTGCCGCCCGGGTCTGCGTAAAATCACGGTAAAAAATCAGGTAGACCACTTTGCGCTGCAGTTTGTTCAGCTTCTCCAGGGCCTGCCGCACTGCGATGCGGTCTTCGATGGGCAGGTGAAAGCTCTCGTAGCGCAGGTGGCGGACGCGGGAAAAATCGAGCTCTGCCAGGGAAACCCGGTCGGCCCGGAGCACCTGGGCGACGCCGTCTTCCCGGACGTTCACCGCTTCCGCGAGGTCCCGCAGGGTCGGCGGCTCGCCGGTGCGCTGCAGAATCTCTTCGGCGGCCCGGAAAATTTGCGCTTGCAGATCGGCCGCCCAGCCGGGCCGGTCGAAGGCCGCCTCCCGGCGCAACTGGTGGCGGATTTCTCCCATTACGCAGTGCGCGGCAAAAGTGGTAAAGCGGACGCCGCGGGCCGGTTCGTACCGCCGGACCGCCTTTAAAAACCCTTCGTAACCGGCCTGCCGCAGGTCTTCCGTGGGCCGGCCGCCCGAGCATAACCAGGCGAAATGCCGCACCAGGCCGCCGCCCGCCTCGACGAGCGCTTGCAGCCGCTCCTCGCTTTGCCCGGCGAAATAAAGGCGCGCCGCCGTTTCTAAAGCGGTGTGACGGGGCCGGTCCGGCGCAGGCGCTGGCATAATGACTACCTCCCCACCGAAGTCACCACGTAGAAAATGGGCAGATACATGGAAATGACCATGAAAGCCACCACGCCGCCGACGACGATGATCAGCACCGGTTCGATGAGGGCGGTCAATCCCTTGGCCATGGCCGCCACTTCTGCTTCGTAAAATTCCGCCACGCGGGTCAGCAGCGTGGGCAGGGTGCCCGACTCCTCGCCCACGGCCACCATCTGGGTAACCATGGGGGGAAAGATCCCGCTTTCTTCCAGCGGCGCCGCGATGCTTTTCCCTTCCTGGATTTTTTCGGCGGCGGCGCTGACCGCGGCCGCCACCAAAGAACTTCCCGCCGTAGGGCCGGCGGTCTCCAGCGCCTGGACCACCGGAATTCCGCCCGCCAGCAGCGTGGACAGCGTGCGGGCAAAGCGGGCCATCACCGCCCGCTGGATCAGCGGGCCGAAGATGGGCAGCCGCAGTTTTACCCGGTCCCAGGTCCGGCTCCCCAGTGGGCTCCGCAGGTAAAAACGGACACCGGTATAAGCAGCCGCCGCGCCCAGCAGCCAGAGATACCAGCCGTGCCTTAAGGAGTTGGAAAGGGCGATAATGATCCTGGTAGGTAAAGGAAGAGTCATTCCGGGCGGAAAAAACTTCATAAAAATGGGCACAATAAAAAACATCATCCCCAGGACAACCAGCGTGGCAAAGCTGATGATCACGGCCGGATAAAAGGTGGCGGTGCGCATCTGGTCGCGCAGGGCTTTATCCTGGGCGAGCTGGTCGGAAAGGCGCCGGAGCACCCCTTCCAGGGAGCCGCCCACCTCGCCGGCCCGGACCATGTCGATGTAAAGGGAGGGAAATATGTTAGAATGGACGCTTAGGGCGTCGGCAAAACCCGCTCCGCTTTCCACGTCCCGCGCCGTTGCGTTGACGGCTTCGCGCAGGGCGGGGTTGGCGGCCTGCCGGCCGAGGGTAAACAGAGCACGGGTGAGGGGGATACCGGCCTCCAGCATGGCGGCCAGCTGGCGGGTAAACAGGCCCAGGTCGCCGATGCCCACTTTCCGGTGCCCGCGGAAAAAACTCCCCGCTGCCGAGGTCTTCACCTTGCTGATTTCAATCACCGTCAGGCCCATCTTACGCAGGCGGTCGGCCACCAGCCAGTCGTCGTCGGCCTCCATCTGTCCGGCAACCGTTTTGCCTGACTGGTCAATTGCCTGGTAAGCGTAGATTTCCATTATTTCCCCCCTTGAAAATAGAATTAAGCTATCCAGAGAGGACAAAGAGATAACAGGCACAAAGGCACAAAGTAAAGAGCGGGTCAGCGGTGAAAATATTTTCGCGCCGGCAAAATTTACGGCTGCTTCACTTTTTCCATGGTCCGGAATAGTCCGAAAAATTGCCGGTTCTGGTTCCGCCGGTACCGCCGGACGAGGCGAACCCCTTTTTGTGGAGTAGGCGTTCCATTTCGAGCCGATCCACGCAGCGTAAAAAGGCCGTTTCCCGGGTAATCTTCCCGGCCAGGCACAGGTCGGCCAGGGCCTGGTCCATGGTCTGCATTCCCAGGGAGCGGCCCGTCTGCATGCTGGTGGAGATCTGGTGCCCTTTGCCCTCCCGGATCAGGTTGCGCACGGCCGGGGTGGCCAACATCAACTCCACCGCCACCACCCGCCCGGCGCTGTCGGCCCTGGGCAGGAGCTGCTGAGCAAGCACCGCCTGCAGGGAGTCGGCCAGCTGCTGGCGGATCTGGTCGCGCATGTGCTCCTGGAAAACGTCTACGATGCGGTGAATGGTCTGGGGCGCGGTTTGCGTGTGTAAAGTGGAAAAGACCAGGTGCCCGGTTTCCGCCGCCGTCAGGGCGATGGAAATGCTCTCCAGGTCGCGCATTTCCCCGATCAGGATGACGTCCGGATCGTGGCGCAAGACATGGCGCAACGCTTCAGCGAAGGAACGGGTGTCCGAACCGACCTCCCGCTGCCGGACAATGGATTTTTTATGCCGGTGCAGGAACTCAATGGGGTCCTCCACGGTCACGATGTTCAGGCTACGCTCCTGGTTGATGACGTTAATCATGGCGGCCAGCGTGGTGGACTTGCCGCTTCCCGTCGGGCCGGTTACCAGGACCAGACCCCGCGGCAGGTAGCAGAGATCTTTCAATACCTGGGTGACGGCCGGCGGCATGCCCAGTTCCTCGAGCAGCGGAGGATTATAAGGGACCAGCCGGAAGGCTGCCGCTAGGCTTCCCCGCTGGCGCATCACGTTGCCGCGAAACCGGCTCATCCCGGCGACGGAGTATGAAAAATCCAGTTCCAGCCTTTCCCGGAAGATCTCTTTTTGCTGCGGCTCCAGAACGGAAAACACCAGGTTTTCTACATCGACCGGGCGCAAGACCGGAAAACCCAAGGGGACCAGTTCGCCGTTAATCCGGGCGATAGGCGGCGCGCCGGCCGTCAGGTGCAGGTCGGAACCTTTGCGCTCAAAGGTGATTTTTAGCAGCCGGTCCAGATCGGCCGGGTACGCCTGCTCGCCGGCGCCGCTGCTTCCGGCACCCCCCGATACAGGTTGACTCTGGCTGTTTTCCATAGTTTTGATGTTTCCGGTCATCTCGAAAAATGTCACTTCCTTGAAAACAGGAATTAGGGGTAATACCCTCTCTGGATATGGATATCTTTTCTTATGAAAATAAGGATGCCGCCTGTTTAATCACCTTTCCGGTGATTTTTTAAGCGGCCGGTTGCGCCTCCGGCTTGCTGCCGGCCAGGCGCCCATTTATCGGCCCGCAGCTCATTGCCTCCGCAAGAAAATCTTTTTTTGCTTATGCTTACAAGTTTGCTATTTTCCTCTTTGCCTTAGAATATTAGACCAAAAAAGACAAAATCCTGCAAAATAAATCCTGCAATAATGAAATTATTTACTATGTATATCATCCGTATTTAAAAAAGGCTAAACTTTTTTCGATAAATTTTTTATTCTGGTCGATGGTGATCTGTTGCCATAAGCAGGAAAAAAGATCGACCATGTCGAAAGAAAAACATTCTAGAAAAAGAGGTGTCAACTATTACCAGCTCCTTTGGGGCATGGATTCGACCTTATCGATTTTCTGTGCTTATTAACCTGTCCTGCCGGCACATATTCCAGCCACTGGCGTCTCACTGCATACTTATGATTGCCTTAATTTTTTAATAGAGCAAAGGATGTGTTCAAAATTTTACCCGGCAAAAGGATCCATACAGCCTTGGATGTTGGTTCTTCGGCAATCAAGATCATCAGTCTTACCCAGTCCAAAAGGGGTGTTTCGATCATAGATACGGCAGATTATCCTGTTTCAGCCGTTCCAAACCCGGATGAACGGGGCGGGGAAGACCTGTCCCTGCTCCTCCAGGAGGCCGGGCGGGCCGCCGGGATTAAACAGACGCACGTGGTCACCGCCCTCGATCACCAGAAAGTAATTTTGCGGCACATCCTGGTACCCCGGATGCCCCGCCGCGAACTGGCCAGAGCCATCAAATGGGAAGCGGAAAAGTACGTCCCCCTGCCGGTCAACGATCTTATCCTCCGCTATCTTGTGTTGGGCACAAAGGAAATTGACGGCGCTGTCCAGTTCAATCTTTTGTTGGTAGCCGCGCCCAGGCAGGCCGTTTACGCGTATTACGAATCCTTCGCCCGTGCCGGCTTCACCATCGCGGCGATCGATCTCCCCGTCCTGGCCCTGTGGCGGGTTTTCGGCGGGGTGATTGCGCCGGCGCCGGCGCCTGGAGCCTACGGAGTTTTGGACATCGGCTTGACGGCGGCGCAGCTTATCGCCATCAGGCAAAATAAATTGCTTTTTGTGCGCACCCTGCCCGTCGGGAGCAAGGGGATCAACGAGGCCGGATCGCCCGGAGCTGCAGAATTGCCTGGGGCAAATACAGGGACGGGAGGGGCTTTCCAGGTGATCAGCGGAAAAGCGGGAACCCTTTCTCCCGCGCCGTCCGGGGCCGCCGTGATCCCGAATCCGGAAGCAGCGCAGGGTGAGCACCCGGGCCAGGCAAACCTCTCCGGGCTGGTCGCGGAAATCCGTCGTTCGCTGGATTTTTATCGCCTTCAGGAAAGGGATTTGCCACTGGAAAAACTGCTGCTGACCGGAGGAGGCAGCAAAATTAACGGGCTGGCCGATTTTTTAGGGAAGGAACTGGGCATGCCCGTTGAACCCGGCGTACCGTTATTACCGGTGCCGGGGAAACCGGGTGAAGTGCAACCTGTGGACCCCGCCCTGGCGGTTGCCGCGGGGCTGGCCCTGCGGGAGGTAATCCGGTGAACTACAGGATTGATTTGCTCCCCGCAGAGCTGCGTAAAAGGCAGGCGGACAGACTGCGGCGTTTCGTTCCCCTTTTGCTGACGATTGTTGTCGTGGGGGGCCTGGCCGCCGGTTACGGCGCTTTTTTGACGCGCTGCGCGCAGGTTTCCCGGGAACTGGCGGTGCTGAACGAAAGTTTGCCGCCCCTGAGGAAGGAAGCCGCCCGGCTGGAGGAAATCAAAAGGCAGCGCCTGGACCTGGAAAAAAGGGGCGGGGAGTTGGCCACTCTGCTCCGGAACCGGCGGACCTGGCCGGAAATTCTGGCTGCGGTTGCCGGGGTCGTCCCTGATGAGGTCCGGCTGACCGGTTTACGGCTGGAAAAGACGACGGAAAAGGAGCAGGAAAAGCAGGTGCAATCAGGACCAGGGCAGGCTCAACCCGCCCCGCCAGGTTTGCCCCGGGCAGTCATCCCCGGCGTCCCGGACACCCTTTGGATCACAGGGGCCAGCCATTCGGCACCGGCGGTGGGTATTTTTATTGCGCAACTGGGTCAACTGCCTTATTTTTCGAAGGTTACTTTGACGGGTTTACATTTTGAGGAAGGCGAGAACTGCCTGGTCTTTGCTATTGCCGCTTCCTTGAAAGAGGGAACCCCCGATGGAAAACAGGTTGAGTAAGCCGGCGAAAATTTTGCTTTTCAGCTTAGCGGTGTTAGGTCTTTCAGCCGCCGTTTATTATTTTGTGCTGGGGCCGCAGATCGACGCTTATCAAGAGCAGGCGGCCCGGCTGGCGGAAGCCCGGGTGGAATACGCGCGCCTGAACGCGCAGATAGGAGCGCTGCCGTCAGAAAAAGCCGCCCTGGAGGAGGCTCGCGGGCATTTCGAAAAGCTGTCCGCCCGGTTTTCCACCGCCGCAGGGGACGGGTTGTATCTTACGCAAATCGGACGCCTGGCGGAACAAAATAAAGTCCAGATTCTGAAATTTAACCCAGCGCCGCCAGCCGACCTGGGGTTCGTCCGGGTTCTCTCCGTGGAGGTGGAACTGCGCGGACTGTATCCGTCTTTGCTGGAAGTAATTGATCGGCTGGAAAAAACCCCTCATTTTACGGAAATAAGGAGCTTAAAGCTGGCGGCCGCCAGGCCGCGGAACAACGGGGGCAGAGGGGAGCGGCCGGGGGCGGGGTCAACCGGCGGCGCCGGCACCGCTTCTTTTGTGTACGCGCCCGCTTCGCCGGAAGAGGCTGCGGCTCCGGAAGAAGTTACCGCCGGGATGATCCTGCTGTTTTATTTCAAATGAAGTTTGCCTATCTTGGCAAATTTTCACTGTCGTGATAAGCTATAAAATAGCTAAAAATAATCGGTTTTTTCGTAAAGGGGAAAAATTATGGGCAGAATAATTGTACGGGTCTGGTAAGAAAGATTGGGCGCGGAGGTGTTTGTTTTGGCCGGCGAGCAATTTACGAAGAATCATTTAGATAAAGGCACTTTAAAAGAGGTGCTGGACCTGGCCCTGGCCAACGGTGGGGACTTCGCCGACATTTTCGTCGAACACAAAACGGCCACGGGGATCGGAGCCGAGGACGGCAAGATCGAGCGCGTGCACTCGGGCATCGATGCAGGCGCCGGGATCCGCGTGCTGGCAGGTGATTCCACGGCCTACGCCTACACCAACGACCTCAGCCCCCGGGGCTTAAAAGAAGCGGCGCGCACGGTCAGTCAGGCCGTAAAAGCCGATAAGAAAGAATACAATCTGGATTTGCGCACCTTAAAACCTGTGGTAGATTTTCAATTCGAGGAACGGCCCGACGAGGTGGAAATCGCGCGGAAAGCGGAAGCCGCCGCCGTCGCCGACCGGGCGGCGCGGGAGGTGGACAAAGATTTGATCAAGCAGGTGATCGTGAGCTACGGGGACACCATCCAGCAGGTGGTGATCGCCAACAGCGCCGGCGAATACGTGGAAGACGAGCGCATCCGCACGCGCCTGGTGGTGCACGCCGTCGCCGCTGAGGGCGAAATTATCCAAACGGGATACGAGGCGGCGGGCAGCCTGGTCGGTTTCGATCTTCTGAAACGACATCTTCCGGAAGATTTGGGCCGGATAGCGGGTACGCGGGCGGTCCGGATGCTCAAAGCGCAACCGGCCCCGGCCGGAAAAATGCCCGTGGTTATGGCCAGCGAGGCCGGCGGCACTATGGTGCACGAGGCTTGCGGGCACGGCCTGGAAGCGGACCTGGTGCAGAAAAAACTGTCCGTTTACGCGGGCAAAAAAGGGGAGCAGGTGGCTTCCCCGGAAGTGACCGTCATCGACGACGCCACCATGAACGACCGTTACGGTTCCTACCGGTTTGACGACGAAGGTGTACCGGCTCGAAAAGTAACCCTCATTGAGAACGGCCTCCTTACCGACTATATGTACGACCGGCTTACGGCCGGCAAGGAAGGGCGCGCCTCCAACGGCCACGGCCGCCGGGAATCATACCAGCACAAACCCATCCCCCGGATGGGCAATACTTATATTGCCCCCGGAAGAATGGACCCGGAAAAAATCATCCGGGAAACGAAAAGGGGGCTGCTGGTCAAAAAAATGGGCGGCGGCCAGGTGAACACCACCAACGGGGATTTTGTTTTCGACGTGGCGGAGGGCTACCTGATCGAAAACGGCAAGATCGGTCCTCTGGTGCGCGGCGCTACGCTGACGGGCAACGGCCCCGAGGTTTTAAAAATCGTTGAAATGGTGGGGCGGGACCTGGGCTTTACCATCGGCACCTGCGGAAAAGACGGTCAGGGCGTCCCCGTAAGCGACGCCCAGCCGACCATGGCGATTAAAGAACTGGTGGTAGGAGGCACGAGCCACGGCAACCACCAGGGAAAAATCCGCCGGTTATAAACAGGCGCCTTTTAAAACATCGTGTAGTTGCCCGCGTTGGTGCTGACCAGCTTGGTCACCAGATTGGCCAGCGTCTGCTTTTCATTCTCGTCGGCCACCGTCCATAACTCTTTTAAGGCTTTCTGTTCCGGAGTCGCGGGGGGCACGTTTTCGGCCAGCAGGTCGCCGGCCTGCCGGGCAAACGAAACGATCCCCTCCCTGCTGACCCCCAGTTCGCCGGCAAACTCCACGGCCTGCCCTAAAAATCGCTTCCAGGTTTCCCAATCCAAGGTTGCCCGCTTAAAATCCATTTTCGAAAAACTCCTTTCCGCATTCTCAAATACCCTTATTTTTTACTATTGTGATCCTTTTCTTTCTAAAATATACAATAGCTTATCAGCACACATTTTTAGTTAAAGCATATTTTTTATTTTAGAAGGCTGGAGGTGGTCAGATAATGAAAATCGGCGATATAGTAACGCGCAGGATTTACGGAGAGGACGTCCAGTTTTGCATCCTGGGTTTTTATACCAAACAAAGTACGGGGGAACGGGTGGCTATTCTCGCCATGCTGGACCCCTGCTTAATAATGGAAGCTTCCGTTGAGGAACTGGCGCCGGTTTCTTTGCGCCACTTATTTGCCCTGACGACGAACGTTTATACCCATTAAACCCGGGTGGCCTGAAAGGGTAAATGCCAATTTTCAGCAATTTTTCTCCAATAGAAAAAAAGGAATAGGCCCATTTCCATTGAATTATACTAAGGTGGGAAGGAGAGAAAATTTAGTGGCCGGAGAAAAGGATTTTTTGAGCCTGGGCGAATTTGTCTGCACGCGGGCCAAAACTCTCGGGGCGACGGAAGTGGAAACCTACCTTGCAAACAACCAGGAAATAACGATCGAGGTTCGCAACGGCCAGGTGGAAACAATGAAGCTGGCCCGGGACCAGGGCTTGGGCCTGCGGGTGATCGCGGCCGACAGAGTAGGATTCGCCTTTACTTCTGATTTAAGCAAAGCAGCCCTGGAGGAAATTGTCCGGCAGGCGCTCGCCAACGCCCGGGAAACTTCCGCAGACCCGTACCGCAAATTACCCTCTCCCGCTCCCGAATACCCGGACCTTAATCTTTTTGACCGCGATGTTTTGAATACCCCCCTGGAAGAAAAAATAGAACTGGCCAAAACCCTGGAGGAAACTGCAAAGTCTTTTGACACGCGGGTAAAAATCTGCGAGCGCTCTACTTATCAGGACGGGCAAACCAGGGTTGTCCTGATCAATTCTTTAGGTCTGGAAAAGACATATCAGGCCGCTTATTGCGGACTCTACCTCTCCCTGGTGGCGGAAGAAGACGGCGACCAGCAGACGGGTTTCGCCCTGGATTACCGTTTGCGCTATCACGATTTAAACGCCCGGGAACTGGGGCGCGAGGCCGCCCGGCGGGCAATCCGCATGCTGGGCGCAAAGCCGGTAAGCACCCGCCGGACAACTGTCCTTCTCGATCCTTACGTGGCGGTTGGTTTTCTGGGCCTCCTGGCGCCGGCGCTGACCGCCGAAGCCGTGCAAAAGGGCCGCTCCCTTTTCCGGGGAAAAGTGGGGCGGCAAATTGCTTCCGAAAAAATAAATATCGTCGATGACGGTATTTTGCCAAACGGGATTGCTTCCGCCCCGTTCGACGGCGAAGGAGTGCCGATGTCCCGCACTGTGTTGATTCAGGAAGGCGTTTTGCAAGGGTTTTTGCACAACACGTACACGGCCGCAAAGGACCGGGTCGCTTCCACCGGGAACGGCACCCGCACCTCTTACAAAAGCACCCCGGAAGTAGGTACCACGAACTTCTTTATCGAACCGGGCGACTCTTCTCCGGAGAAGCTCGTTGGCGAACTAAAGGAAGGTTTTTACGTCACGGAAGTGATCGGCATGCACACCGCCAACCCCATTTCGGGAGATTTTTCCGTTGGCGCGACAGGAATTTTAATTGAAAACGGTGAACTAACCCGTCCGGTGAGGGGAGTGGCCATTGCCGGGAACATCCAGGAACTGCTCCGCCAGGTGGACGGGGTGGGAAACGACCTGAAGTTCTTGGGCAGCCAGGGCGCGCCGACCATCCGGATCGCCCGGATGAGCGTCGGGGGGCACTAGGTTGTTGGTCGTTGGTTGTTTGTCGTTGGTCGTCTAACGGATGCCTTTTCTTCAGAGGTAATGTTCACAGATTGAAAAATTTTTTCGGAAAAACCGGGTGGTACGCGTCTTGAGAATTCTTGTTCTGCACGGTCCAAACTTAAATCTTTTGGGACGGCGTGAGCCGGAAATTTACGGTTCCTTCACCCTGGACGAGATTAATGCTTCTGTTCAAAAGCTGGCCGATGAACTCGGCGCTCAGGTGGAGTTTTTTCAGTCCAACCACGAAGGTGAACTGGTTGAGCGCCTCCACCGGGCAGCCCAGGAAGTTGACGCAGTAATTTTCAACCCCGGCGCCTACACGCATTACAGCCTGGTCCTGCGCGACGCGGTGGCCGCCATTGAGGTGCCGGTCATCGAAGTGCACCTTTCCAACATTTACGCGCGGGAGGAATTCCGGCATAGCTCCGTAATTGCCCCGGCGGCGGCCGGCCAGATCAGCGGGCTGGGTCCGGATAGTTACCTGTTGGCCTTACGGGCGGCGGTAAACCTGGCGAAAAAGAGGAGAGAACAATTTGACGGAAAGGATTGAACGCCTGCGGGAAAAGCTAAAAGACAAAGGCTTAGCGGCAGTTCTCGTTATGCAGCCGGAAAATCGCCGTTATTTAAGCGGTTTTACAGGCACCGCCGGCGCTCTGCTAATTGACCAGCAAAAATGCCACTTCCTGGTCGATTTCCGCTATCTCGAGCAGGCGGGGGAGGAATGCCCGGGGTGGCAGATCTATGAAGTTAAAGAGTCTATCTTTGAATCGCTTGCCGAACTTCTGCCGCAACTGGGGATCAGCAGCCTGGCCTGCGAGGGAGACTACCTGACCTGCAAACAATTTAATGATCTCCGGGACAAGTTAGCCCAGGTTGAAACCATCGTTCCTCTTTACGGCCTTGTAGAGGAAATCAGAAAAATAAAAGATCCGGCGGAGATAGAAAATCTGCGCAGGGCGGCAGAATTAGCCGATCACGCTTTCTGGTATATCCTGGATTTTATCCGCCCAGGCGTACAGGAACGGGATGTAGCGCTGGCGCTGGAATTTTTTTTGCGAAAAAAAGGCGGCCGCAAGGTTTCTTTTGATTTTATCGTGGCGTCCGGCACCCGGGGCGCCATGCCGCACGGCGTGGCTTCGGAAAAAACCTTGCAGACGGGGGAACTGGTAACGATCGACTACGGCTGCGAGTATCGGGGGTACTACTCGGATATTACGCGCACGGTTTCCCTGGGTCCCCCGGACCGGAAACAGGCCGAAATTTACGGGGTCGTTCTGGAGGCGCAGGCGACCGGTCTGCGGGCACTTAAAGCTGGCGTTAAAGCCAGCGAGGTCGATCAGGCGGTCCGGGACGTAATCGCCAAGTATGGCTACCAGGAAAATTTCCGGCACAGTACGGGCCACGGGGTAGGCCTGCTGGTTCATGAAGCCCCCCGCCTGGCCAAACAAGACGAAACAGTTTTAGAGGCCGGGATGGTGGTTACTATTGAGCCGGGAATTTATCTCCCGGGCTGGGGAGGCGTGCGCATTGAGGACATGGCCGTCGTTGAAGAACACGGCTGCCGCCTGCTCACCCACGCGCCCAAGGAAGAGCTGATCGTATGCGGGTAAACCCGGCCGATAAACTTCCGGTTGGCCAGCCCGGCGGTAATAAATGTTGATATGCTTGATTTTTCCTTGAAGGGGGTTTTTTCGAATTGATTTCCACTAACGACTTTCGCACTGGCTTAACAATCGACCTAGACGGCGAAGCTTATCAGGTGATTGACTTTCAGCACGTCAAGCCGGGTAAAGGTTCACCTTTTGTACGCTCCAAATTAAAAAATCTGCGCACCGGGGCGGTCATCGAGAGAACCTTCAACGCCGGCGAAAAAATTCCGCGGGCTCACGTGGAAAGAAGGGAAGTGCAGTACCTGTACAACGACGGCGGCAATTATTATTTCATGGACATGGAAAATTACGACCAGGTTCCGTTGACCGAAGAGCAGCTCGGCGATGCAACCAAATTTTTAAAAGAGAACATGACCCTCCATATCGTCATGTACCAGGGGAAATCGATCGGGGTTGACTTGCCAAATTACGTTGAATTGAAAGTAATTGAAACCGCGCCCGGAATAAGAGGCGATACCGCCACCGGCGGCTCCAAGCCCGCTACCTTGGAAACCGGCTACGTGGTCCAGGTGCCGTTGTTTGTAAACGTCGGCGACGTGTTGCAGATTGACACCCGTACAGGATTGTATTTAAAGCGTGTTTAAGACCCCCGGTCAAGAGAAATAATAATAACACGATCGAAGAAAAAGTTGAGGCAGCCTATTTTTAAGGGGGTTAAATGAAAGTGCCTGAACTAAAATCAAAAGTTGCTTATTTGCAGGGTTTATCGTCAGGGATGAACCTGAACCTCGAGACCACGGAAGGGAAATTGTTCCAGAGCATTATCGGTGTATTAGAGGACTTTGCCGAATCCTTCGACCAATTGGAGAAATCCCATGAGGAACTGGAGGATTACCTGGAAACCGTTGATCAGGATCTCACCACTTTAGAAGAAGAATTTTACGGCAGAAATAAAGAAGTCACTGATGATGCTGAGTATGTAGAGGCAGAATGCCCAAATTGCGGCGAAACAGTTTGTTTTGACGCAGACATCCTGGAAGACGACGCTACAGTAGAAATCATCTGCCCAAATTGCGACGAGGTGGTTTTCGTTAACGACGACAACCTCCAGACGGCCGACGAACCGGAAGCGCTGGAAGGAAATGTGGCTGCGGGAGTAGCCGGAAAAGCGGCCGCCGGGCTGGCCGGCGATGAAGACATTTAAGGATAGAGGAACACAGGCACAAAGCAAGAAAAAGATCAAGGTGGGAGTGAAGAAAAAGTCTCCCACCTTTCGCTATCCGCACATCAGTCCAGGTGTTCACGTTATCTAATTACAGAGCTCCCTGCTTACGCCTGCTTCATCTTTCTTACCGCTTCCCTGATTTCCTCCACCGAAGCTTCTTCTTCGATCGTGGAAATATCGCCGATCTCTTTTTCCGTCCAGAGCGCTCTCATGACCCGGCGCATAATCTTGCCGCTTCTGGTTTTGGGCAGGCCTTTAATAAATTCGATATCGCGGACCACGACGATCGCGCCCATGGTTTTGCGGACGTGCTCGATTAATTCCTGCTTCAGTTCTTCCGACGGCTCAAAACCCGGCTTGAGGACGACAAAGGCACAGGCCACCTCGCCCCGGAGTTCGTCGGGAACACCGGAAACACCGGCTTCCACCACCGCCGGGTGGGAAATTAAAGCACTTTCAATCTCAATGGTGCCGATGCGGTGGGCGGCTATTTTAATGACCTCGTCCGACCGGCCGGCGAACCAGATATAGCCGTCTTCGTCCCAGCAAGCGGCGTCGCCCGAATAGTAAGCGCCTTTCGTGGCGGGGCACCGCTCCCAGTATTCGGCCTGGTACCTTTCCGGTTCTCCCCAAAGCGTCGGCGTCAGACCGGGGAAGGGTCTCCGGATGACCACCACGCCTTTTTCTCCCGGCCCCAGGGAATGGCCGTCCCTTTCGTCCACGATGTCGGCGACGATCCCGGGAACGGGGATGCAGGCGGAACCCGGTTTGATGGGAAGAAGTCCTAAGCCGTACGGATTGGCAAAAATCGGTCCCGATGTTTCCGTCTGCCACATGTGGTCGATGACGGGGATTTTATTCTGGAAAACTTCCTCCTGCAGCCACTGCCAGGCCGGCGGGTTGAGCACTTCCCCGGCGCAGACGATTCTTTCCACGGAACTTAAATCGTGCTTGCGGGCCTGTTCCAGGCCCAGCTTCATCAAGCCGCGCACGCCCGTTGGCGAAAGCCATAACCCCGTGGCCTTGTTCCGCTCCACAATTTCCCACCACATATCCGGCCGCGGGTAATCAGGGGTGCCTTCGTAAAGGACCGAAGTGCAGCCGAAGAGCAGCGGACCGTAAACGTTGTAACTGTGGCCCACAATCCAGCCGATGTCCGAGGTGCAGAACCAGACATCTTCCTCTTTTAAGGCGTAAATCCATTTGCCCATGGAGTAGACGTAAACCTGGTAACCCCCGTGGTTTTGGACGGTTACTTTGGGCTTGGCCGTGGTTCCGGAAGTGGGGAGCATGAAAAGGGGCTCGTTGGCTTCCACCGGAACGATTTCCGCTTCAATCCCTTCCCCCAGGGCCAGGAATTCCTCCCAGAAGATATCTCTCCCTTCTTTCATGGGGGGCATGTCCTGCCTGTTTCTGCGCAAAACAACCACCTTGTGGACCCGCCCGGGGCAGATCGCCAGGGCGTCGTCGATAATTTTCTTTAATGCTAAGGGTTTGCCGCGGCGGGACCCCTCGTCCTGGGTAAGGATAAATTTGGCGCCGGAAATGTCCAGCCGGTCGGCCACGGCGTTGGCCGAAAAACCGGCGAAGATCACCACGTGCACGGCGGCGATGCGCGCGCAGGCCAGCATGGCCACCGCCGCCTCAATCCCCATGGGCATGTAGATGGCCACCCGGTCGCCCTTTGCCACCCCCAGGCCTTTTAGGGCGGCGGCGTATTTCTTCACCATGGCCAGCAGCTGCCCGTAGGTGACCACACGCACTTCCCCGGTTTCCCCGGACTCGGCGACCAGAGCGGCTCTTCCTGCCCGCCCTCTCTTCACGTTATAATCAACGCAGTTATAGCCGATGTTGGTAAGTCCGCCCACAAACCACTTAAAGGTAGGGTATTCCCAGCTGAAGACCTGGTCCCATTTTTTGAACCAGTAAATGTCGTGAACTGCTTTGTTGGCCGCGTCTTCCCAAAAGCCTTCCGGATCTACCCTGGCCCAGTCAAGAAATTGTTTGACCTGGGGCGGAATCATTCCCGTCCCCGTCTTTGGACCGCTCATTACTTAAATCAGCCCCCCTTGGTTTCGTAATATAAAACTATGTTTCTTTAATTCTAAATCAGAAATTGACTATAATTAAGAATGTTTGAGCCAAAGGTTATTTTTTACGTTTAAAAGGTCATTTTCAGGAGGCTAACGGTGGACCCTTGACTGGCGAAAAGAAAAAGGTTTAGAATAGGAAAAGGGGAGGAAGAAAAAGAAATGGGCGAAAAAATCGTTATTATTGGAGGCGTAGCGGCCGGTCCGAAAGTCGCCGCCCGCGCCCGGCGGCTTTCCCCGCAGGCCGAAATCACGATGATCGAGCGCGGCCGGTTGATTTCTTACGCAGGGTGCGGCATGCCCTTTTACCTGTCCGGGCAAATAAAAGATTACAACGAACTGTTCACCACCCCCTACGGGGTCAAAAGGGACGAGGAATTTTTCTTAACCGAGCGGAATATCCGGGTGCTCACGCGCACGGAAGCGCTGGCCATTAATCGTCAAAAAAAAGAGGTGATTGTCGTTGATCTGAATACCCGGGCGGAGTCCGTGATTCCTTATGACAAGCTCGTCCTGGCCACCGGTTCGCTTCCCGTGGTGCCGCCCTTTGCGGGGATCGACTTAAAAGGTGTGCACCGCTTAAACCACCCTGAGGACGCCCAAAAAATTATGGCGGAAATTGAAAATGTCAACGATGTGGTAATCATCGGGGCCGGCATGATCGGGATGGAAGCAGTCGATGCCCTGGCCAGGCGCAAAATCTTTGTAACAGTGGTGGAATTAAAAGAGCAGATCTTGCCCGGGATGCTGGACGCCGACCTGGCCGCCGTTTTAAAAAGCAGGCTGGAAGAACGGGGGGTGGAATTTCACCTGGGGGAAAAGGTGCTGCGGCTGGAAGGGGATGAAGAAGGCCGGGTCGCGCGGGTGGTAACGGACAAAGGCGCGCTGGACGCCGATCTGGTGATCATCGCGGTAGGGGTGCGCCCCAACGTTGCGCTGGCCAAGGCCGCCGGGCTGGCCATCGGCGAAACCGGAGCCATTGCGGTAAACGAATACTTGCAAACCAGCGACCCCGATATTTATGCCCTGGGTGACTGCGCGGAAAACCTCCACCTGGTTTCCCGCCGGAAGGTATACATTCCGCTGGCTTCCACCGCCGCCCGGCAGGGCAGGGTGGTCGGCGACAACGTGGTGGGCGGGAAAAGCAGGTTCCCCGGCATACTCGGCACCACCGTGATCAAGCTATTGAACCAGAACGCCGGCAGAACCGGCCTGGGCGAAGAGCAGGCCCGGGAAGCAGGCTTTGGCGTGTCGGTCACCACCACCGGGGCACACGACCGGACGCATTACCATCCGGAGCACGGGCGGATGCTATTAAAACTGATAACGGAAACCGGAACCGGGCGGGTCCTGGGCGCCCAGGCCGTTGGCGAAGGAGATGTGGTCAAGCGGATCGATGTGCTGGCCTGCGCGATCAATTACGGAGCGCGCGTTGACGATCTGGCCTGCCTGGATTTAGGATACGCGCCGCCTTTCAATACGCCCATTGATCCCCTTCAGCACGGCGCAAACACGGTACGGAATAAAATGCAGGGGGTCGCCAAGGGTATCAGCGCCGGGGAATTACACGGTCAACTGGCCGGCGAAGATGATTTTGTCCTGCTGGATGTGCGGACCCAGCCCCAATACCGGGCCCGGCACATTGAGGACGCAAGGACACTCTTAATCCCCATCGGGGAATTGCGGGAGAGGATCGGTGAAATTCCGAAAGACAAGGAAATTGTTGTGCTCTGCGCAATTGGCAGCCGGAGCTACGAGGCACAGCGCATTCTGGAGGGGGCCGGTTTTAAGAACGTCCGCTTCTTAGAAGGCGGCCTGCTGGGCTGGCCCTACGAACTGGATTAAAAGACCGGATATTTTCCCGGCTTTATTAAGTCCAGCTCGACAGCAAAAAAGGCACTGGCAAGTGCCTTTTTTGCTTTTTAGTCGACAGAAAGGTGCTGGCATAAAACAACGCAAACCGCCATAGTTATGGGATATAAGGAGGGACAAACAGGTGCCAAAGGTATATCCGCTGACGGAGCGCGCGCCTTCCCGGCCACAGGGCGGGGTTTCACCAAGCGAAACCGGGATTCCAACAACCAGGGCGGCAAAGCCAAACCCCGCCCCCTGGCAGGAAATCTTACCGTTTTTACCTCCGGCTTTAAACGCGATAATTACGAACTTGCCTGCCGAAGTGCTCGGGAAATTAGAAGAAATCCGCTTAAGGCAGGACAGGCCGTTGATTATCGGACTGCCCGGCGAGGATCGCATGGTCGCTCAAAATGGCGCCCTGATCAAAGATTGCGCCCGGGCTTACCTGGTCACGGCGGATGATGTTCAGCGCGTCACCCAACTCGTTAGCGGGTGCTCACTATACGCTTTTGAAGAAGAGTTGAAAAATGGCTACATCACCTTGCCGGGCGGCCACCGGGTGGGCCTGGCGGGAAAAGCGGTGGTTGAAAAAGGGCGGGTAAAAACGCTCAAATATATATCCAGTTTAAATATTCGTATCTCCCGGGAAATAAATTGCATTGCCGATCCCGTCTTGCCCTACCTGCTGGATCCGATGTCTGCCAACATTTACCATACGCTAATTTTTTCCCCGCCCCGTTGCGGCAAAACTACTCTGCTGCGCGATCTCGTCCGGCAAATCAGCAACGGTATCCCCGGATTGAATTTTCCCGGCTTAACCGTCGGTCTGGTCGACGAGCGCTCGGAACTGGCGGGTTGTTACCGCGGAGTACCCCAGCGGGACGTGGGCATGCGGACAGATGTGCTGGACGGGTGTTCCAAGGCCGAAGGAATGATCATGCTGCTCCGCGCGATGGCCCCGCAGGTCATCGCCACCGACGAAATCGGCAGCCGCGACGACGTGGCCGCCCTGGAAGAAGTGTTCAACGCCGGGGTGAAAGTAATCGTTACGGTGCATGGTTCGTCGCTGAGGGAACTGGCCGCCCGGCCTTCTTTAAATTATTTGCTCAATTTAAAAGTGATCGAACGTTACGTGTTACTGGGACGCTCGCAGGGCATCGGAACGGTGGAAGAAATCTTTGATGGCAAATCGCTAACGCCGCTTATGAAAAATATTACCAGCCGATCCCCCGGAAAGGAATGAAAAGGCTGTGCTCAAGCTGGTGGGTGCGCTGGTCATTATCCTGAGCTGCGGGTTGATTGGCGTAATGATTGCCCGCAGTTATTCACTGCGGCCGGCAGACTTGCGCAACCTGCAGGCAGCTCTGCAAATGCTGGAAACAGAAATCAATTACGCCGCCACGCCCCTGGCGGAGGCTTTGCGTTCCATAGCCGCCCGGGCGGATAAACGCGTGACCCCTTTATTTGCATCCGCTCTGGCCGAACTGAGGACCACGCCCGGCTGCACGGCCCGGGAAGCGTGGGAAAAGGCGCTCAAGACCTTTTATCCGCAAACGGCGCTGCTGAAAAGCGACCTGGCGATCTTAAGCAATCTGGGTAGAGCCCTGGGAATCTCGGACCGCCAGGACCAAACCAGGCACCTGCGCTTGGCCATCGACCAAATCGGTGCCGAAATAGACCGGGCGCAAAACGAGGCCGCCAGACACGTCAAGTTATGGAACTACCTGGGCTTTCTCGGCGGTCTGATAATCGTCCTTCTTTTATACTAGACCAGGTGACCGGAAAAATTTTTTACGGGGTGAAAGGAATGGGGTATGATATCAATCTCATCTTTAAAATCGTCGGTGTCGGCATCCTGGTGGGCGCCGCCCATTACATCCTGAAAAATTCCGGGAAGGAAGATTACGCTTTTCTGGCCACCCTGGGCGGCCTGGGGATCGTTTTAATCTGGGTCATTCAGCTCCTGGGAAACTTTTTCGACCAGGTCCGGTCCGTCTTTAAACTTTTTTAGCCGTTAAAAGGGGCGAAAGGCCATGGAAATCATGCAAATCGTCGGGATCGGCATCGTGGCGGCGGTTCTGGCCGTCACCATCCGGCAAAACAAGCCGGAAATAGCCGCCACCGTGAGTATCGCGGCGGGCATTATCATTTTTTTGCTGGTGCTCGGCAAAATCGGAGCGGTCGTTGACGTTTTAAAAGAACTGGCGAATCGTGCCGATTTAAATGCCATTTACCTGGTCACCATCTTAAAAATCACGGCCATTGCCTACATAGCCGAATTCGGGGCGCAAATCTGCCGGGATGCCGGAGAAGGCGCGCTGGCCGTGAAGATCGAATTCGCCGCCAAGGTGCTGGTGTTAATCCTGGCCGTTCCCATCCTGGCCGCGGTACTGCAAGCTTTATTAAAACTGGTGCCTTGAGGTGGTTGGTTTAATGAGAAAGTCGGCTTGGCTCTTCTTTCTTGCTTTGCTTATTTTTCCGGCTTGCGCCACGGCAGCCGGCCCCGCGGCGACAAATGAGCAGCAAATTCCTTTTCATGGGCAAATAAATGATGCCCAAAACCAATCCAGGGTAAACCAACCCGAGTTAGATATGAAAGAAATCGAGGGTTACATCAACCGGCTGGACAGCGAAATAAAGAAATCCGTGCCGGAACTCAACTTTCGGGATCTTTTAATTAAACTGGCCAAAGGAGAAATTGAATTAACCCCCGTCGGCATTTTACAGAACGTTTTAACCTGCTTTTTTCGGGAAGTTGTAGCCAGTTCCGCCCTTTTGGGGAAGCTAATCATCCTGGCCGTCATCTGCGCCGTCTTGCATAACCTGACCGTTGCCTTTGACCGCGGGACGACGGGCCAGCTCAGCTATATCGTGGTTTACCTGGTAATTGTCGGGCTGGCCCTTGGCTCTTTTGCCCTGGCCGTGAACGCTGGTCGGGAAGTAGTGGACAAAATGGTTTCTTTCATGCAGGCCCTGCTACCCCTTCTGCTGACCCTCCTGGTAGCGCTCGGGGGAGTGGCCTCAGCGGCCATCTTTCACCCGGTCATTCTGGGCACGCTGACCGTTCTCGGCACGCTCACGAAGAACATTGTCCTGCCGCTGATTTTCTTTGCCGCCGTGCTCAGTATCGTCGGCAACCTTTCCCCCCAGTTCAGGGTGTCTCACCTGGCCGGTCTCCTGAAAACGGTCGCCCTGGGGATCCTGGGGGTTTTCGGGACGATTTTTTTGGGTGTCCTGGTCATCCGGGGAGTGGCCGGGGGCGTGGGCGACGGGATCGCCTTGCGAACAGTCAAGTTTGCCGTAGACTCCTTTATTCCGATTGTCGGCGGAATGTTTTCGGACGCCCTGGAAGCGATCATCAGTTCGTCGCTCCTGATCAAAAACGCTGCGGGGGTGGCCGGAATGATTGCCGTTTTATTAATTATGGGGCTCCCTCTACTCAAGATAATTACCCTTGCCCTGATCTATAAACTTGCCGGCGCTCTGGTTCAGCCCGTGGGAGAAGGGCAGGTGGTTGATTGCTTGAATGATTTGGGCTCCAGCCTGATGATGGTTTTTGCCGTGGTCTCCGTGGTGGGGTTGCTGTTCTTTTTTGTCATTGCCATTTTAGTCGGCGTGGGGAACCTGACCGTAATGCTGCGCTGAACACAACCTGGGGGAGAAACCCTTGGAAATAATTCGCCTGCTTATCCAAAACCTGATCGTGATCGTTGTGCTGGCCGTCCTTTTGGAAATCCTTCTCCCGACGGGCGAGATGAAGCGCTACGTAAAGCTGGTAGTGGGGCTGCTGGTGATTATTACGGTACTCGGAGCGCTGGGCAGTCTGTTCCGGGGGGGTTGGACGCTGGCCCTGCCTGAGCAGGTAATCGGCGG
This sequence comes from Bacillota bacterium, assembly GCA_040755975.1. Classification (GTDB taxonomy): domain Bacteria; phylum Bacillota; class Desulfotomaculia; order Desulfotomaculales; family Nap2-2B; genus JAIMBK01. The sequence goes on along the minus strand of JBFLZY010000018.1, from coordinate 9,406 downwards.
CCGGCAGGCCGGCTCAGCCGCCTTAACCGAAATTATGGCCAGCGCCGAAAAATTAAGCGCGGCTCACCGGACCAGGGCGCTGGAAGAATACCGGCGCTCCCTGGCCCGCCAGGTCAGCGCCCTGGCCGGTTTGAGCGGGGAAGTAGCCGTTCTTTCGGCGGAAGTAGACGTCTACACCGAAGAAAACAACCCTAAATTTGGCCAGGTGAAACAAATCCGGATAGTGATGAAAAATGCACAGTTTTCCGGCGGGAAGCACAATCCAGTAACGCAACCGGTAAAAATTTCGGTTGGTGAACGAGAACGAGCTGAATCGGAAAAAACCGGCAGCGGGCAACTGGAACGGACGCAACCTTTGCCTGCGGAGGTTATAAACAAGCTAAAAACAACAATCGCAAATTTTTACAACCTTTCTCCCGAACAGGTGCAGGTCATTGAAGGGAGTTAAGAGAGGAGCGGGAAAATGAGAGGCTTGTTGCAGAAAATTGCGGGCGGCAGCGGGGAAGGCGATTATCCTCCCAAACAACAAAGGCAAAAGATTATCTGGCTGATGTGCGCGGTAATCCTGGGCATTGCCTTAATTTTAATCGGCCACGGCAGCCGGTCCGGGCAAAGCGCCCAGAATAAAACAACGGGTGAAACTGCGGAACAGAAAAGTATTTTTCGCTCGGCAATGGCCCAGGAGGAAGAGATGCTGGCCGGCCGCCTGAAAAAAATGTTGAGCCAGGTGGAGGGAGCCGGAAAGGTTGACGTAACCGTCCGCCTGGCCAGTTCGAAGCGCGATAAATACGCCATTAACACCACTACCGGCCGCAAAACTACGGAGGAAAAAGATCAGGCGGGCGGCACCAGGCTGATTACCGAAAACACCGGCAACGAACAGCTTGTTTTGATTCGCGATGGCCAAAGGGAAACTCCCGTGATCGAAGAAGAACAGGCGGCGCGCATAGCGGGGGTGCTGGTCGTGGCGGAAGGAGCAAAAGACCCGTTAATCAAGGCCCATTTATTTAAAGCAGTGCAGGTAGCCCTGGGCGTAGAACCGCAAAAAATTCTCGTCCTGCCGGCCGGGGGAGGGAAATAAAATGCTCTCGATCATTATTCGCAAGCGTTTCCTTTACCTTTTACTGGCAATTTTACTCGGTGCGGGACTGCTTTTTAGCGGGCTGCTGGAAATCCCGGCCAAAATCCTAAAAAAAGAAAGGGCCGTGGCTGTCCAGAACACCGGCCTGCAACCGGCCCCCCGGCCGGCTTCCCCGGTTGCCCCCGGGAACAGTGGGGAAATAGCCGTTTCGCCGACACAGGCGAAAACGCAGATAACAATTGGCGAAAGAAATAACCTTGATTTTTTCATCGAATACCGGTTGGACCGCGAGCGAACACGGGGCCGCCAAATAGAGCTCCTCCGGGAAATCATCAACAGCCCCACGGCAAGTGAACAGGCGCGCCAGAAGGCGCAGGAGGAGCTCCTGGCCATCAGCGGCAAGCTTGCCAAAGAAATGGAACTGGAGCACTTAATCCGGGCGAAAGGATACCAGGATGCTACCGTATGCATTGAGGAAAAAGGAGTAACCGTAATCGTCCAGCCGGCGAAAGGGCAAACCCCGCAAAAAATCACGCCCGAAGACATAACAAAAATTTGCGAAGTAGTCTCCTGGGGAACCGGGGTGGGGGAACAAAATATAATCGTTATCCCGAAAACGTGACCAAAAGAAAAATCGGGCACATAGCCAAATCAAGAAAAGTATTTTAAGAGCGCCAACAACTGGTTAAACTACTAGGCGGAGGTAGCGAATAAGATGGATTTCCAGGAAATCAGGGAACTGATCAGATTAATTGACCAGACGAGCATTGCCGAACTATCCCTGGAAAGCAACGGAATTAAGATAGCCATCAAAAAAGGTCCCGGCGGACCGGAAAGCGCTGAAGACAAAACAGTTGCTGATCTCTTCAGAGAGGCGAAAGAAAAGGGGTCAATTAAATTTACCGAGGTGGTTTCACCAATGGTCGGTACCTTTTACCGGGCGCCTGCTCCCGACGCGCCGCCCTTTGTCCAGGCGGGGGATATTGTCCAAACAGGACAGACCCTCTGTATCATTGAAGCCATGAAAATGCTGAACGAGATTAAGGCCGAGATAACCGGCGAAATCGTCGAAATCCTGGTCGAAAATGGCGAATCCGTTGAATACGGTCAGCCCCTTTTTTACATGAAACCAGTCCTTTAAAGGGCCGAGAAATCATTGGCTGTAAAAAATAAACGGCTACGGTTGCCTAAAGGTGGCAATTACAGTATAATAAACATATCCTTACTGAACTGAAATAAGGGATAAATTTTTAAGGGGGGTGCCGAGCCTTATGGAAGAAAAAAAGGAGATTGTAGTCCAGCAGGAACAAACGGGCCTGGGTTCCATCAGAATCGCCGACGAGGTAGTGCGGATCATCGCCGGCCTAGCCGCTACGGAAGTACCCGGAGTAGCCGGAATGAGCGGGGGAATAGTGGGCGGTATTACAGAAATGTTAGGGCGCAAGAACCTTTCTAAAGGCGTGAAAGTAGATGTGGGCGAAAAAGAAGCAGCCATAGATATTTTCGTGGTCGTCGATTACGGCAGCAGAATCCCCGAGGTGGCTTCGCAGATCCAGCAAAAAGTCAAGGACGCCGTCCAGGAAATGACCGGCCTGAATGTTGTGGAAGTTAATGTAAACATCCAGGGAGTTACCTTCAGGGGCGATGAGAATAAGGAGTAGATCTTGCCTGGGCCGTCAGTCGTCAGACACGGGCACCCGAAGGAATTTCCTGACCCCCGGGGCGATCAGCATAAGACAATTCCGGATGCCTGACGTCTGACGACCGGTATCAGAATCGGGGAGGCTGAATAATCGTGCAGCCTTTCGATCGGGGCTTGCTTTTAATCTATACTTTCCTGCTGACAATTTTCTTTTTAGCCGCGATCCCTTTTTTAGCCGGCTGGCTTGATTGGAGCCTCCTGGCCCCGTATGATGAACAACTGACAAGACAGCCGGAAATTATTTTTGTCTTTTTGGGGTTGGTTGTATTGATGGGGGCAAGACTTTTTTGGGCGGGAATCAGGCCTGCCCACAAGCACGTAATTGTCCAAGAGGGCGCTTTGGGGCAAGTGCGCATTGCGCTGGCGGCCATTGAAGACCTGGTGGAGAAGGTGGCCGCGCAAAACAGCGGCGTCCGCGAGGTTAAAGCCAGGGTGCTGGCGCTGCCGGAGGGCGTGGGAATCAGGGTACAGGCTACGGTAAGCCCGGACACCCAAATACCCGAACTTTCAAAAATGATTCAGGAACAGGTAAAAGAAAAGATTTTGGCGGTAACGGGCCTTACCGTTCAGCAGGTGCACGTTCTGGTCAATAGTTTTGCGGCGCGTAAACCAAGGGTGGAATAGACCTTCTGTCAGAGGTGTCAGAAAGAATGGATTTAATGGATCTTCTCGCCAGACACCGGGGCAAAATAGCGGGGATCGTTTTGGGGTTGGTTTTTGGCTGGCTGGTTATTAAATACGGCCTTGGGAAGACCTTTTTTATTGCTTTATGCGCAGCAATCGGATATTATATAGGAAAACGGGTGGACGAGCAGTTTGATTTTAAAGACATGTTTGCCAGGATTTTCCGAAAGGATTAAAAGCCAGGCAAGGAGTTAAAGGCGAGGATTTCGATGAGCAGAAGGCAGGCCCGGGAACTTGCCTTGCAGGTTTTGTTTCAGGTGGATATAGGGAAAGCCCGGCCGGAAGCGGCCATGGAATACGCTGCCCGGGAAAAAAAATCTTTAAACCAGGAGGATCTGGCCTTTGCCAGAAAAATAATTCTAGGTACCCTGGAATATTTAGAGCCCATTGACCGGGTCATCTCCCGCGTCAGTCACGACTGGGAACTAAACCGGATGGCCGCCGTGGATCGCAATATCATCCGCCTGGCCCTTTTCGAAATTTTTTATTGCGCAGACATTCCCCTGGCGGTTTCCGTTGATGAAGCGGTAGAGCTGGCGAAGGCATACGGCGGAGACGATTCCAGTCGCTTCATAAACGGCATTTTAGGCAAGGTGGTCAAAGACCCGGCAAGTTACTTGAAATCCTGATTGGAAATTTTAACCGCCTGAAAACTGCTCGGTGGAAGCAGTTTTTTTATGCAAAAAATTTCTTCAAGTCATCCTTGCGGCAGGAATTGGGGGGTGGTTGGGCGAAGTTATATGCCTGAAAGAGAAGATAAAAGCACAGCGGAAAAGGGAGGGAAAAGGTTTATAATGTACAAAATCATCGAAAAGCAAGTATTTTCGCCCATCATTAAACTAATGGTCGTCGCCGCGCCAAAAGTCGCAAAAAAATGTCAACCCGGACAATTTGTCATCCTGCGCACCCACGAGGAAGGCGAGCGTATTCCGCTGACCATCGCTGACTTTGACCGGCAGGAAGGTACCATCACCATCGTCTTCCAGGAAGCAGGAAAAACCACCAGGCAATTGGGTGCGCTGGCAGCGGGGGACTGTGTCCATGATTTTGTCGGTCCACTGGGCACCCCTTCGCACATCGAAAATTTCGGCACGGTCGTCTGCGTGGGCGGCGGAGTAGGCGTGGCCCCGGTGTTCCCGATTGCCCGGGCTTTCAAAGAAGCCGGCAATTACGTCATCGGGATCATCGGCGCCCGGACCAAAGAACTCCTTTTCTGGGAGGATAAAATGCGGGAAGCCTCCAGCGAGTTGTTTGTGACCACCGACGACGGCTCTTACGCAAGAAAGGGATTCGTGACCGACGTTCTCCAGGAGGTTGTTGAGGAGCGGGGGAAAGAGCAAATTGCCCTGGTCCTGGCCATTGGTCCGCAGCCGATGATGCGGGCTTGCTGCAATTTAACCAGGGAGTACGGCATCAAAACGATCGTCAGCTTAAATTCGCTGATGGTGGACGGGACCGGGATGTGCGGTTGCTGCCGGGTAACCGTCGGCGGGCAAACGAAATTTGTCTGCGTGGACGGCCCGGAATTTGACGGCCACCAGGTAGATTTCGCCGAACTGGCGCGGCGCAACGCATTTTTCCTGGAGGAAGAAAAGCTCTCGCTGGAGCGCTGGCAGCATAACAAGAACAGCAGGGGATGCACTTGCGGATGCGGAGGTGGGCATTAATGGCAGAAACGAAAGAACCAGGCAAAAAGAAGGAAATTATCCCGAAAAAATACCCCATGCCCGCCCAGGATCCGGCGGTGCGGATTAAAAATTTCAACGAGGTGGCCCTGGGGTACGACGAGGAAACCACCGTGGCGGAAGCCAACCGTTGTTTGCAGTGCAAAAAAGCGCCCTGCCGCCAGGGCTGCCCGGTGGAAGTGGACATCCCGGCCTTTATCAGGCTGATTACCGAAAGAGACTTTGCCGGCGCAATTCAAAAGATCAAGGAGAAAAACGCCCTGCCGGCGGTCTGCGGGCGGGTTTGCCCGCAGGAAAACCAGTGCGAGAAATACTGCACCATGGGTAAAAAGCACGAACCGGTGGCCATTGGCCGCCTGGAGCGTTATTGTGCCGATTGGGAACTGGCTAAAGGGGTACTCCCGCAGGAGGTTGCGCCGCCTACGGGCTTTCGGGTGGCCGTGGTCGGGTCCGGCCCAGGCGGCCTTACCTGCGCCGCCGACCTGGCCAAACTGGGGCACCGGATAACCATTTTCGAGGCCCTCCACGTCCCCGGCGGGGTGCTCATGTACGGCATTCCCGAGTTCCGCTTGCCCAAGCAGGTGGTGCAGGCGGAAATCGAAAACCTCAAAAAACTGGGCGTGACCATTGAAGTTAACGCGGTGGTAGGGAAGTTTGCCACTATTGACGAACTGATGAACGAGGAAGGTTTTGATGCCGTATACATCGGAACCGGCGCGGGCCTGCCTTACTTTATGAACATTCCCGGGGAAAATTCCTGCGGTGTCTATTCCGCCAACGAATTTTTAACCCGCACCAATTTAATGAAAGCGTACCTGTTCCCTGAGTGGGATACCCCCATTAAAATCGGCAAGAAGGTAGCCGTTTTGGGCGGCGGCAACGTGGCCATGGACGCGGCCCGCACCGCTTTGCGCCTGGGCGCCGAAGAGTCCTGGATCGTCTACCGCCGCTCGCAAAACGAACTGCCCGCCCGCCACGAAGAGGTGGAGCACGCCATCGAAGAGGGCGTCAAATTTGCCTTTTTGACCAGCCCCACCAGGATTCTGGCGGACGAAAACGGGAAAGTAAAGGCAATGGAATGCCTGCAATATGAATTAGGCGAACCCGATGCCTCCGGCCGGCGCAGCCCTGTGCCGATTCCCGGTTCGGAATTTATCATGGAAGCAGACACGGTGGTGGTGGCCATCGGACAGGGGCCCAACCCCCTGGTGCCCAGGACCACCCAAGGTCTGGAAGTCACCAGGAAGGGGAACATTGTTGCCGACCCGGCCACGGGAGCCACTTCGAAACCGGGCGTTTTCGCCGGCGGCGACGTGGTCACCGGCGCGGCGACGGTGATCCTGGCGATGGGCGCCGGGCGCGTGGCGGCAAAATCCATGCACGCCTACCTGATGGCAAAAAGGGGCGCCTGATTGAATTAAATTCAAATGGAGAAAGATGATCCAGTTAAATCCAGCGCCGAAGAAACTGCTGACGGTAACCGAGCTGACAGCCTACATTAAAGATCTGATGGACAAGGACCCGCTGTTGATCAGTTTGTGGGTCAGGGGCGAAATATCCAACTGCAAGCTGGCGGCCAGCGGCCACCTGTACTTCACTCTGAAGGACGAGCAGTGCTGTCTCAGGGCGATCATGTTTCGCTCCCGGTGCGGAAAACTGCCTTTCCAGCCGAAAAACGGCCTGGCCGTCCGGGTGCGCGGCTACGTGACGGTATTTGAGCGCGACGGCACCTACCAGCTCTACGTCGAAGAGATGGAGCCCGACGGCGCCGGCGCGCTTCATCTGGCCTTCCAACAGTTAAAAAACAAGCTTCAGCAAGAAGGGTTATTTGATCCCCGGCGCAAGCAAAAGCTTCCTTTTTTGCCCCGGCGCATCGGCATTGTCACTTCGCCCACGGGAGCGGTAATCCGTGACATGATCAAAATTATCAACCGGCGCTGGCCAGGGGTGGAAATTGTTTTCGTCCCCGTGGCCGTACAGGGGGAAACGGCGGCGGGGGAAATTGCCCGGGCCATCGACTGGCTAAACCGGGCTGGTGACGTTGAGGTTATTATCGCGGGGCGCGGCGGAGGTTCGCTGGAAGAACTCTGGGCTTTTAACACGGAAATAGTCGCGCGCAGTATTTTTCATTCCCGAATCCCCGTCATTTCGGCGGTGGGACACGAAACCGATTTCACCATTGCCGATTTTGTGGCCGACGTCCGCGCGCCCACTCCCTCGGCGGCCGCCGAACTGGTGGTGCCGGTCAAAGACGAAGTAAAAAGGTACCTGGGAACGATGCAGGAGCGCCTTTGCCGGGGGGCAACAGAATACCTGAAACAGCACCGGCGGCGTTTAACCACCATTTTGGACCGCCCCCTGTTCTGGCGGCCGGTGCAAGAGATCTGCGCCGGCAGGCAGCAGCAGGTGGATTTTCTGCACCAGCGGCTGATCCAGGCGATAAACAATGTCAAGGAACAAAACCGGAACAGGTTGGGTGCGCTCGCCGGGCGCCTGGAAGCCTTGAGTCCGCTGGCGACCCTGGCCCGCGGCTACAGCATCTGCACCCGGCCCGGTGTGCCGGGAGTAATCCGGAGCGCCAAGGAAGTAGAAAGCGGAGAGCAGGTTCAGGTTAAGCTATCCGAGGGCAGGCTGCTCTGCGTGGTGGAAGAGAGCATAGAAGAAAGCACAGAAGACCCCCATGCCGCTTTTTAGCGGCACCAACAGAGGGTGAAAACTTCCGGCCCGCAGCATCGGAGCGACGGCAAACGAACGGCGTGCAAAGGAGCAAAGGCCCGGCAAAAGCAAAAAATTTTGAAAGGAGAGAGTGAGAAATGGCGGCCAAAATTATCAGCGGCACAGAGATTGCCAAACAAATTCGCGAGGAAATAAAAGAGGAGGTGAAAAATCTCAAAGAGAAATACAACGTTACCCCCGGGCTGGTGACCATCCTGGTGGGGGAGAACCCGGCATCGGTCAGTTACGTGACGGGAAAGCAAAAAACAGCCAAAGAACTGGGGTTTTACTCGGTTCAGGACAATCAGCCGGCCGATATAACAGAAGACCAGCTGCTGGCTTTAATCGCTCAATACAACAAAGACCCGTTGATTCACGGCATTCTGGTGCAGTTGCCGCTGCCCAAGCATATCAACGAAAACAAAGTGCTCTACGCTATCAACCCCGATAAAGACGTGGACGCCTTTCACCCGGTCAACGTCGGAAAACTGATGATTGGCGAGGCGAACTATTACCCCTGCACCCCCTTCGGCATCCAGCAAATGTTGATCAGGTCCGGGGTGCAGACCGACGGCGCGGAAGTGGTGGTGGTCGGAAGAAGCAATATCGTGGGCAAACCCATTGCCATCATGATGGCCCAAAAGGCGAAGGGCGCCAACGCCACCGTGACCATCTGCCACACCGGCACGAAAAACCTGGCTGAACACACCAGAAGGGCGGACATCCTGATCGTGGCGGCCGGCCGGCCGAAGGCGGTTACCGCGGATATGGTCAAAGAAGGCGCCGTGGTAATCGACGTGGGCGTCAACAGGATCGGTATGACCCCCGAAGGCAAGGCCATCCTCTGCGGCGACGTCGATTTTGAAGCCATCAAAGAAAAGGCCAGCATGATTACCCCCGTTCCCGGCGGGGTGGGCCCGATGACCATCACCATGTTAATGTTAAATACCGTCAAAGCCGCCAAGGTGGCGAACGGAATAGCTTAAAAAATAAACAGCAAATTCAAAATCAAGCCTGAGTTTTAAGCGTCAACTTAAATAAAAACCCGCGGGCAGAATTTTTTCAGCAACGCGGGTTTTTGTCTGAGCAGATAAAAATCCCGTAAAACCAAAAATCCTACTGGTTCTACGGGTTGCTGTAAATGGTCGGAGCGACTGGACTCGAACCAGCGGCCTCTACCACCCCAAGGTAGCGCTCTAGCCAAACTGAGCTACGCCCCGTTTATCTGAATATTATTTTAAACATTATAACAAATAAAGTCAAGCGTTTAGAAAAAGCCTTTTAATTTTTTATCCTGGAGTGGAAATACTTTACTCACATGATTAATAAATTAATGGGGATACTAGAATTATACACATCATCAAAATTAAATATCGCCAGCCGCTCTTGCCGTTGGCGCCCCTAAAAAATTGAAGGAGGCAGGCTAATGGGTAGAAGGCGTGGAGGAGTTATGTCCGACAGGCTGAAATACGAGTTAGCCGAAGAGCTCGGAGTGGCGGATATCGTCCGGCGGGAGGGCTGGGGCGGGGTTTCTTCCCG
>JBFLZY010000017.1:0-41051 GCA_040755975.1 Bacillota bacterium | reverse complement strand
GTCGGTTTATCCTCGGCCGGTAAAATGGCCTCTTTCATTATGGCGTTGAAAAAGGTGGACTTGCCGGAGGAAAATGGTCCCCAGGCCGTCACGACGAATTTTTCGGGAGAGGCCGGCGGTAATTTCAGGAGGCTTTCCGGACTGATCGCAAAATGTTTGGGGAAGCCGGGATGTTTGCCGGTTTCCGGGCGGCCGGCCCCGGAAAGTGGCGCTTTCTGAAGGATCCGCCGGTTATTTTCCGCCAGGACGGCATTGACCGTTTTTTGTTTTCTAAGCTCGTTGATTGCTTGCTTAAAAGCCAGAATTCGCCCGGCCTTTTCTTTGATTAACCAGAAGTTGAGCAGAAAATCGGGTTCCCCCGGGAGAACGGACAATTTCTCCAGCATTTCGGGAAGAAGCGAGTCTTCCTGGCGCAGGCGCCCTTCAATTTGGGAAAATACATCTTCAATTAGTTTCTCCTGTAAAAAAACGCCCAGGGCACTTATACTTGCCTGATCACGGGTATTGAGCGTATGGACGGGTATTTGCGCGCCGAATAACTCCCTTAAGGCAGCCCTGGTGCTGGCCAGGGAGGTGCCGTCCGGCTGACCGGCGTTGCAGTTCAGCCAGAAAGAAAGCGCCCTGTAGCTTTTTGGGCCAAGAAGTTCCTTGAGATTTTGCAAAAAGCCCCGGTCGCAAATCTGGAAGCCGCGCTGGTGGAAAAGGTAGATGATTTGCCCGGCACCGGCAAAGATTTGTTCCAAGACGGAGGAATGCTCCCAAACCGGTGAGTCGACCCCCGGCGTATCGACCAGGTGGCATAGTTTAAGTAAGCGGTGGTTGAGCGTCACCTCCACTTTTTCCGGCTTTAGCCGGGAATGCCTTGTTTTTAAGGCATAAATTAATTCCCGCGGGTCGGCAAGGTACCAAAGTCGCTCTTTAGTCCATAGTTTGGCCGTAAACTTTGTGCCGTAGGTATAAAAAACCGGGCAAAGGGTGTTCAACTGAAATGCCGGATTGTTTTGGAGCAGACTGTTCACAAGCGTCGTCTTGCCCGTGTTCAGGCAGCCGCCGACCACTATCTTTGGCCGGGCAAAATCTTCCTGGTAATTTTCGATTAGTTGCCCGGCCTGCCGAATAAAGAATGTTTCTTTTCCAGACGAAGGGTTTTTGGGAATTTGCATAAACTAACCACCTGCTTTATGTGAAAAATATCCTTGAACAGGTATTTATTAGCAGGATATTAAGAAGTATTAAAAAATATGACCACGAAAGATTTTTGCCGCGTATTGGGGAGGCTTTACAGAAGGAGTAAAATTGGCTAAGATATATAGAAAAAAAGTGGCTAAAGGGGAGGAGAACAGGATGCTGAATTCAGCAGCCATTCATCGCAACGTCCGGGAGCGCTCTGATGCCGCCAGTGTTTTTGAACGGGTTTTGAAATGTTTAATTTTCGTTGCCGGCCCCGCGGTTGTTTACCTGCTTGGCGGGTGGATTATTGGCCTTCCCTTTTTAAGATGAGTTTGCCCGGTTGAAAACGCAATCATCCAGAACTAAAGCGCCAATAAGGTCATGTTCGCGAATACCCTTTGCGCGTCGCGCCGGTGTTGCGCGATTCCCCGATTCCGGCTTGAAATTACTGCAGTCTGGGTGCTGGCAAGCACTCTATTTTTTTAGTACCTCCAAAGGGTGCTTGGCCCGGCGGTCGTATTCCTGGACCTGGGTAAAAAAATTAATCAGGAAAAGGCGCATTTCTTCATCCCTGGCTACCGGCGGCCGGCGCAGGTGCCTGATCAGCAGGATGATGGACTTCAGGTGCTCGATTAATGCTTTGTCCGCACTGCCCGCAACCTCCATGCTCCTTATTTTCTCGGCACAGGCCTGGCTGATTTCCGGAATTGTTTTATCCTGCAAATTCAGCAAAAAGGCTTTTAAGTTCTCCAGGTCGGGAGTCATGGGTGCACGATCCTTCCTTTTCTTGTGTTTTGAAGAATTAGATTTATTAAATTCTACCCTTTGTAAAAAATTCCTGCCCGGAATGCAAAACTATCTTTGCGGTGGGCAGGAAGGGAAAGTTCATTTTTGGAGCTTGCGCAAAAGCCTGGATAAGGGGTCTAAATTAGTGGAGCGAAATCCTTTCCCCGTGGCTTAATGGAAAAAGCTGGGGAGAGTCAGGATGATTTCCAGTAAAAAGAGCAGGACAATGGCCAGTTCCAGCAGCATCGACTGCTGGTTTACCAGCCGGTTGCTCAAAAAAGAGTAGTTTTGCATGATTACCGAGCTTTTTTGCTGAATGCTCTCCATCCAGGCCCTGGTTCGAAAAATGGCGAGGGCGGCACCGTATATGCGGGCGTAAAAGACGTCTTCGGTAACCTTTAAAGAATTCTGGATCTTTTCCGTAATTTCGTTGATTTCGACAACCAGTTCCATCAGTTTATTCATAATCTGTCTGTATTGACCCAGGCGCCTGAACTGGGTGACCGCTTCCGCTTCTTCGATGGCATCGTACATTTTGGTCATTTCTTCACTTAGGAGGCTGTCGTAGTAGCGCAATTCCAGCAACTGGGTGAGGGCAAATTCCAGCAAGTCGGGGATGTCGAAACTACCTGTGTTATCGTAAACCAGCGCGGAACTCCAGGTAATGATCGTGAGGTCTTCCTCGCCATAAGTAAAGGTATGCTGGAGTGTTTCCCTGCGCACCTGCTGACTGACGGGTTCATTCTCGCCCAAAAGAAGCGGAACCGGGTCCCATTCTTTCTGCCACTGGCGAAAATAAAACAGGAGGTAGTCTTCTTCAAAGCCCCGGTAACCCGGCCTGATCATTGTTTGCGCCAGGGCTTCCCTTACTTCGTCCCGTTTGTTCACGAACAAACATTCGAGGTCTTCCGTATCGGAGAGGTACACGGCCAGATCGCGGATTTTTTCGTAGGTGCATGAGCTGCCGAGCAGAATACGCATAATAATGCTGATTACCCCTAAATCGTATACTTTGGCGACAAATTTTACCGGGTAGCGCTCTTTGCGGATGAGGATATCTTCTCCACCCAGTTCCACCGTGACGGGTGGGTTGGGGATGTGGATGGATTTAGGCCGAATGCGGGACAGTCTTAGCCTGGCGGTGGGCTTGCTTTCCGCTAAAATTTTTTCCACCAGATGGAGCTGAATCTCTTCGGCCACATCGTAGAGGCGGTACAACCAGATTGCATTTGCCATCGTGTCCATTCCTTCCGTTTAATATATTTTAACAAAGGGCCACAAAAAATTCCATGTCCATGCGGAAAGTGACTTGACGGTTTCGCCCTGATTTACTAAGATCAGGATAACAATCTTAAGCAATGGGGGAAATAGTTTGCGATGAAAGATTTAATTATTATCGGTGGCGGCCCGGCCGGTTTAACCGCCGGGATTTATGCCGGCCGGGCAAAGCTGGACGTGCTTTTGCTGGAGAGGGGAGCGCCCGGGGGGTTGGCCAGCAGCACGGAAATGATTGAAAATTACCCCGGCTTTCCCGAGGGGATCGGGGGGGCCGAATTAATGGCGCAGATGCTGGCCCAGGCGCAGCGTTTCGGATTGGCCGTGCTAAGCGCCAGCGCGGAGGAAATAAGTTGCTCCGACAGGCATTTTGTGGTTAAAACGGAAGACGGGGTTTTACAGAGCCGGGCAATAATTCTGGCGACCGGGGCCGAACACCAGCTTTTGCACGTTCCGGGCGAAAAAGAGCTTCTGGGACGGGGGGTTTCCTATTGCGCCACCTGCGACGGCGCCTTTTTCCGGGGAAAAACGGTGGCTGTGGTGGGCGGCGGGGATGCCGCGGTGGAAGAAGCAATTTTTTTAACCAGGTTTGCCCAAAAAGTCCTCCTTATTCACCGCCGCGGGGAGTTACGGGCCACCAAAATTGTTCAGCAGAAGGCCATGGCCAATCCCCAGATTGAATTTGTCTGGCACGGTATAGTGGAGGAGATTCTCGGGGAGTCCGCCGTGCAAGGAGTCCGCGTCAAAGACGTGCGCACGGGCGAGACCCGCGTCCTCGCTGTGGATGGCGTATTTATTTATATCGGGCAAAGACCGGCCTCCCGTCTGGTGGAGGAACTGGCGGAACTGGATGAGCGCGGATACGTCATTACCGACGATAAAATGCAGACCAGTTGTCCCGGTCTTTTTGCCGTCGGGGATGTGCGCAAAAAGCTGTTGCGGCAGGTGGTTACCGCGGTGGCCGACGGCGCGATTGCCGCCGTGGCGGCGGAAAAACATATCGAGGACCTTAAAGTGTTGGAAAAGGTTGGGGTGCCTGAGGGGACAAGGAGCTGACTCTTCCCGGATGATAAAGAAGAAAATGCTGTATCTTTTTCGATACAGCGGAGAAAGGGAGAGGAGATTAGGTTGTTATCAAAGCTCGTTGTTTTTATTATATCCGGCGCCTCGCTGATGAAAAGAGATTTTCCTTAAGTGGTTGAATTTTATCCTTAACCGGGCATATAAAGCCGTTAGAGCGCGCCGGCCACCCTCCGGCAGCGGTTTTGATTTGGCCGATTACCGTTAGGTTTTGTTTAACAACGGTTTAACCCCCGATAAAGTCCTTTGAGGGAATCTTCTAAATATTTAATCTGTACCGGAATTGCAGGATATTTGCTAACCGGCGGAGAATTCGTAAGGCAGTGTCGGCGGAAGACGCAACAATAATTTGGAGGTGCAGGGGGTGCAGGATTTACTTCAACGATTTTGGGCCGGGGAACCCCGGGCGCTGGCCCGCCTTATTTCCATTCTGGAAAATGAGGAATCCGGTCGTGACGAATTAATGCGCCAGCTTTTTACCAAGACGGGGCGGGCGTACATTCTGGGTGTGACGGGATCTCCGGGTACAGGGAAAAGCTCGCTGGTGGATCGCCTGACTGCTATACTCCGGAAGCAAGCCTTAAGGGTCGGGATCGTGGCCGTCGATCCAACCAGCCCGTTTTCCGGCGGCGCTCTGTTGGGCGACCGGATCCGCATGCAGGAGCATGCCGTGGATCAGGGCGTTTTTATCCGCAGTATGGGCACGCGGGGCAGCCTGGGCGGATTGGCCCACACCACGAAAGAAGTGGTCAAAGCCATGGACGCCTTTGGATTCGACTGGGTGATCGTGGAAACGGTGGGCGTCGGCCAGGCGGAACTGGATATAATGCACGTGGCGGATTCGGTGATTGTCGTGCTTACCCCCGGGGCGGGCGATTCCATTCAGACAATCAAGGCGGGGATTATGGAAATTGCCGATATTTTTGCGGTTAATAAAAGCGACTTGCCCGGGGCGGATAAAGTGGCCCTGGAAGTGGAGATGATGCTCGATCTGCACTCGCCTGCGGTGCCCTGGCGTCCGCCGGTAATCAAAACTTCGACCGTAAGCGGAGCCGGTCTCGAAGACTTGTTGTCCGCCATTGAAAAACACCGGGCTTATCTGGTAGCCAGGGGCCTTTTCCAAAAACGACGGGAAGAGCGCCTGCGCTCGGAAACCTTAGAAATTTTGGATCGCCAGTGGCAGCGGTTGGTTCGTAAGGAGCTGAAACTGTCGGAGGAAGTAAATGATTTACTGGAAGCAGTCGTCAAAAGGCAGATCGATCCCTATACTGCGGCCGCCTCAATTTTAAATTACGTCGTAGTGAATTCGAGTCTGCGAAACGAAAGCAAAGCCGGCGCGTTTTCTTAAAAAAGGAGCAGCGCCGGCAAAAAGGTGGAAATTTGTTGAAGCTGCCCATTTTCTACCGGGGTAGCTTCTTTTTTGTAACAAGATCAAGCAACGGTACATATCCTAAAACAGAAACTTTCCATCCGGGGAAAAATTTAAAACCATCGAAAGGAGGAACTTAAAATGCCGGATATACTTGAAAAGCAAGGGGAGGTTACCACTAAAGCCACCACCACGACGGAAGTTTTTGCCGGTGTTTTCCTAATCCTGGTCGGGCTCTTATTGATCAGGATATTTGGCGCTTTCTTTGCGGGGGCCGTGGTTACCCTGGTGGGCTTGTTTGTCCTTGCCTTTTAAAGGTAAAAATTGCCATTTCCAGAAGTGTTTAAAAGCCAAAGGGGCTACACCTTTGTGTAGCCCTTTCCTCTAAATTTAAATTAAGGATGTGGGAAGACATGAAGGTTCCTGCAAATAACTTGCTTCAAGAAGCTTTGCAGCGCCTCCTGGAAAGGCTGGAAACCGTTCAAGCGGAAACCGACGCAAAGATGGAAGATACTGCGAAAGTAGCCGCCAGCCTGGATAAATTAGCCGAAGTGGTGGCAAACCTGGAGCTCCAACGCAGCCAGGAAAACAAGTTGCTGAGTAAACTGGAAAACCTTGCCCGGCAACTTGCGAATTTAGATCGTGAGAAGGAGGAAAAAGTGCCTAAAAAAGGGTTTGAACGTTCTCTGCGCTTTTTCGTTGCCGGGACAAAAACCGTTGGGCAGGTCATGGAAGTGATTGCCAATAGTGTGCAGATCATGATGGATTCAATTGCTCAGGCAATTAACGAGTTGCGGACATTGTCTTCCGAAAAAGCTTCTTAAAAGAGGTAGTGGCTAAAAAGCCACACAGTAAAAGCCAGGGGATGTTTCTTATGTTTCGGCGAAAAAAATACCAAAAAATAATCATTTTTAAGGAGCCCGCAATCGAAAAAAGAGACCTGCATTCTGGATACAAAACCTTGTTGTTTGCCCACGGAGCATTTCAAGTGGAACCACTTCCTTTAATCAATGGCGCGCTTTGCTTTTTTGAACGACCAGTTGATTTTGATCAATTGGCCCGGTTGGATGAAGTTCTTTCCGTAGAAGATAATTTAAAGGTTAAATTATATCCGGTTTTTGAAAAATCGAAGAGCCTGGTTTTTGACCAGCATCAACGTCAGATTGTTCCCTGGGGGGTTCAGCGCATTGGCGCTCCCGAAGCCTGGCCTGTTTCCCGGGGTGAAGGAGTAAAAGTGGGAGTTTTGGATACCGGCGTGGATTTTCCCCACCCGGACTTAAAAGTTAATTTTAAAGGTGGAATAAATTTACTGTCGCCGCAAAGCCCGCCTTTAGACGATAACGGCCACGGGACCCACGTGGCCGGGATTATTGCCGCCGTAGACAACGGTTTTGGTATCCTGGGAGCATCCCCTGGTGTCCACCTTTTTGCGGTGAAAGCATTGAACGCCGTTGGGGAAGGGTATTTTTCCGACGTTATCCGCGGGCTGGACTGGTGTATGCAGAATGGCCCGGAAATAATCAACCTCAGCTTTGGTTCCGATCAACCAAGCCAGGCTTTGCACGCAGCGGTAAAAAAAGTTGTTGCCGCCGGAAAAATCATCGTCGCTGCGGCCGGAAACGACGGCACATACCAGTCCGTGGATTATCCCGCCGCTTATCCCGAGGTCGTTGCAGTGGGCGCAACCGACGAGTTTGACCAGATCCCTCCTTTTACCAGCCGCGGGCCGGAATTAAATCTGGTTGCGCCCGGTTCCAATATCCTTTCCACCACCTTAAAAGGGTTTTTTAAACGGCAGAGCGGCACTTCCATGGCCGCTCCGTTCGTGGCCGGGGCGCTGGCAATTTTAAAACGTCTGAACGGGCAAGCGGGTTTTGAGGAGATTTTAAAAATCCTGCAGGCAACGGCGGAGAAATTACCCGGGTATGGCCGGGATGAGCAGGGAGCCGGACTGGTGAGGGTGGATCGCGCGATTTCCATGCTCTCCCGAAGCGAGCGTAACCAGGCCACATATCGTTCCAGACAACCGTCGTTCAGGCGACAAAGAAGATGAAGAAACCTTAACTGTTGTGTTTCTTGGACATAAAAAAGTGCCCCGGCTTACAACCGGGGTATTTACGTCTTCGCGGGTTTACTTCTTTTGGCTTTGCATGGCCTGCCTTAAAGAGTTCAGCACCTGGTCAAAGATTGCCGCTTCCTCCGGTTTCATCGACTGGCGCACCGAACTTAAGGTATTATTTAAAAATTCCATAACCGTGTTCGGGTCCATTACGGTGGCAAGTTGCGCCAGAGCACCGGGGTCGATGTTTTGGAGCAGATTGCGCACGGGCTCCGGCAAGTTCTCCAGGTTAAGCCCAGGTAAAGACATTGGTGTTTCGCCTCCTTGCTACAAGTAGGAATAAGAGGTTGGGAATGGGATATTAAAGTAAGGATTCTGGGATTTGGTTGTTGAGTGCAACTGCTTTTCCCTTAGTGGATGCGCTTCCCTATCAGGGTATGTCGACACCGTCCGTTTTGTTCCAAAAAGAAAGGCATACTTATCCGGGAAATACATAAATAATACTAAAATTAACCTTGGAAGGAAGGTCAATTATGGAGACCCAAAAATGGTTAAATATGCTGGAAGAAAAAATAAAGGAGTGGGAGCTTCCCAAAAAGGAAGAGATAGAAGAGACGGAAAAACTTATTGCTTCTTTAGAGCGGCTGGAAGAATTGCTGGCGCAGGTTGAATCCACGCTAAAGCTGAAATCGGCCTTAAATGAAAAAATGGAAAATCTCGTTGTTCAGATCGATCGCCTTGCTCTGTCCAGAGAAGGGAAGCAGTCCTTAAAAAAAGCATCCGCTCTTCCCCTGGAGGAAACGTTAACGAAGATCATCAGCCGGACTAAATTGGCCTCGCGCGTCCTGGATGCTCTGGCCTCCGGCCTGCAGATGTCTTTGGAATCCGCAGGAAAATTGCGGGTCAAGGAGGAGGAAGAAGAAGGGAGGGATGCCGAACAGAAAGAGGAGCAGGGGGACAAGCGAGGAATCAAAGAGCAGGTGGATTTGCAGGCTATTTTGCAACCCCTGGGAACTGTCGTGCAAAACGTAGTTGAAGAAAAATTGAAAAAGATCCGGGCAGAGGAAAAACGTAAAGAGGTTTAGTTTGGAAGGATTTCTCTTTTCATTAGCGAACTTTTTATTGTAAGGTCGGCGATCCCGTTATTTTGCCCGGTTGCCGCTTCGAGGTGGAGAAATGCTCGATAAGTTTGTGGTCTGCGATTTAGAAACGACGGGTCTGTCTCCCCACCGACACGAAATAATCGAATTCGGTCTGGTGCGGGTAGAGGGGGGCGAGATAAAGGACACTTTGCATAGTCTGATCCGTCCCAGGCAAAAGCTGCCCGTTGGGACCCGGCGCCTCACCGGGCTGGCCGACGGGGATTTCCAGAACAGCCCGGAACTTGGGGAAGTTTTACCCCGGGTTTTAGATTTTTTACAAGGCCATCCGCTGGTTGGTCACAACGTGAGTTTTGATAAAGAATTTTTAGAGGCGGCGGCAGGAAAAATCGGTAATCCAATTTATGATACTCTTGAACTGGCCCGGATCGTCCTGCCCTTTTCACCGGGGTACCGGTTAAGTGATTTATGCCGCTTTTTGGGTATTGAGAATAAAAATGAACACCGGGCTTTATCCGATGCCCTGGCCACGGTAGAGCTTTACCACCGCCTGATCGCCTTCCTTAAGGAACTGGACGTAAAGATTTTATTTTCCCTGCATGCTTTTTTGCAAAGGGCAGCTTCTTCCTGGGCTGTTCCATTGGCGCTCCTCATCCGGCAGGTGGCTCAGGATGCCCTGGACACAAAAATCACCCCCGTCCTGTTTTTTGCGGAGCCGGGTTTCCCGGACGAGCCGGGCGATGCCGTTGCCGGGCAAAAGGAACTTTCGCCGGGCGCGGGCGAGTTGCCGTCATTGCTTGCCCCGGAGGGTTTGCTGGCCGCCCGGATGGAAAATTACGAGTACAGGCCGCAGCAAATCGAAATGATTTCGGCGGTTGTCCGGGCCCTGACGGAGAAAAAACATCTTTTAATGGAAGCCGGGACGGGCACGGGGAAATCGCTGGCCTACCTTATCCCGGTCATTCACCACGCCATAACCAATGGCGAGCGCGTGGTGGTGGCCACCTACACTATTAATCTGCAGGGGCAGTTGTGGCAAAAGGACGTTCCCGGCTTAACCACGGCCCTGTCCTGGCCGTGTAGGACGGTATTGCTCAAGGGGCGGCAGCATTACCTTTGTCTGCGCCGCTGGTTGAATATTTTGACGGCAGGCAACTGGTCTGCCGGGGAGGCTGCTTTTTGGGCCCGGGTGCTCGTCTGGGCGACAAAGACGAAAACCGGGGACCGCGCGGAGCTTAACCTTAACTTGTGCGAGCAGGAATGCTGGTCTTTAATTTGCGCCGATAGCGAAGGTTGTCTGGGGGCGCTCTGCCCCTGGTTGCGAAATTGTTACGTCACCAGGGCGCGCAAGGCCGCCGAAGCGGCCAACCTGATCATCACCAACCATTCCTTGCTCTTTTCGGATTTACGCGCGGACAACAGGCTATTGCCCGTTTACGGCCCGTTGATTATTGACGAAGCCCATCATTTGGAGGATGTGGCCACCGAACAACTGGGGACGCGGGTCACCCGCGCGCAGTTCAAGCGCTGGTTGAACGCGGTGGGCAGGCTGCTCACCCGCTTGACCGGCTTGATCCCCCCGGATGAGGCGCCTTTTTGGGGGGAGCTTTTACGAAAGGCGCAAGAGGAGCGGCAAAAGGCCGGGCGGGCCGCCGATATTGTCTTTGAGGTTTTGGTTGAACTGATCAGGGGGCGCGCCGGCCGGGGAGCCCAGGAGTCCGCGCGGTACACGTTGCGCTTGCGGGGAGAAAGGGAGAAAAAAATCCCTTCCCTCGAAGCCGGGTACGCCAACCTATCCCTGGCCTGCAGTCAGCTTTTGAAATGCCTGCAGCAGATCGTTAATCTGCTGGAAGGATGGCTGATTATCGAAAGAGAGTGGCAGAACTACTACGGGGAAACCCTTGGGCACCTGGCTGCGGGCAAGGATTTGGAGGCGCGCTTTGCTTTTATTCTGGGCCGGGAAGAAGAAAATTACGTTTACTGGGTGGAGGCAGCCGTTCTGGAGGAATCACCGGAAATCAGCCTGCACGCTGCCCCCGTTTACGTAGGGAAGCTGATTTACGAACACCTTTTTGAGCCGAAGGAAACAATTGTTTTAACCTCGGCCACATTATCCGTTGAAGGCGACTTTGCTTATTTCATGGAGAGGGTTGGTTTGGATTTAGTTCCTTCCGAAAGGCTTACGAAAGTACTGGTCGACTCCCCATTCCGCTACGATCAGCAGGCTTTGTTGTGCGTTGTTAAAAACGTTCCTCTGCAGGGAGAGGTAGCCGAAGAGGAGTACTTTGAAGCCCTGCTGGCGGTCCTGACCGACCTGATCCGGGTTGTGCAGGGCAAAATGCTGGTTCTTTTTACCTCGCACCGGAGCCTGCAGGAAACGTACCGCCGTTTAAAGGGCTTTTGCGAGGAAACGGACATTTACCTGCTTGCCCACAACATAGACGGCAGCCGGGCGCGCCTTGTAGAGGAGTTCCGGTCTAACGAGCGCTCAGTTCTCCTGGGGGCGGCAAGCTTTTGGGAAGGGGTCGATATTCCTGGCGACGCGTTGTCTTGCGTGGTGATCGTCAAGCTGCCTTTCGGGGTTCCCGACGTACCGATGGTCCAGGCCAGGCTCGAAGATCTATCCCGCCGGGGTAAGGATGGCTTCCGTCATTTTACCCTGCCGCAGGCCGTGCTCCGTTTTAAGCAGGGGTTCGGACGGCTCATCCGTACCATGCAAGATCGCGGCGTAGTGGTGGTGCTCGATCACCGTCTGATCAGCAGGCGCTACGGAGAGCAATTTTTAAACTCCCTGCCGCTGAAGAGGCATATGCGCGGGAACAGCGCGGCCGTGAGCGGGGGCGTGGCCAGATGGCTGCAGAAATAGCCGTCAGTCCTGAAAACCGCTCATTGTGGCTGGCGGGTGAACTTAATAAGTCCAAATTTCCTGTCACATTTTCAGTTTTTCACTAATAAGATAGTAAATGAGGAAAACATGCGGAGGGGTGAAAAAATTTGCGCGTTTACTTTATAAAATTACCTTCCTTCGTCCGGGCGATTCTTTTGAGGTTTTGGAATAAGTAAAAAAGAAAATTATAAAATTTTATTTTCGCGGCGAGACCGGTTGGGTGTCGCTTTTTCTTTGTCTGCCGGGTAAGCTAGGGCAGATATTTACTCGAAGGGGCGGTATTTCTTAATTCACGAAGCCATAAAAACGCCTAGAACACCACCTAAGATACCGGCAGCAAGGGCCAGCGCGAGCTTTTGGATTGACGGGGAAGATAAGGCTTCAAAAGGAAGGACGGCAGCGCTCAAACCCCATATCAAGAAAAAAAAGAGAAAGGCGATGGCCAGCCCGTAGTACAATCCCTTACCGCCGGCGCGGCGGGCGGCTATTGCTGCTCCTGTCAGCACGCTGGTGAAATAAAGCACCTCTGCCAACCAGGGTAAAGTGTCTTCGGGCAGGGAGGTAAGATAATAGGCCAGGCCAATTAACACGTTTCCTAAAATGTAAAGGGTAAAGCCGTAACTCATTCCTGTGATCACTAAGAGCAGACTGAAGTTTTTGAGCATTTTTGTCCACCTCAATATAAAATCTATGAACCGGGGCGAGGATCGTATGCCTTAAGTTTTTTGGGATAGGTGTCGTTTGAAAAAGGGATTTGTTGGAATAAAGTTCTTTCCCGTTTGCAGGAAGCAAAAAGGAAATAGAGAATAAAAATATATAATTTCTGGAAATAAGGGGCGATCTCACATGTGGAACCCGTTGCCGGCGTTTAGAGGGACAGGCTTGACAATCAGTTTGTGGCAGGCCGGGGCCCGCATTTTAGAGGCTTTGGGGGCGGAAGAACAGGCCTTGCGTTTGGTTAACCGGGCGGTTAAGGTGGCCCCGCAAAAATCTGAGCTGCATCTGCACGCGACGCGTTTATGTTTAAAGCGCGGCAAGGTAGACCAGGCCATCCTGCACTGGCGAAAAGCGGCCGGTGAAAAGGGCCGGACCAGCCTTCTCTACTGGTTAAAAAGGGCTGATCACCGGGGCTTAAACGTCCAGCGCTTAATCAGAAACAATCTCCGGATTGATGACTTTTCGGTGCAGGGAGCCGAAAAAGGAGAGGTAAGCGTTCAAAAAACAAAGCCTGCCGGCCTGTTTAAACTGATGAACAGCCACCAGGGTGAGCCTTCCCTGAATGATATAGGAATTCAATTATTAGAAATGGGGCGAATGGAAGAAGCCCTTGCCGTATTCCGGCAAGTGCTTGCCTCGGAAGGAGTCAGCCCCGCCCTGTGTTTTAATTTGGGCCTGACCTTGAGCAAGCTGGGTTATCATAAGGAAGCGCTGGAATATTACGAACGCGCCCAGGCAGGCGGTTTAAACAGTGTCGAGTTGTTAAATAATAAAGGTTTTAGCCTGTCATTTTTAAAGCAGTACGAAGAAGCAATCGCCTGCTACGAACTGGCGAAGGAAATATCGCCGGGGGACGGGGTGATCCTGGCCAACCTGGCTTCCTGCTACCATCGCCTGAAATTATACCCGCAGGCTCTCAGCTTTTATGAAAATGCACTGCGTTGCCTTCCTTCCGACGCCGTAATCTACAATAATTACGCGCTGTGCCTGGAAGAAGTGGGTCGGGCAGAGGAAGCTATGCAATATTACGACCGCGCTCTTGCGCTGGCTTCTTTCAGTAAAACTATTTTGTTAAACAAAGCGGTCTGTTTACACAAATTGGGCCGCCACCCGGAGTCTTTGGAAATTTACGACAAAATTATCGCCCGGGAGCCGCATTGCACGGAAACCTGGGGTTTAAAAGGGAACCTTTTGAGAGAAATGGGGGAACTGCGGGAAGCAGCGCAGTGCTACAGACGGGCCCTGGGTTTGTAGCCCCTGCCATTTCGAGCGATGCATGATCATGAGCAACTTCACGCTGGAGGAACGTGCGCAGTTCGCGTGAGTGCCGGGCGGCAGCTCAAGGACCCGGCACTCACTGTTCCCATGGTTCTTCGCAGTTGCGATCAGCAACGAAAAAGCTGCCAGCCGGTAGTAAACAAGGAGTGTTCGGTGAGTGCCGGGCCATGCCCCGGCCGCGGTGAGCGGTTTCAATGAATATTTTACTTTTTTGCTGCAGGAAAAGCCTGCTTTTTTATGTCCGGAAAGTGCAGGAAGTTGTTTGCAAGCGACGAAATATTAGTTGGAGGACGGAGTCTGGTTATAATACTTAGCGGAGGAAGATGGGTAAATGTATGAGCTGACGGTCCGCAGGCAGTTTGACGCGGCCCACCATTTGTGGGGTTACCCCGGACGGTGTGTGCGTTTGCACGGGCACACCTGGCTGGTGGAGGTGATGGTAGCCGGCGAAGGGCTGGATGAGTACGGCATGCTGATGGATTTTCACGAACTGCAGGGACTGGTTGAAGACGTAGTTAAAGATCTTGACCACCGGTATTTAAACGATCTGGATCCTTTCAATAAACCAGGCAGGGAAACCAACCCTACGGCAGAGAATATTGCCCGCTATGTTTACGCGCGTTTAAAAGCGAAACTAAAACCCGGGGTGAGACTGGTAAAAGTAAAAGTATGGGAGTCACCCGATGCCTGGGCCAGTTATGCCGAGGGATAAGGTAAAGGAGTTGGGCAGATGAAAAGCGTGGTTCTGCTTTCCGGGGGGTTGGACTCGGCCGTTTCGCTGGCCTGCGCCCTGCAGGAAAGCACGGTAAAATTGTGCCTCACCATGGACTACGGCCAAAAGGCGGCAGCCAGAGAAATCGGCGCGGCGGCGGCCCTGGCCGCTTATTACAACCTGGAGCATAAGATTATCGAGCTGCCCTTTTTGAAGCAAATTACCTCTACTGCCCTGGTGAATGAGGAGCAGGCCATCCCCGCACCGGGACTTGCCGATCTGGACGATCCGGTTGCCGCCGGAGAATCTGCCGCCGCGGTGTGGGTGCCCAATCGCAACGGTTTATTCATCAATATCGCCGCCTGTTTTGCCGAGGCCCTGGACTGCGCTTTAATTGTTACGGGGTTTAACCGGGAAGAGGCCAAAACTTTTCCCGACAACAGTGCTCCTTTTGTCGAATGCACTAATGAAGCGCTTGCCTACTCAACGCGAAACCGCGTGAAGGTGATTAGCTATACCCAGCGCCTGGACAAGACGGATATTGTCCGCCTGGGGCAAAAGCTCGGTGTTCCCTGGCAGTTTATCTGGAGCTGCTATTATGGAGGGAAAACGATGTGCGGGGAGTGCGAAAGCTGCCGGCGCTTCTTCAGGGCGATGGCGGCGGCAAATCAGTCGTTGGTCGTCGGTAGTCAGAAGTCAGAAAAACAAACCGTAAACCACCGGCCAGAAACGTCCGAGCGGCGCCGACTTAATCCGGACCGGGGGTAAAAAGGGGTGAGCTTATTATTCTGCAAAGCCTCTTTATTCCGGAGCAAATCACGTACGACGGCAGCCAGTTAACCGCGCACTGGGCCTACCGGACCAGGGGCGTGCTGGGGGACAGCATCGCGGCCTTTCGCGGGCCCTGCCAGGTGAGTTTTGAAAAAATGGTGGATCTGGCCGATGTGCTGAAACAATCTCCCATTTACAGTCCGGATATGCTTCATTTTATTATTGAACATTTCGATCTTGATTTAGAAAAAACTATCTTCAGGCAGCGCCTCCTGGTCTGTATTATAAAGGATAGAATAGAGGCGAGGGCAGGAAGAGTAAACAGGGAGGGGGACGACCTGTACGTAGCAGATCGCAAGCTCTCCGTCTCTATCGCCACCATTACGCCGGTTTCCACCATGATCCACATCGGTCTTAATTTAAGAAGCGATAACGTGCCGGTTAAGGCTGTCGGTTTGCTGGAACTGGGTTGGGAAGAAGCGGAAATACTCGCGCTGGCCCGGCAAATCAGCCAGCAGTATATCCACGAGCTGCAATCGATCCACCAGGCCCGCTGCAAGGTGAAGGGGGTTACTTAACCTTGTTTGCGCATTTGCAAGAAATCTTCTCTTCCGTTCAGGGCGAGGGTCGTTATGTGGGCTGCCGGCAAATTTTTTTGCGTTTTGCCGGCTGTAATTTAAAATGCGCGTACTGCGACACCCCCGTCGATCCTTCCCCGTCCTGCCGTTGCGAACTTACCCCCGGGAAAAAAGATTTTGTCTTTATTCCTAATCCGTTAACCCCCGTGCAGACAGCCGCCATGGTCGCCAAATTAAATCCGCAAATCCATCATTCCCTGAGTTTGACAGGAGGAGAACCCCTTCTGCACGCCGAATTTCTACTTGAATTAATTCCGCTTTTGCCGCGTTGCCGGCAAGGAGTTTACCTGGAAACCAACGGCAGTCTGCCGCTAGAGCTAAGCCGGGTTATTCACCTGGTTGATCTCGTTGCCATGGATATCAAGCTTCCCAGCGTTGCAGCCGTGCCGCCTTTGTGGGCAAAACACCGGGAGTTTCTGGCCGTCGCCAGGGAAAAGCAGGTTTTCGTGAAAATAGTGGTTGACGAAAAGATTAGCCTGCAGGAGTTGGACATGGCTTTGCAGTTAATCAAAGAAGCCGGTAGCCCCCCTTTAATAATCCAGCCGGTGACGCCGGCAAAAAATGATCAACCGGCGGTTGCTTCTGAGCATTTGCTTCTGCTTCAGGAACGCGCCCTGCAATTTTTGCCCGAGGTAAGGGTAGTTCCCCAGGTTCATAAGGTACTCGGGTTGCTGTGAAGGAGAGAAAAAAATGATTGATCAGCCGAAGATTGAAAAGGCGGTGCGGATGATTTTAGAGGCGATTGGCGAGGATCCGGACAGGCCGGGTTTGCGGGAGACCCCGGCGCGGGTGGCCAGAATGTATAAAGAAATTTTTTGCGGAATGGAAGAAGACCCGCAAAGGCACCTGGAAAAGTATTTTACGGAAGACCACGAAGAGATGATTTTAGTCAAGGACATCCCCATGTATTCCATCTGCGAGCATCACCTGCTCCCCTTCTTCGGAATGGCCCATGTGGCTTACATCCCCCGGAGCGGGAAGGTAACCGGGCTTTCCAAACTGGCCAGGGTAGTGGAAGGGTATTCCAAGCGGCCGCAACTGCAAGAAAGGTTGACCACGCAGATTGCCGACGCCATCATGACGCAGTTAAATCCATACGGTGTGCTGGTCGTCATCGAGGCGGAGCACATGTGCATGACCTTGCGGGGCGTGCGCAAGCCGGGCTCGAAAACCGTTACCTCCGCGGTGCGGGGTTTGTTTCAACGGAACGAGGCGACCAGGGCAGAGGCGCTGGCATTAATCAAAAGTTAGCCAACGTTAATGAAGCCGGATCGTTCAGCACCGCTTGTTCAAGGAGGCGATTCCAGTTCGTTCTTTCCTCAATCCTGTTTTTAGGGAGGTTTTGTTTTGGGCACGGAGGCTTTTCCAAAAGATAAAATGGAACTGATTGCTACCAGGGTTTTTAAACCCAATGATGAGTTGTACAAAGTGGTGGATTTTTTAAATAAAAACTTGAAACATAAACGCTTAATGTTTGGCCTGACCAAAGACAACGAAAAAGACGTTATGGTTATCACCATTTACGAGATCTGATTTGTTTAATTGGCGGGGGGTTGTTATGCGTATTTTACTGAGCAATGATGACGGGATTCACGCCCGGGGGTTGCGGGTGCTGGTGGATAGCTTAAATAACTTCGGGGAAGTGCTGGTCGTTGCTCCCGACCGCGAGCGCAGCGCCACCGGCCACAGCATCACCGTTCACCGCCCGCTGCGCGTAAAAAAGACCAGGATTCCCGGTTTCGAGGTGCAGAGTTGGGCCGTTGACGGAACCCCGGCCGATTGCGTCAAGCTGGCCGTCGAGGATTTGCTGGCCGAACCGCCAGACCTGGTTGTTTCCGGAATTAATCAGGGGCCTAACCTGGGTACGGATGTGCTGTATTCGGGTACCGTATCGGCGGCCATCGAAGGTGTCATTAACGGTTTTCCTTCCGTGGCCGTTTCCCTGGCAAGTTACTGCTATCAGGACTTCAGCCGGGCCGGTGCGTTTATCCGGAAATTTATCCCTTTGCTGGTGGAAGCAGCCTTCCCCCGAAATATTTTGTTGAACGTCAACATTCCGGGGACAGAGCATCCCCGGGGGGTTAAAATAACCCGGCTGGGCAACCGCCGATACGTAAATATCTTTGAAAAACGCGTCGATCCCCGGGGAAGAACGTACTACTGGATGGCCGGAGAGCCTCTAGAAGAAGCGGAAGGAGCCGAAGGAGGCGCGTGCGGGACGGATGTAGACGCCGTCAAGAACGGTTATATTTCCATCACCCCCTTGCAGCTGGACCTTACTGATTACGGATCAATTGAGAAACTTAAATCCTTATTCAGTCCTGGATAATTTCCACCGCCCCCGCTTGTTCCATGATGGTCCTGACCCGCGCGGCCTCTTTTTTGGTGGTTTCTACGGCCACGATAATTCCCCGCTCGCCGGGAAAGAGCCCATTCACCCCGCCGGCGAAAGCGCCGGCTTCCCATAAACCTTCGCGCTCTGTTTCGATGAAGGCGATTTCATCGGCGATTTCCTCCGGATCGTCCCGCTGCTGTTCTTCCGCCCCGGCCAGGTCGGCAATGATCATGTCCTGGCGGTCAAATCCGTGGTTGCGCAGAGTATCAACCAGGAAGCCGACCTGTCTTTTATCCGGCAATCTCGCGATTAAGCGCATCCTCCAACCTCCTTGATTAAATTTTCCGCCGGGCAATAATATGGTAGCTTTTTCCGTCGTGGCTCCCCCTGGGCTGGTAATCAAAACCGGCAGCTTCCAGGATTTCCATTACCCTGTCCGCCTGATGGGCATCGGCGGCTTCCACCACAACGTTCACCTGTTCCGTTTCGGCGAGCGCGGAGCGCAGTTGTTCCAGACCCTGTTCCGTAATCACCGGTTCTAAATGAATAGTAACCTCGTCCATTCCCAAAACCTCCCCGTTAATTTTTTCCCTCTTCCCGTTCCGAATATGTATGGAAAATTCTTTGCCTTAAAAGCCGGCGGGCGGAGCGAATAAAGCAAAGGATTTCACCGCAGGGTAAACAATTTCAGGAGTTCCTTTAAACGGTTGAGGTCGTAAATATGCAGACCGCCCGTTACAACCAGCAAAACTATGTAAGCGGTTCCACCCAGCAGCATGGACGAGGCCAGTTGCAAGACTGGCGAGGCGATCAGTACCGGGATATTCTCTTTGGCCTGCCAGATTACGACGGCCATGCCCAGGGAGGCCAGGAGCGGTTTGCTTAAAACGTAATGCCAGTCCGGCCGTAAGTTGGTGATTGATTTCAGATCCCGGTAGTTGAGCATGGACATAATCACGTAACCGATTACTAAAGATAAAGCCGCCCCCTGGATATTTATGCCGGGGATGGCCGTCAGGTAATAGATGCCGGTTATTTTAAAAAGGGAAGCAATTACCAGGTTTTGCAGCGGGCGGTCGGCCCTCCCCAGACCCTGTAAAATGCCGATGGTGGTTTGTTGGAGGTAAAGAAAAGGCCCCCCGATAGCCAGGACGGACAGGGCCAGGGCGGCCTCACTGTAGCCAAAAAACAGGGTGCAAAACTCTTCCGGGAGCAGCAGTAAAACTGTGGCGGCCGGCAACCCGGCCAACATGGTCAGACGGATGGCTTCTTCGCAGCGGCCACGCACAAGCGCCAGGTTGTTTTGAGCCAGGGCGTCGCTCATGGCGGGAACCAGGGCGGTGGCCAGCGAAATGGTAATAATGCTGGGAATAAATAATAACGGCTCGGCAATGCCCACCAGCTGACCGTACATGGCCGTGGCTTCGTTTAAAGGCAGGCCGGAGGTTGTCAACCGCCTGGGGATGAGCAAGGCATCGATGGAGAGCAGGGCCGTGGATATGAACCTGGTCAGGGTAACCGGCACGGCCAGCTGAAAGATGCGGATAGTGGTAAGACCCAGTCTTTCGGGTTTAAATCCCGGAAAGGCTCTTAAAACAGGCCGCCTGGCCAGGTATATCCACAAGATAAAAATAAAACCGATGAATTCGCCGCAAACCACTCCCAGGGAAAGGCCGGCGGCGGCATAGCCCACTCCTTTAGGCAAAAGCAAATAAGCGATGGTCAGGCCGGCGCTGATCCGCACGATTTGTTCCGCCACTTGCGTTACCGCCGTAGGAGCCATTTGTTGCAGGCCCTGGAAAAATCCTCGAAAGGCGGAGCAAAGCGAAACGATCGTAACGGCCGGGATAAGGGCAAAAAAGCAGGCGTGTGCATCGGGGCGGGGGAAAAGGTGCGTTTTTAAGAAAGGCGCTCCGGCGATCAGCAGGGAGGTAATAAAAAAACTGGTGAAGAAAATATAGGCCAGGGCCGTGTAGAAAATGCGGTAGGCTCCCTTGAGGTTGTTTTTGGCCACTTCCTCGGCGACCAGTTTGGCTATGGCCACGGGAATCCCTGCGCCGGCCAACACCAGCGCCATAATGTAGATGGGGTAGACCATGTTAAAAAGCCCCACACCCTCAGGCTCGATCAGCCGGATCATGAAAATCTGGTAGATAAACCCGATCAACCGGTTAAAAAAGCCGGCCACGACCAGGATGAGCGCGCCGTATACGAAAGACTGGGAGGCCATGTCCATTTTCCACCTCATGCTATATGTATGTCCTGGAACTGTTAACTATGTAGCCAGCCCCTTTCTGTCTTTTTAAAAAACTTTGCGCCTGATAATTTCTATGCGGCGACAAGGATATTAGCGGAGTTTGTAGAATATAACTAAAGGATGAGACCAAGGCAGGTATATTTACCACAATTAACCAGCTCCGGGTGTATAGAAATATTTGCGGCAGGAAAATATTATCAGTAACAGATTAAAAAATTAGGGGGTAATGGATTTTGAAAAATTACCAGACAGACAAAATTAGAAATATAGGCGTGGTTGCCCACGGCGGGGCGGGGAAAACGTCGCTGGTAGAAGCGATGCTCTTTAATACCGGCGCAATTACCAGGTTGGGGCGGGTGGAAGACGGCACCACCACCGCCGATTACCATCCTGAAGAAATAAACCGGCAGATCACCATTCATACCAGCCTGGTACCTTGCGAATGGCGGGACTGCAAGGTAAACGCCCTGGATACCCCGGGTTTTGCCGATTTTATCGCCGACGTCAAGGCGGTTTTAAGGGTGGCGGACAGCCTGCTCTTCGTCGTTTCCGCCGTTGACGGCGTAGAAGTACAGACTGAGGTAATCTGGGATTACGCCAACGAGGCCGGCTTGCCCCGGGTTGTTTTTATCAACAAGATGGATCGAGAGAATGCAAATTTTTACAAAGTATTGGACGAACTTAAAGAGAAGTTCAACGCCAATTTCGCACCCATGCTCTTGCCCATCGGCCAGGCGGCCGATTTTTCCGGCGTAGTGGATATGATTACCCGGAAAGCATACATTTTTGCCAACGGCAAACCGCAGGAGACCGTCGTACCCGATGAGTTGCGCGCGACCATCGCGGAACACCGGGAAAAGTTAATCGAGGCGGCAGTGGAGGCCGACGACGAGTTAATGATGAAGTACCTGGAAGGGGAAGAGCTGACTGCAGATGAAATCAAGGCCGGCTTGAAAAAGGGTGTGGCTGCTTCCAAGGTCATTCCGGTGCTTTGCGGTTCGGCCACGAAAAATATGGCGGTGGTCAATTTAATGGACGTGCTCGTTAACTACTGCCCTCCCCCGGCGGATAAGGGGGATGAACCGTTCACCGGTCTGGTTTTTAAAACCCTGGCCGACCCGTACGTAGGCAGAATGAATTTTGTGCGCGTATTCAGCGGAAAGCTCGCCGGGGACAGCACAATCTTGAACAGCACTAAAGAAAAGACGGAAAAAATCGGCCAGATTTTATTTGTGCGGGGCAAAAGTTCCACCCCGGTCAACGAAGTTAACTGCGGGGATCTGGCGGTTCTGGTTAAGTTGCAGGAAACCGGCACGGGCGATACCTTGTGCGATAAAGACCACCCGGTAAAATTACCCGGCATTGAATTCCCCGAGCCTACTTTAACGGTGGCCATTCAGCCGAAGAGCAAGGGCGACGAGGACAAGTTGAGCAACGCCCTGGCCAAGCTTTTAGAGGAAGATCCCACCGTCCGGGTGGAGAAGAATACGGAGACAAAGCAAACTTTGTTGACCGGCATGGGTGAAATGCACCTGGACATTCTGGTGGAAAGGCTGCGGCGTAAGTACGGCGCCGACGTTTCCATCGAAGAACCAAAGGTTCCCTACCGGGAGACGATCCGCAGCGAAGTAAAAGTAGAAGGCAAGTACAAGAAGCAGACCGGCGGCCGCGGCCAGTACGGCCACGTCTGGCTGCGCCTGGAGCCGTTAACGGAAGAACCCTTCCTGTTTGGCGAAGAGATTTTCGGCGGCGCCGTACCCAAGCAGTACGTGCCGGCCGTGGAAAAGGGGGTCCGGGAGGCCATGCAGGAGGGGGTCCTGGCTGGTTACCCCGTTACGGGCGTAAAAGTGATCCTATACGACGGTTCCTATCACCCCGTGGATTCCTCGGAGCTGGCTTTTAAAATCGCCGCCTCCATGGCCTTTAAAAAGGGGACGCAGCAGGCCAACCCGGTCCTCCTGGAGCCGATTATGGAAGTGGAAGTAACGGTGCCGGAGAATTTCATGGGGGACGTCATCGGCGACTTTAACACCAAACGCGGCCGCATCCTGGGGATGGAACCGGCCGGAAAAAAGACGAAGATCAAGGCCCTGGTGCCGCTGGCCGAGCTGACCCGCTACGCCATTGACTTAAAGTCCATGACGCAAGGGCGGGGCTCTTTCGGCATGCGGTTTAGCAGCTACGAAGAAGTTCCGGCCTATCTGGGCGAGGAAATCATCAAGAAAGCGAAGGCGGCGGTCGAGGGCGAAAAATAGCCGCGCCTGTTCAAACGCAAAACGCCCGAGCGCAAGGCCGCGAAGTTAAATAGAGGATATGTTCTAACTGGCGAATGGCACCGGAGGCGGACAGAATGACCCCGGGAGATTGTAAGGAGAATGGGTATGGCAATTTATGTAAAAGGGTATACTACCGGTAAAAAAGTTTCGGGGTGAAAAAAATTGCTTCGCCGCCGGCTGTCGCGCTTAAAGAGAAGGAGACAAAGGCTTGCTTACCATTTCCGGCCCAGGGAAGATGCCCGGAATAAAACAGCCCGGACTTTAGATCTGCTGGTTTTGGTTGCCATATGCTGGTTGGGAACCCTGGTGTTCCTGGCCCAGTACTGGGAAATCGGTTTGGCTTTACCCGTTTCTTTAATTCTGGCCGCCGCCGGTGGGGCAGCGGCCAGTCGTTTCCAGGAAAAGCAAAAGCAGCTTCGCCGCCAGCGTTACCGTTTCTGGCTGGCCGGGCAAAGGTGCCGCGAGGAAATAAAAAAGTTGCAAACGAGGGAAGAACTGACCGTTTTTGTGTCGCTCCTTTTGGCCGGGTTGCCCCAGTTTGCAGAGCTGCAGGTAAATCAAAAGGGTGGCAAAAAAACGCTTTCCGTCGACGAGGCCATTGCCTTGCGTGCTAAATATAAAGGTGTGCCGGTGGCGGTGCAGTGTTTTCCGCCGGCTGCCGAGGAGCGGGAAGAAGTACAGTTGCTCCGGAGCTTTTGGAAGGCCTTAGAAGAACAGAGCCTGCCGGCCGCTTTAATTGTCGCTCCGGGCGGCCTGCGTCCGGCGGCCCGCCGGATAATTGCCGGCCTGCGGAAGAAATACCGGGTCGTGGTTTTATATAATGAGGAAAAATTGGTCGAACTGGCTTTGCAGGCCGGGCGGCAGCCGGAGGCCGAAGATCCCCGGGAAAGCGCGGCCGGCCAGAAGAAGTATGGGTATGCAGCGATTGAGGCGATCTTTGAGCAGAAAAAGGGGTTGCATTACTTACTGGCCGCCGGAGCCCTCTGGTTGATTTATCTTATTTCCCCGCCGGGGGGATTAACAGGCGGACTTTACCTGGGTCTCATCGCCATTAATGTTGTCCTGGCGCTAGCGTGCTTTCTTTTTAACTGGCGGGATGAAGATTTAGATTTAGAGGATTTGGAGCCCGAAACATAGGGCAATAGTAAACCAGGCGCAACAGGCCTAAAGGCGCAGAAGGAAAATAGGGAAAAGTCGTCAAGGGCATAGGGGGCATAGCTTTTATGCCCGAAAAACTCAGTGCCCGCCTTGAAAAGGGGTAGACAATTAACCGATTAAGAAATATAATTATCTTGAAGTCAGCTAATAGACTTTTCTGAAGTTTATGGCAATGCTTAACCAATACCTGGTTCCTAATCCCAATTTCTTTTTTTGGGGGCAAGGGGTATGTTTAGCGAGCGAAAATGGATCGCCGGAGTCCTCGCCAGGTGGCTGCCCACCAATTTACTGGCCGTCGTTGCTTTTTTGTTCTGGCGCGCGGAAACCTGGCAAATTGTCGCCGTCATGTTTGCCGCCAACGCCGTTTCTGCTTTTTTAGTCGGAGAATTTATCATTCGCGGCAAACCTTTCCAACCGAAAACCGAGCAGCATCCCCTGGATTTTACATTGCAAATTGCCAATGAAACTTTACCCTACCTGCGCCGGGGTTTAAATGAAGAAACCGCCGCCAAAGCAGTGGAGATCATCCAGAAGATAGCGGATGTGGCCGCCGTGGCGATAACCGACAAGGAGCGCGTGCTGGGTTACATCGGGGCCGGCGCCGACCACCACAAGGCAGGCAGCCCCATTTTAACCGAAGCGACCCGGGAAGCCTTGGCCACCGGCCAGCTCAAAGTGGTCAGGAACAGCCGGGATCTGCAGTGTCCGGTCCGGCACTGCCC
The DNA here is from genome assembly GCA_040755975.1 of Bacillota bacterium. Classification (GTDB taxonomy): domain Bacteria; phylum Bacillota; class Desulfotomaculia; order Desulfotomaculales; family Nap2-2B; genus JAIMBK01. The sequence continues at coordinate 16,461 of JBFLZY010000017.1, read as the reverse complement.
CCTGGAATCGGCGGTAATTGCTCCTTTGAAATGCAAAGGGGAAGTGGTAGGCACACTTAAGCTCTACCAGACGAGGCAGGGAGAGGTTCCTGAAAACGTCATCAAGCTGGCCGTAGGGATAACCCAGTTGCTCGGAATTCAAATGGAGCTTGCGGAGCTGGACCGACAGGTGCAGCTGGTTACCAAGGCGGAGCTGGACGCCCTGCAGGCGCAAATAAATCCGCACTTTCTCTTTAATACTTTAAATACCATTATCATGTTCAGCCGCACCAACCCGGAAACGGCCCGCCGCCTTTTGATCCGCCTGGCCAGTTTTTTCCGCTACGCTTTGAAAAGACATGGGCGTTTTAACAGCCTCAAGGAGGAAATAGAGTATTTAAACACGTACCTTATTTTAGAGAAGGCCCGCTTTAGAGAAAAGTTGCGCATTGTGCGCGATGTTGACGAATCCCTTTTGGCTTACCAGGTTCCCGTTTTAACCATCCAGCCGCTTGTGGAGAACGCCATTAAGCACGGCATCCTGCCCAAGCCCGGTCCGGGCACGGTGCAGATTTCCGCCCGCCCGGTCGACGGCGAAATGTTGATTGCCATCCGCGATGACGGTGTGGGGATAGAACCGAAAAGACTGCCGGAGGTCTTGAAGCCGGGGGTCGGTTCCGGCAACGGCGTGGGTTTAAGCAACGTGCACGAACGCTTAAAAGGTTTGTTTGGCGAGGATTACGGCCTGAAAATTGTGAGTGCCCCCAATGCCGGTACGTCGGTTTACGTAAGGGTGCCGTTGATCATGCGGGCGGCGGAAAGAAAGGAGGCGCAGGCGTGAAGCTCAAAGCGCTGATTGTGGACGACGAATACCCGGCGCGCCAGGAGCTGCGTTACGCTCTTAACGAGTTTGCCAACCTGGAGATTGTCGGCGAAGCCACAAATGCCCAGGAGGCGCTGATTTTAATTAAAGCTCTGGACTACCAGGTATTATTTTTGGACATTTCCATGCCCGGCATGAACGGCCTTGAGCTAGGGGCCGCCATCCAGGAACTGCCCCGCCGGCCTTACGTTATTTTTGTGACCGCCTATGACGAATACGCCGTGAAAGCTTTTGACGTTGACGCCGTTGATTACCTCTTAAAGCCGATCGAAGCCGCCCGTTTAAAAAGAGCCGTGGAGAAGGTATGGAAGCTGGTTCAGGAAACCACCCCGGCCGCCGCCGAATCGGCCGCCGGTGCGGAAAGCGAAGGGGCTGCTGGCAACGGCGCTCAAAATGGTCATGCCCCGCTCAGGATCGACCGGATCCCGGCCGAAAAGCAGGGGAAAACTGTCCTGGTGGCCGAGTCGGACATTTTTTACGCTTTTACCGAACAGGATTACGTGTACCTCAAAATATTCGCCGAGAAGCTGCTTACCCGGTTCACCTTGAAAGAACTGGAGAACCGCTTGAATCCGGCAATTTTTTTCCGGACGCACCGTTGCTACCTGGTTAACCTGCATAAAGTAAAGGAAATCGTGCCCTTTTTTAACGGCACTTATAACCTTATTGTCGAAGATAAAGAAAACAGCGAGGTTCCCGTCAGTCGCGCCCAGGCTAAAAAGCTCCGGAAGATCCTGGGTTTTTAAGCCGGTGGAAAAATCTGCCCGCCAAAATTTTTAAGGGCGGGTTTCTCTTTTTTTGACGCTTTTTTAATGCCGGGTTTGTTATAATTAAAAAAAATCGGTTCCAATTACCCCTCTGGGATGATTCTCCTGCGGTTTTTTTTAAGGTAAAATATTTATTGAGCATTATTTAACTGCAGGTGGGTACAATGGTAATCGGCATAGGTGTGGATATTATAGAAATAGAACGGGTAAAAAAGGTTATCGAAAAATTTTCCGGCAAATTTATTAAAAAGGTTTTTAGTGCCCGGGAAATGGATTACTGCCGCCGGTTTAGCGATCCCGGCCGGTGTTTCGCGGCTCGTTTTGCCGCCAAGGAGGCGGTTTTGAAGGCCCTGGGCACGGGTTTGGCGCAAGGGGTGCGCTGGCGCGAGGTGGAGATCGTCAACCTCCCGGGAGGAGCGCCGGAAGTGGTTTTAACCGGCAAGGCCGCAGCCCTGGCGAATACAAAGGGAGTGCAAAAGGTTCTGGTGAGTTTGGCTCACGGTAAAAACGAAGCCGTTGCTTTTGTTCTTTTAGAGGGCTAAAATAGAAGGCTGGAAGCAGGATTCTTCCGGAAAATTTGCCGTCGCAGAGGGGAGCTACCTTTTCTTCTGGAGGTAAAAAGATAAATGCGGGTGGTTACGGCAGCCGAAATGAGGGAATTGGACCGGCAAGCGATGGAGGAATATGGGATACCCGGCGTGGTTTTAATGGAAAACGCGGGGATAAAAGTTGTGGAAGTGATCCGGGAAATGCTGGGGGACGTCCGGGGCAAAAAGATCAGCATTTTTGCCGGGAAGGGCAACAACGGCGGTGACGGTCTGGTGGTTGCCCGGCACCTTTTTAATCTGGGGGCCGGAGTTAAGGTTTATTTATTGGCCAGTCCGGAAGAAATAACGGGCGATGCTTTCCTTAATTTAAGGATCTGGCAGAAAATGGGCCAGGAGATCAGGACTATTGCCGACCGTGATGAATTTGACCTTGAAGAAAGCGATTTGCTTGTGGACGCCATTTTCGGCACCGGCTTTCGGGGGGTCCCCCGCGAACCGGCGGCAAGCGTGATTGAAGCAATTAATGCCAGCGGGAAACCGGTCGTGGCGGTGGATATTCCCTCCGGCCTGGAAGCGGATACCGGTTTGGCGCGGGGCCCGTGTATCCGGGCTGTGCGGACGGTTACCTTTGGGTTGCCCAAGCTGGGGCTGGCCCTGGAGCCGGGGGCAAGTTATGCCGGGAAGCTGCACGTGGCGGATATTTCAATCCCTGCTTTTTTATTGACGGCCGGACATTTGAAAAGGCGTTTGCTGTCTTTAGAAATGGTTAGCAGGTGGTTTAGCCCGCGCTCCCCAACCGCCCATAAAGGTACTTGTGGCCGGGTGCTGGTGGTGGCCGGGTCCAGGGGGATGACCGGGGCGGCCTGCCTGGCCGCGGAAGGCGCCGCCAGGGCGGGGGCGGGCCTCGTAACGCTGGCGGTGCCGGAAGGGCTCCAAAAAGTGGCGGCCGCAAAGTTAACCGAGGTCATGACGGTGGGTCTGCCGGCTACGGCAGAGCAAACGTTGAGCAAGGAATCTTACGCGCAAACGCTTGCCCTGGCGGAGCGCGCCGATGTCCTGGCGCTGGGTCCGGGGATCACGACCCACCCGGAAACGGCGGCTTTCGTGCGCAAGCTCCTCCCGTCACTGAGGATACCCTGCGTTTTGGATGCGGATGGTTTAAACTGCCTGGCCGGCCGACCGGAAATATTTCGTGCGGTCCCTGTCCCTGTGGTGATCACCCCTCACCCCGGCGAGCTGGCCCGCTTAACCGGGAAAACCGTCAGCCAGATCCAGGAGGACAGAATAGGCGCAGCCGGGCAGGCAGCGCAAAACTGGCGGGTGATCGCATTGCTCAAAGGAGCGGCGACGGTGATTGCCTCTCCGGCCGGCGAGGTTTATTTAAATCCCACCGGTAATCCGGGAATGGCCACGGGGGGAAGCGGCGACGTGCTTACGGGGGTAATTGCCGGGTTAATGGCCCAGGGCCTGGATGCTCTGTCCGGGGCTGCCGCCGGTGCTTTTTTGCACGGGCGCGCGGGTGATCTGGCGGCAAAACGAAAAGGTGTCCGGGGTCTTTTGGCGCGTGATCTTCTTGATTGCTTGCCGGAGGCCATCCGGGAGGTAGAAGTGCTGATTGGCGAGAAAGCCGATAAAATAGTGGCGAGCGTTTAAGCTTTGGTTTCCAGGGGGGACGAAAAATGAGAGTGGCGATCGGGGAGGATGTTAATATTGCGTGTTTAAGTGGGATCATAGTGGTGACCGAAAATTTAAATATAATTATGTGCAATCAAAACGCGGCGGAGATTTTAGGAGTTTCGTTGACGGACCTGGTGGGGCGCAACCTGATGAAGCTGCCTCTCTTTGACGGGTTGGTGGATTTTTTTTGGGCAAAGGGACACTATAGCTGCGAAATCGAAAAGGATGGCCGAATTATCAGGTTGGATTTGAGCTCCTTGAAAAACAAATTAGGGAATTCTCTGTATCAGTTAGTCGTTATCCAGGATATCACGGAATTCCGCCGGTTGCACGAAATGTCCCGCGAGCAGGAAAGACTGGCCGTTGTTGGCCGGATGGCTGCGGGGATCGTTCACGAGCTGAGAAACCCCTTAACCACAATTAAAGGTTTTGCTCAACTGCTCAGGGAAAAGAAGAGTGTGGAAACTGAACCATACGTGAGTTACATTATTGAAGAGATTGATAATTGCGCCAGGATTATCGGGGACTTTTTAAAGCTGGCCAGGCCCCAGCCGGTGTGCCTGGAAAGACGGTCCTTAAATGAAACGGTCCAGGAAATAGCGGCGATGATTGAACCCAGGGCTTTTTTGCAAAACGTCAAAGTGGAAACGGAGCTTGCCCCCTGCCTGCCGGAGTGCCTGTTTGACCCCGCGCAGTTAAAGCAGGTATTTTTAAACCTGGTTGATAATGCCCTGGAGGCCATGGCTGACGGGGGCGTCTTAAAATTTAACACGTTTGCCTGCGCTTCCGGACAGATTGGCGTGGCCGTGCAGGACACCGGGTGCGGCATTCCGGAAACCCTTTTAAAAAAGATCGGCTTGCCGTTTTTTTCGACCAAAGAGAGCGGCACCGGTCTGGGTTTGTTTATCTGTCAATCAATTATCCAGGCTCACGGAGGGAAAATAGAGGTGGAGAGCAAAGAGGGAAAAGGAACCACCTTTCGGGTTTATTTGCCTTTGGAAGAGTGTACGGAGTAGTTCTGGTGCGGACGATGATTGGATGGTATAATCTCCGAAAAATTTGCCTGACTCTTGGCAAAAGGAGCAGAAGCGAGATATGTTTGACGCACCGGTCTGGGCGGAGGTCGATTTAAAAGCTATTGCTCACAACGTACAGGAGATCCGCCGGCTTGTTTCGCCGCGGGCTGAGGTAATGGCAGTCGTGAAAGCCAACGCCTACGGCCACGGCGCCGTTGAAGTGGCGCGGACCGCCCTGGCGAACGGCGCCGGCAGGCTGGCCGTGGCCAGGGTGAACGAGGCGGAAAAATTGAGGGAAGCCGGCATCGGGGCGCCGATCTTGCTCCTGGGCTATACTCCTCCCGGGCAGTTTGCAGACGTCTTGCGGCTTGCCCTGGGGCAAACAGTATACGACCTGGCGATGGCCGGCACTTTGAACGCACTGGCCGGGCGAAAAGGCGCAAGAGTCGCCGTGCATATAAAGATTGACACCGGCATGGGCCGCCTCGGTTTTTCCGCCGAAAGAGCCTCCCGCAAAGAAATATTGCAAATCGCCCGCCTGCCGCATCTGGAAGTCGAAGGGGTCTTTACCCACTTTGCCACTGCCGACAGCCGGGACAAGGGTTATGCCCTGGAGCAACTGGAGCGTTTTCTTGATTTTTTGGACGTCCTGCGTAAGGAAGGGCTGGAAGTTCCCTTCCGGCACTGTGCAAACAGCGCCGCCATCATAGATCTGCCGCAAAGCCACCTGGACCTGGTGCGGCCCGGCATCGCTATTTACGGCCTGTACCCTTCGGGGGAAGTGCAGCGTTCGCGCCTGCACCTAAAACCGGCCATGGCTCTGAAAGCGAAGGTGGCCCAGGTCAAAAAGGTGCCGGCAGGATTTAAAATCAGCTACGGAGCAACCTACGCGACCCCGGCGCCTACTGTAATTGCCACTTTGCCGGTGGGCTACGCCGACGGCTACACCAGGCTGTTATCTTCCAGGGGAAAAGTCTTGATCCATGGGCGAAAGGCGCCGGTGGTGGGCAGAGTTTGCATGGATCAGTGCATGATTGACGTCGGGCACGTACCGGATGTGTTCCCTGGCGACGAGGTGGTTTTCTTCGGCCGGCAGGGAGAGGCCGTTTTGCCCGTGGAAGAAGTGGCCGAAACCATCGGAACGATTAACTACGAAGTGGTTTGCATGGTAAGTGGGCGCGTTCCGCGGGTTTATCTATAAAAAAATTTAAAAAATTTTTTTTCGAAGAGAAGAATTTTTTGAAGGAATTTCTTACTAAGTGGCGAAAAATAAGGGTATTAGATTGATAACTCTTCCCAGTATTACCATCAAGTCCGGCAAATTATTGACGAAATTACTTTTTTGCCTAAGGCTACTCTTTGGGCCATAGGCCGGAATGATTCTGGGAAAGGGGGCTTAGCGGCAAAGGGAATTCTCTGTAACGGCAGGCTTGGTAGTAAAAGTGAATAATTACACTGGGGTTTATTGAAGTAAATGAGAACTGAAGACGGCAGGGTTGGTTATGACAGGATTCGCCATACCAAAAGAATTGATCGCCTTTGTTATCCAGGACTTTCCTGAAAGCATCGTCATGACGCTGGTAGTTTTCAGCTTTTTATGCCTGCGCTTTGAATGGAGAAAAGTGTTGACGATAGCTTTTCTCCAGGCATTGGTGAATTTTGTGCGCTTGCTGCCGATTGCCGCGGGGATGCATACCGTTATTTTGATCATTTCACTAGCTGTTTTGGTAAGTGTATTTACAAAAATTCGTTTGAGCAGGGTATTTATTGCTGTATTAATTTGTTTTGTAATTCTTCTTTCTTTAGAATTAGTCTATGCAAAACCATTGTTACGATTAACTAACCTTAGTTATGAAGTGGCTTTTGCCAACCCTTTTTTAAGGGCTCTGTTTAGTCTTCCTTACGAATTAATTTTGTTAGCTATAGCAATAGGAAAAAATTACTTTAATCACCGGAGCGGCAAATTTTCGATGTGAAGCCAGGTAAGTAGCCATGCTCAGTCTGCCCGGATATGTTGCGGATTATTTAAAAAATCAGCTTGGGTTAACTGACGAAGAGAAAGAAGTTGCCCTCTACAGCCTGCAGGTAATCTTTTATGGCCTCTATGCTTTCCTGGGGGCCGGGCTGGTGGGCCTTTTTTTGGGCTGTCTTTTCCCCACCCTGATAATTGCCGTAACGATTTTTATTTTGCGTTGTTTCTCAGGCGGGGCGCACTGCAATTCACCGTTTGGTTGTATTTTGTTGAGTGCAGTGTTGATTCCGTTATCCGGTAAATTAATTATTACAATAGCTCCATTGCTATCTAAATATTCACAGGTAACCCTGATTGTTTTTGGTTTTTTGGTTTCTTTTTATGTAACCTGGCGCCTTGCGCCGGTGGATGCACCAGCCAAACCCGTTTCTTCAGAAAGCCACAGGCTTCAGTTAAAAATCTTGTCTTTGTTTGCCGTTGTTTTCATCTTCGTTTTACAAGGAGTTTTTTTATCTTTTGTGCGCTCGCCTTGGACGGAAACGGCGGTGCTGGCGTTAGAAGGAGGACTTTTCTGGCAGACCTTTTCGCTGACGAAAGCAGGGCACCGTTTTTTTGCCTTGGCGGATAATTTTAAGATGGGAGGTTAGGGAGGAGGTGAAAGCATGAAAAGAATTTATTATGGCATGCTGGCAACTTTGTTTAGTGCCCTGGTTGTGGCAGCTGGTATAATAATCAAACCTATGTGCGCTGGATATTTTTACCAGCCAAAAGTACCTAAAAGCCTGCAGAAATAACTATTGTTGAATAAAAAGGGGAGATATTATTTTAAAATTTCTCCCCTATCTTGTTTGAAGTTATTTAAGGAGATCGGGTATGAGGATATTTGGCGAAAAACATCCCGTAGATAAAAGAACAGAAGATGTATCGGAGCATATCTTAGTATCTCAAATTATAAATATTCTAATTATTATCATGGCATTTGTAAGTATCCATGGCGAATTTAAGCTAGGCCAGGGAATTCCTTACATAAAATTTGATCATATTGTTATAGTATTGACTGCCGTAGGAATTATTCCTTATATACTTAAAAAATTAATTGCTGAAAGTGACTTTTTCCCTCGTTTTATTACGAGCGAATTTATTATATTACTCATCTTGTTTCCCATTGTGGTAATTTCTTTATACGGTACAGGCGGCCATTCCGGCGCAAAAATTCTTTTTCTGATTCCCGTAATTATCGCTGCCACTACCTACGGCAAAACTATAGGCTTAGCCAGCGCATTTTTAGCCGTCCTCGTTTTGTTTTCCTACGACACTTCCCACCTGGAAAACGCCGCCGTTTCCAAGATGTTTCAGCTTGACCTGATCTTCTCTGGCGTAATAATCACCCTGGCCTGGTTGATGGGTGGGTTTACGGATATAGAAAAACGCACCAGGGAACAGCTTCTGCTTATGGCCAATACTGATTCTGTGACGGGTTTGGATAATTACCACCGTTTCCAGGAAAGGCTGGCGGAGGAGTTGGCGAAAGCAAAGAAGAATTCCACGCCCCTAGCCTTAATAATGATGGAACTGGACTATTTTAAGTTTTACACGGATAACTACGGCCACCAAAAGGGAAACAAAGTGTTGGCCAAAGTAGGCGAAATTTTACAGGGGTTGGTGAAGGAGCCTTTCTTTCCAGCAAGATACGGCGGGGAAGAATTTATCCTCGTTTTGCCGGGCGCAGAGCGGGAAACTGCCCGGACACTGGCTTACGAAGCCGAAAGAGCCGTCGAGTCTTATCATTTTGAAGGTATGGAAATCCAGCCCCTGGGCAAAATGAGCGTTTCCACCGGAATTGCCTGCTTTCCGGAGGACGGCGCTACCCCTGAGGAATTAATCGGGGCGGTCGACAACGACCTCTACCAATCTAAATACGGTAGCAGCAGGGATCATTTGCGCATTTTCATTACCGATCAGTTGCGTGCTTTAAGTCTTTTCGATAAGGGTATTTTGGGGTCATTAAAGACTTTTTTGACGGCCGTGAACGTGAAAGACAGGTACACTTTCGGCCATTCGGAACGGGTGATGGCCTACGCCGTGGCCGTGGCCGACCGGTTGCAGTTGACCGAAGATAAAATTAATGAGCTTCGTTACGGGGCTTATTTGCACGACATCGGTAAAATTGAGGTGGATACGGAAATATTAAATAAAGAGGGCCCTTTGACGAACGACGAATGGGCGGTTATAAAGGGGCACCCCGTCTGGGGGTGCGAACTGATCCGTCCCCTGGTGTCTCTGGCGGGCATTGCTTCTTCCATCCGCCACCACCACGAAAACTTCGACGGCAGCGGCTATCCGGACGGGCTGCGGGGTAAAGAAATTCCCCTGGCAGCCAGGATTTTGCGCGTTGTGGACAGCTTCGACGCCATGACCACGAGCCGTCCATACAAGCAGGTAAAAACTCCTGAGGAGGCCTGCCGGGAACTGCGCAGGCTGGCGGGAAAAATTTACGATCCTGTTGTGGTGGAAATTTTTACGGAGATAATTTTGGAAAGGGAGCGCGTGAAAAAGGGGGCCATGGACAGAGAAAAGCGGGCTTCCGGCCAGGGCTAGCCAAATCAAAAAAGATATGTTGCAACTTATATACTGATGCGTCTTTGAGAAGAGGGGGGAATTAATATGGAGCGCTTATGGGCGCCCTGGCGCACCGTATATATCGGCAAGGATCACGGCGGCACCTGCATTTTTTGCGAAAAGCTTCAATCTACCGAGGACGAGGCCAACTACCTGCTCTACCGGGGTGAAAAGACCTTTGTCCTGCTTAATTTATACCCCTACACCAACGGCCACCTCCTGGTTGCGCCGAAAAGGCACGTAGGCGACCTGGCCGACCTGACCAGGGAGGAAATGCTTGAAATGGGCGAAACCACCCGGCAAATGGTGGAGCTTTTGCGCAAGGCCTTTCGTCCCGACGGTTTCAACATCGGTGTTAACCTGGGGACGATTGCCGGTGCGGGTGTGCCGGGGCACTTCCACGTCCACATTGTCCCGCGCTGGGCGGGGGACACGAACTTCATGCCCGTTTTAGGCGACGTGCGGGTGATTTCCGAGGGGCTGGAAACCACCTACCGGAAGTTAAAAGAAGTTCTTTCTTCACCATCCGGAGGTAGTCCGGGGCAGGGTGCCTTCGCTTAAAAAGCCTGCGCCCAGGTTACCAGCGGAAGCTCAAAGGGATGGACGAAAAAGTGGTGGTGGGGGCGCACCCGCACGGTGTACCCGAAGGTGCCCTGCGGCATGATCAAGCTTTCTTTGTACAGGTAGGTCTGCTCGTCGAGCTGGCCCGTTATCGGCATGGGGGCCCGGGAAATATTGCCGAGACCCTGGTCGCTCATGTGGCCGTAAACAATTTCCACGGCTACTTCCCTGGCACTGATCGGCCCGAGGGTCACAACTGCCTGGATGTCCAGCAGATCGCCCACCTTCATGGTTTTTTTTACGCTTGTTTCTACGGAACTTATTCTGATCGCCGCCCAGTTTTCGGCCAGCCTTTCTTTGAATTCCCTTATTTCCCGGGCCAGGGCAAAGTTGTTTTGCGAAATAACCTCTTCCCTTTTGATCGCGGGCAGATAAAACCTTTCGGTGTATTCTTTGACCATCCGTTCGGTGTTGAAATAATAGGGGATGGTGCGCAGTGAATTTTTCATTAACTGCAGCCATTTTTCGGGCAGGTCGCTTTCATTGCGCGCGTAGTACAAAGGAAGGATCACTTCTTCTAAAAGGGCGTACAGGGAGTAAGCGTCGTCCCGGTCCTGGGTTTCGTCGTCCGGGTAGCGCCTTTTTTCCCCGATCACGAACCCGTTTTCTCCATTGTACGCCTCCGGCCACCAACCGTCCAGGATGCTGCAGTTGACCACGCCGTTTACCGCCGCTTTTTGGCCGCTGGTGCCGCTGGCCTCCATCGGCTGGCGCGGGTTGTTCAGCCACAGATCCACCCCCTGCAAGAGGCAGCGGGCGAGGTTGATATCGTAATCTTCCAGGAAGACGATCCGCCCGCGAAAAGGCTCCTCATTTGAAAGGTCGTAAATTTGCTTGATCAGTTCCTGACCGGCGCGGTCGGCGGGGTGGGCCTTGCCCGCAAAAATAATCTGCACCGGGTATTCCGGATTGGTCAGTAGTTTCGCCAGGCGCTCCCGGTCTTTTAAGATCAGCGTTGCTCTTTTATAGGTGGCAAAACGGCGGGCGAAGCCGATTGTGAAGGCGCCCGGTTGAAGGTAATTCTGCACTTCGTGCAGGCGCCGGGCCGGTTCCTGGTTGCGCAGGCGCTGCTTTTTTAGGTTTTCGCGGGCGGCCTGCAGAAGTTTTTCTTTTAGGGAAGAGTGGGCGTTCCAGAGTTCTTCGTCCGGGATGGAATCCACTTTTGCCCACAAGTCTTTTTGGGTAATTTCCCGGTGCCAGTCCTTGCCCAGGTAAAGGTCGAAAAGCTCCCGGATTTCCCCGGCCAGCCAGCTTTCCACGTGGATTCCGTTGGTAATGGAGGTGACCGGAACTTCTTCCAGGGGGACCGGTCCGTAAAGGTACTGAAACATTTCCTGCGTAACCCGGCCGTGAATGCGGCTTACCCCGTTGCAAAAACCGGCGAGACGAAAGGCGAGCAGGGTCATGTTAAAACCTTTCCGCCGGTCGTCCCAACCCAGATTTAATAAAGTTTCTCTTTCTATGCCCAGGGGTTCGTAAAGGTGCCCGAAGTATTTTTCCATCAGTTCGGCGCCGAATACGTCGTGGCCCGCCGGTACGGGGGTGTGGGTGGTGAAGAGGGTGTTCGACTTGATTGCCTGGATAGCTGTTTCCAGGGGCAGCCCTGCCTTGACCAGTTCGTGCAGGCGTTCGATTAAAAGAAAGGCGGCGTGCCCTTCGTTGATATGCCAGACCTGGGGGTTGATCCCCAACGCCCGCAGTGCTTTCACTCCCCCCATGCCCAGCAAAATTTCCTGGGCAATGCGGGTCTCCTGGTTGCCGCCATATAACTGACCGGTTAGCAGGCGATCTTCCGGTTTGTTGTGCGCGTTATCCGCGTCCAGGAAGTAGATATTCACCCTGCCCACGCGCATCTGCCAGATTTTCAGGAAAACCGGGCGTCCGGGCAGATCGACCTGGATGATCATTTCGCTGCCGCCGGGATAGGTAACCGGGGTAACCGGCATTTCGTAAAAGTTCAGGTAGGGGTAAAAGGCTTCCTGCCACCCTTCCCGGTTGATGCGCTGGGTGAAATAGCCGCTCTTGTAGAGCAGCCCGACGCCCACGAGGGGCAATCCCAGGTCGCTGGCCGATTTGAAATGATCTCCGGCCAGCAGGCCCAGACCCCCCGAGTAGGTGGGGTGGGATTCGTGGACGCCAAATTCCGCCGAAAAGTAGGCGATAGTTTTGCCGGCGAATTCGGGGTAGTTTTGCGCGAACCAGGACGGTGCCTGCATGTAGTCATCGAATTTGTTCATCACCAGGTTGTACAAGGCGAGGTAGTGTTCGTCCCGGGAAGCCCTGTCCAGTTCATCCTGGCGGACGTTTAACAGGAACTTAACCGGGTTGTGGCCGGTTTCTTCCCATAAGTTTTCGTTGATTTTTTTATACAGGGCGCAGGCGGAAGGGTTCCAGCTGAACCAGAGGTTGTAGGCCAGTTCGTGAAGCCGCTCGATCTTCTCGGGGAGTTTTGGGATCACCGATACCGTTCGATAAAAAAACAAGCAATTTCACTCCCTTAATCTATGTCTGGAGCAGGTTCTCTTGCCGAACAACTACGGCTATTTTAATTGGGAATTAAAAGTGTGTCAAGGAGGGCCTGGTGAGTATGGGCACCGCTTTGGCGTCTGACCGATTAGTTCAGCCGGGTGACTTCCGGCTTGATGCCGGCCTGTTCCAAAAGGGGCGGATACATTTCGGGTTTTATTTCCGCCAGGGGTTTATCCAAGAGGGTAACGCAAATCGCTTCCCAGACGTTTGCCCCGAAGGAACGGCCGTTTATAGCCGGGGCGATGGTTACCAGCCAGCGGACGCCCCGGCACCGGAGATCCTCTCTGTCAACCGGGGTCAGTGTGCTGCTGATGACTGTTTTGCCGTCCAGGCGCGCGGGAAGGTAGCGGTGGAGGAAGTGAAAATCGCCCGCCAGAATCTCAGCCCGCTGGTAGAATACCGAAAATTTGGGGCGGATGTTATGTTGCCTTTTTCCCGTCGGATAAAGGATACTAATGGGGACGTGCTGGAAGAGGGGAAGTACTGCGCCGGCTACCAGGGAGAAAGTGGCGAGCGAATAAAAGGGCACGGCCACTCCCAGGGAAAAAATGGCGTCACCGATGATCAGCCTGCAACCTGCCGCCGCCAGCGCTTCCGCCAGACCCCAGCGATCCAGCGCGGAGCAGACCAGCGCCGTTTGGCCGGGTTGCGGCCAGCCCAGGGTATTAGTGAGATAGCTGATCATGTTCCTTTCCCAGGTATCTTTAATGCCGAAGCCGTCTACAACCGGGGTGTGCTTGACCGCCGCCGCCAGCCGCAGGCCGTCGCGCAGGACAAAGCGTTTCGCGCCTGCCTTGAGATAGACGTTGACTCCCCCCAGGGAAAGCACGTCCACCTGTCCGTCATAGGTTTTTAACAATTCGATTGCCCGCCTGACGTTTCCGTCGGTGCCGATCCGCTCGACCAGCAGGCGGGTGCCCAGCAGTTCCAGTTCCGCCCGGTGGTTTCTGGTGGAAGAGCCCAGGCTGACGCTGACCACCTTTTTTGTTTTCTGAGGCATGAATGGCTTCTCCCTTTTAATAATGGGCTGAATAAGCAAAAGCCGTTTCTTTTATCTCACCCATGCAAATCCACCCCCTTGCTTCGTTTTCTTTTCAATATATCAAGTTAGCTGCCGGTTGGCAAATCTTTTCTTGAAGAGCCTGCTCTTTTTTAATTTTTTATGATAAAATACTGGTATCCCATAAAAAAACAGGGAGGAGATCTGGTGCCGAAGACGTTCGACAACACCGCTGATTACCTGGTTACGGAGGAATTGCGCAATGTCGTGAACATTGCCATCGCTCTGGGGAGGCCGCTTTTGATCAAGGGCGAGCCGGGCACGGGGAAAACGATGCTGGCCAAAGCCATTGCCGATTCCCTGGGGCTCCGCCTGCTTGTCTGGAACATCAAATCCACCACCAAAGCCCAGGAAGGCCTGTATGTTTATGACACGGTACAGCGCCTCTACGACAGCCAGTTCGGCGATCACGACGTGAGCGACATAAAACAGTATATTAAACTGGGCAAGCTGGGGGAGGCCTTTGTTTCCGACGAGCAGGTAGTCCTGCTGATTGACGAAATCGATAAGGCGGACATCGAATTTCCCAACGATTTGCTGTGGGAACTGGACGTGATGAATTTTTACATACCGGAAACAAAGGAAACCATCCAGGCCAGACACCGGCCCATCGTAGTCATCACCAGCAACGCGGAAAAAGAATTGCCCGACGCTTTTTTAAGGCGCTGCATCTTTCATTATATCGCCTTTCCCGACGAAGAGATGATGGCCCGGATTGTGCGGGTGCACTTTCCCGACCTGGAGAAAAATTTGCTGGCTGAAGCTTTGAAGGCTTTTTACTGGCTGCGGGGCATCGGCGGACTGCAGAAAAAGCCCAGCACCAGCGAGCTGTTGGACTGGATTCAGGCTCTGGTGGTCGGGGGGGTTCCTTACCAGCGCATCACTGCCGAAATACCTTTTTTGGGCGTACTCTTGAAGAAAAATCAGGATTTTGAACTGGTTTTGCGCCGCCTGCAGACGGGCGGGGTGCAAAAAGCACCCCCCGCTTTTGGCGCCGGCCGCAGGGGATGAAACAAATAATGTTCACGGGTTTTTTCTATGCCTTGCGGGAAGAGGGCGTACCGGTTTCTTTGACCGAGTGGATGACTCTGATGGAGGCTTTAAATCAGGGGCTCGCCGGAGCAAGCCTGCGTGGTTTTTACCACCTGGCCAGGGCGGTCCTGGTGAAAAGCGAGGCTTATTACGATCGCTTCGATCTGGCTTTTTGCCGTTATTTTGAGGGCCTGGAAACTTCTCCGGAGCTGGCGGAGAAGGTGGCGAAATGGCTGGAGAAGGCCCTGCCCCCTTTGCCGGTGGACCCCCGGCAGCGCCGGCCGTTCGTGCCCTGGGACCTGGAAGAAATGCGCCGCGCCCTGGAAGAGCGGCTGGACAGACAGAAGGAAGAGCACCACGGGGGGAGCTACTGGATCGGCACGGGAGGCACCTCTCCTTTTGGCCATTCGGGATACCACCCGGCCGGGCTGCGCATCGGTGGAGAGTCGGTTAACCGTTCCGCCGTCAAGGTGGCTGCCGAGCGGCGTTACCGCGACTTCCGGACCGACGAAACCCTTTCCACCCGGCAGTTTGAGATCGCCTTACGCAAGCTGCGGGCACTGAGTCAGAATGTAGACGCCCCTAAGGACGAATTAGACGTTGAGGCCACCATTGACGCCACTTGCCGGAATGCCGGACGGCTGGAGCTGATCTGGGGAAGGCCGCGCAAAAACGTGATCAAGCTGATCTTGATGATGGATTCGGGCGGCTCGATGACCCCTTATTCCCGGTTGTGCGGCCGGCTCTTTAACGCCGCCAGTAAAGTCAGCCATTTTAAGGATATTAAATTCTATTACTTTCATAATTGCGTTTACCAAACTCTTTTTCTCGATCCTTTCTGCCGGGCAAATGCCTCGGTTCCGACCGGGGAGGTCCTGCGCAATGCGGGTTCGGATTACCGCCTGATTATCGTTGGCGACGCCAGCATGGCGCCGAGCGAACTGCTGATGGTGGGCGGCGCCATCGACTGGACGGCCTATAACGAAGAGCCCGGCCTGACCTGGTTGCAAAGGCTGGCCGCGCACTTTCCTTACGCGGCCTGGCTGAACCCCGTCCCGAAAGCTTACTGGCCCACCACGGAGGGGCGGGACACGATCAGTGTCATCGGCCAGGTTTTTCCCATGTTTGAGTTGACGGTGGAAGGCCTCGAGCAGGCGGTGAAGGTGTTGAAGACGAAACGCTGAAAAAGCGCGAAGGCAGCGGAGCGCAAAAGGGAAGCTCTTTTTTACGGTTATCTATTTTCGAAGGAGTTGCCCATGAGGACTGCCGTCCTCTCCATAAAGATGAATATAAGGGCTGGAATTTGTCCGGGCGAGCGATATATGCTAAAGGCGCTGGTAACGAAACACGGCGCAAGTGAGGCAAGCGAACCGGCAGCGCAATTGAGAAGTGGGAGGTGAGAAGTTAGAGGTGGGAATTTTAAAATCTCACCTCTCACCTCCCGCCTCTCACATCTCAATTGCCTGTTAGCTCCGAACCAAGCCGATGTTTCGTCAGCCCGGAGCATCGGAGCGAGCCGGACAAATTCCAGCCCGATGGGAGCTAACTCGTCCTTGGATGTGATCGTTGCCCAAAACCTCAACAAAGAGTACAACGGCTGCCAGGCCGTCCGGGGAATCAGCTTTCGGGTCAAAAGTGGCGAATGTTTTGGTTTCCTGGGCCCCAACGGCGCGGGGAAAACGTCTACCGTAAAAATGATTTATTGTTTTTCCCCGGTCAGTTCCGGACAACTGACCGTCCTCGGGATGGATGTCCGCA
>JBFLZY010000016.1:0-41221 GCA_040755975.1 Bacillota bacterium | reverse complement strand
TTCCTGGATTGCGTTTTCCATTAATTTGTCCTCCTCTTTTTGCCCCTCTCCCGGACGCTATCTATAGCTTACAGGAGACAAGGGGAAATGTCGATCCCTGTTTTGGGAGGACAAATGTCCTTATTTGAGAAAGAGTAATATAGTTATTATATTAAAAGAAGAGATTGAAAAACAAAATTTTACAGAAAGGAGTAAGGATATGAACCTTGCCCGGATTATCGAGAAAAACGTCCGGCGAATCCCCCGGAGCCCGGCGGTAATTTCCGAAAAGGAGCGGCTTTCCTGGGAGGAACTGAACAGGCGGGTGAACAGGTTTGCCAATGCCCTCCGCAAGCTGGGTGTAGGCAAGGAGGACCGGGTGGCCATTTATCTACCCAACTCTCCGGAGTACCTGGTGACCTATTTTGCGGCAGCGAAAATTGGAGCCATCGCCGTCCCGTTCAACATTATGTTTAGAAGCAACGAAATAATCTACATCATCAATAACTCCCGGGCCAAGGTGCTGGTGGCGGCGGCCGCCGAAGCAAAGGCCCATGTGCTGGGTGTAAGGGAGCAGCTACCCTCGCTTGAAAGAATAATCCTGGTGGGAGAGGAACCGGCCAGCGAAGCCCTTTCTTTTGAACAGTTGCTGGCCGGCGCCGAAAGCGAAGAAATGACTTCGGCCGAGTGCGCCCC
Source organism: Bacillota bacterium (assembly GCA_040755975.1). Taxonomy (GTDB): domain Bacteria; phylum Bacillota; class Desulfotomaculia; order Desulfotomaculales; family Nap2-2B; genus JAIMBK01. Next base: position 40,546 of record JBFLZY010000016.1, on the reverse strand, counting down.
CGACGACATAGTGACCATCCTCTACACTTCCGGCACCACCGGCCGGCCGAAGGGGGCCATGCTCACCCACAACAACTTTTACGCCAACGCGGAATTAAACGCCTGCTACGTCCTGCACATCAACGACCAGGACTGTTTTTTAACCGGCACCCCTTTCTGCCACATCTTTTTCGTCCTTACGGTGCTGGGGCCGATGTACAAGGGGGCGGCGGTGGTCACCATGCCCCGCTTTTTCCCGGACAAAGCTTTAGAGCTCATTTCCCGCTTCCGGGTGACCCACTTCGCCGGCGTGCCCACGATGTACATCTACATGCTGGAAGCCTACCGGGCCGCCCCGGAGAAATACGACCTGCGCTCCTGGCGGTTCGCCCAGTCGGCCGGAGCCGCCATGCCCGCCGAGTACATCCCCCAGATCGAAGAAACTTTCGGGGTTGGTTTCTGCGAATGCTACGGGTCCACCGAAACCAGCTCCACCTGCACCTACGGGCGGCTCGGGCACGGGAAGCCGGGTTCCGTTGGTCTTCCGGCGGACACCTGGGAAGTAAAAATTGTTGACGAAAATAACCGGGAAGTGCCGCCGGGGGAAGTTGGCGAAATCGTCGTCAGGGGGCCCGGGGTGCTCAAGGGCTACTGGGAAATGCCCGAAGCCACCGCCGAGGCCTTCACGGAGGGTTGGTTCCACACCGGCGATCTGGGGAAAAAGGACGAGGACGGTTACATATACATCGTCGACCGCAAAAAAGACATGCTGATCTGCGGGGGTTACAACATTTACCCCCGGGAGGTGGAAGAGGTCCTCTATACCCACCCGGCCGTGCTGGAAGCGGCTGTGCTGGGAATTCCCGACCCGGTCAAGGGGGAAATCCCCAAAGCGTTTATTGTTTTAAAACCGGGCGTGACGGCCGACGAAACAGATATCATCGCCTACTGCAAGGAGCGGATGGCCGCCTACAAGGCCCCCCGGGCGGTGGAATTCTTAAAGGAGCTGCCGAAGAGCGCCACCGGGAAGATTTTAAAGCGCGAGCTCAAAGAAGCGGTTCGGACACCGGGTTAAGGCTAAATAATCCCCCGGGCCCGGGCTTCGGCGACGGCCCGGGGGCGGCTGTCGACCTGGAGCTTCCGGCAAATCACCCGCACCACCCGCTTCAAGGTGGAGTCGCTTACGTGCAGGATGCCGGCGATTTCTTTGTTGGTCAATCCCTGGGCCAGCAGGTGCAGGACTTCGATTTCCCTTTCCGTGAGAAAGCTCTGGCGCCGGAGGCGGCTTTTCGCCAGGGCGCTGAATTCCCGCAAAAGGTGCCGGGTCATGGCGGGGTCAAGCACGGAATGCCCCTGGCTGACCTTCCGGATGACGGCCGTAAGTTCCGCCTCGGGCAGATCCTTTAATATATACCCGTCCACCCCGGCCTGCACCGCCTGAAACAAAAACTGCTCCTGCTCGTGGACCGTCAGGACGATCACCCTGATTTCCGGGAAGGTTTGCTTGAGCTGGCGGGCCACTTCAATGCCGTCCAGACCGGGCATGGAAATATCCAGAAGAATCACGTCCGGCTGCAGGGAGGCCGCACCCGCAAGCGCCTGCCGGCCGTTTCCCGCTTCCCCGACGACCTCCATCTCCTTTTCCATCTCCAGGATGCGCCGGATACCCTGGCGGACAACGGGATGATCGTCAACAATAAGCACTTTTATTTTGCTCACCGGCAACCACCCTTTCCGGCAAAGGAATGCTGAAGGCCACCCGCGTCCCCTTCCCCGGTACGGCCGTCACCCGGAATTTACCGGACATCAGCTGGGCCCGCTCCTTCATGCCCAAAAGGCCGGCGCGGCCGTTTTTGATGGCCCGCACCTCGTCCTCCCGGGAAAAACCGCAGCCGTTGTCTTTGACCGTGATCCGCAGGCGTTCCGGCCGGTAAACCAGGGTAACCGTCACCCTGTCCGCCCCGGAATGTTTCTTCACGTTGTGCAGGGCCTCCTGGATAATCCGGAAGACCCCCGCCGCCCGCTCCGGGGGCAGCTCCCTCTCCGCCCCGGAAACTTTCAGGGTCACCTTGATCCCCGTTTCCCGTTCGAATTTCTTCAGGTAGTCCTTGAGCGTGGACAGCAGCCCCAAAACGTCCAGACTCAAAGGGCGCAGATTGAAGATAATCCGCCGCAGCTCCTGGATGCCGCGCCGCAGGTTCTCCTCCATAACGACCATTTCCGCCCGGGCGCCGGCCGGATCTTTTTCCAGCAGTGCCCGGCAGATTGTGATCCGGTGCAGGGCGCTGGTAATCTCCTGCACAGCTCCGTCGTGAAGTTCGACGGCCAAGCGCCGCCGGCTTTTTTCTTCAATTTCCATGGTCCGCCTGAGCAGCTGCTTGATCTCCTCCTGGTACCGGGAGAGCTTTTTCCGCAGCAGCGTGGTCTCCTTGAGTTTTTCCTGAAGCGCCCGGTTCTGCCGGCGCAGGTCCTCTTCCATCTGCTTGATCTCGGTGATGTCCCGCATGATCGTCGAAACGTAACCAGGCTTCCAGTCCAGCCGGCTTACGCCCATGTGCCAGTAGCGTTTTTTGCCGCTCTTCGTCACGGCGGTCAGAACGTAGTGGGTGGGAACGGTCGGATCTCCCTGCGCCCGCCTTTTTACGTAATCCATGACCATGGCCCGGGATTCGGGGTGCAGGGTATCGGGAACAGTCATCTGCAAACACTCTTCCACCGTTCGTTCCAGCATGTCGGCCAGGGCCTGGTTGACCTCCACGAATCTGTAATCCGAACTCCGGTAAATGAGCATTCCGTCGCTGGAATTTTTCATGATCGTTTTGTATTTCTCCTCGGAGGCCTGCAGGTCCCGCTCCATCAGCTTGATCCGGGTAATGTCGGTCATGATGGTAATGCTGCCCTGGTATTCACCATGCGGCCCCGACCGGCGCGCCGCGCTGAACAGGCAGAGAATCTCCCGGCCGTCCCGGCTCAAGAGCCGGCACTCGTACCGGCCGGTCTCCCCCTGTTTGCGCCGCTCGATCTGGTCCTGCACCACCGGAATATCCTGGGGATATATAATAAACCACCAGTCCCGGCCGATCAGCTCGTCCGGACGGTAATCCAGCATCTTGCAAAGTTTTTGGTTCACGAACTCGATCCTGCCGTTTCCGTCCAGCACGCACAGGCCGTCATTCATGTTCTCGAGAATCATCCAGGTAAAATCATGGCTGAAATCGTCTTCCCGGGAGCGGCCCTCCGGCAGGACGCGGCCTTCTCCGGCTCCGACAATACTTTGCTTGCGATCCAGGGCGGAATACAAAAAAATCGCCTCCAGAAAGGGAAGTTCTTTTTTAAATTTTAAAAAGAGGTGTTTTTAAGAAATCCCTCAAAAGTGGAAAATTTATAATCTCCCAACTATTAAAAACTTCGACGGGAGAAGGAATACTCCTTCCCCCTCCCGGCTCAAAAGTGGTTCAGGCAGGTTAAGCCGCATGTTTTTTAGAGGGGTAATTTTTCTAGCTAATCAATTTACCCATAATTTCGCTTAATTGCTCCGCCTCCTTTTCCAGCCTGTCGAGGATGGTCACCAGCTGCTGAATTGACGAGGCCTGGTGGTCCGCAACGCCGGAAATCTGGGAAAAACTGTCCAGAAAAGTGATTACCGTGCCGGTTACGCCGGCCAGCCTGCCGGATATTTCCTTTACGTTGTGCTGGGTCTTTTCGGCCAGTTTCCGTATCTCATCCGCCACAACGGTGAACCCGCGGCCGTATTCGCCCGCCCGCGCGGCTTCGATGGCAGCGTTCAAACCGAGCAGGTGGGTCATCGAAGCCACGTGCTCGATTAGATTTAGAACTTCCCCCATGCTGCGCATTTCGTTGCGAATGCCCTCGGTCCGGCCGGACAGCTCGTTCGCCGAGGCGGCCAGCTCCTGGGCGGCGGAGGAAAGAGAGGTTGCCTCGCCGCTGATTGTTGAGATTCCTTCCTTCATACTCATGGCTATACCCTTAATTTCCTCCTGGACGGCCGTGTCCCGGACGTAGATAAGGGCGCCCGCTATTTTGCCGCCTTCGTCGCGCACAGGTACACCAACGCCCATGTAGGGTTTCCCGTAAACTTCTTTGGGCACCACGCGCACCTGCCTCTGCCCGGTCTTCAGTACCGCTTCGGCAATCGAGCCGGGTTTAATGGGGTCGTTCACCTTCAGGCCGAGTTTTAAGGTTTCGCTCTCGATGTGCCAGATGTACTTTTCCAGATCGCAAACCGCCACCGTATAATGCGGCCCTAGCAGCTCCTTAAAGTAGGGGGCGACCTGTATTACTTTTTCCAATACCGCCATCGGGTCAAAAACCTCCTTCGTTACGTTTTTTAAAACTGAGCGTCCGGCGTTGAAAAGTCCGCCTCTGCCCGCCCATCGTCTTGTTTTCACATTATTTACTTCGCCAGGAACAGACGGCGGACCTGCCGCGAGCGGTAAAAAACGGGTCCGCCAACAGAAAAGAATGGAGGCCGGACCTCCATTCCCCATTTTTGCATTGGATTTGCCCCCATAGAAAAGATCAAAATGTCAGCCGCCTTAAACCGTCCACTGGTATTTGACCATAAAGTTGTTTCTTACCCAGTCCTGCGCCGCGCCGTCATAAATTTTCACATTCTCATAGCCCAGCACCTGGGTGAGCACATACCACCAGGAGCTGGCATAGCCGCCCACCCCGCAGTAAACGATCACTTCTTTACTCTTATTGTCGCCTATTAAGCTGGAGGCCATTTCCGCAAGCACCTCTTTTTGCTTGTAAGTTCCGTCTTCATTCCACATCCAGGGAGTCGGCAGGGATCTGGCAGTCGGAATATGCCCGGCTTGATTCGCGAAAGGCTCAATTTTCACGCCGAAATAAACATCTGCATCCCTGGCGTCAATGATCACCGACCTGCCGATATGCTTTAAAACATATTCGGCGGATACAAACATTTCCTGGTTTACTTTTCCACTGTATTTTACTTTTTTCACCTTCGGGACTTCTTTTGTCACCGGTTTGCCCTCCGCCGCCCACTTCGGGTATCCGCCGTCCAGAATGGCCACGTTTTTAATCCCTGCATAGATGAGCGTATCGGCCACTCTGGTTGCGTTGGCGAGAGGGTATGGCGGGTTCGGGGGCTCTGCCTTCGTGGTAACGATAACAACGAGCGAATCACCCGTTATCCCGCAGGAACCGATAGTTTCAAACAGGGCGGCTTCCTCCGGGAGTTCAAGAAGAAGGTCGTCCCTTATTGTTATCCAGGCTGAATTGGGGACTTCAAAGGGTACATTAATTGCATTGGGAATGTGTCCCGCTTCATAATCACCGGCACTGCGAATATCGAGGATCACCAGGTTTTTCAGGCCGCTGTTGGCCTCCAGCCAGTCAGTGGAAACAATAGGATCAATCGTTCTGGCCGAAGGGGAAGTACTTCCGGCATAAGCAACGCTGCCGAAAAGCAACGATCCTGCCAGCACAACCATTAAGAAAGGGATCACTTTCATTTTCATTTCTCCATCCTCCTTTTTTCATTTTTTAATTTATTATCCAGCCTCCGGACATTAAGCAGCTCCGCCGCATGCGCCGCCGTTTCCCCGACTGTTTCCGGCAACTCTTTTGAATCTGCCTTCCGGCCTTTTGCCCCGCCCGCCACAGACGGCCCTACCCCCCCGTGGCGGGAGGGAAGATGAGGAGGGTGTCCCCATCACGCACGGCCGTTTCCAGCCCCCCCAAGAAGGCGATGTCCCGGCCGTTCAACACCAGCCGGAGGTACGGATAAGGAGCGCCGTCGGCCGGATTGATAAGCTTTTTTTCCAGGGCTTCACCGCACCTTTCCACCAGTACGGCCAGAACACCCCTTACCGTGGTCCCTTCCGGCACCTCCACAGCAATTTTCGAACCTCCTAAAAGGGGCACCAGATCGAGGATGGTTTGAACCCAGACCACCACTTGCGAACAACCCGCCTTTTTACCGAAATTTAAGCCTCAACCAAACCCTTTGCCGCTTCTTCCAGGCCGAGCTCCAAGAGCTTTGCGCGCGTGGGGTTGCCGGTCTTTTTATCCCACCCTCTGGCTTCGTAGTATTCGTCCAGCATACGGTCCAGGTCTTCCTTTGCTATATTTTGTCCGGCCGACGCCCCCGCCTTGATGGGTTCTTCCATGAGCCGCCGCGGCAGGGTGTCGTCGGCCCGGCCGAAACCTTCCCGCGCGTTGAAAAGGCGCGCCAGGTTGTTCACCCGCTCGCCGACCCGCTGCACGTCTTCCGGGCTTAAGGCCAGGCCGGAAGCGGTGTTCACCAGGGCGGCGGTTACTTCCGTCGCCGCCGCGCCCATCGTCGTATCCAGAAGGAAGGCGCAGAGCGGTGGGCAGTCGCAGGTGGCGGCGCGCACGTCCTGGTTCCACTTGCACAGCCTTCCTTTTCCTTCGTAGGCCAGGCGGTCCACCGCCTCGGGGATCGGGATGCCGAAGATTTCCTGGAAGGCGTAGCCCCTGTTGTGGTCCGCCCCGGTGTAGGAGGTGGCGTAGTTCAGGCCGTGGGCCTTGGCGCCGCGAACGTCGTAGGCCGGAAGCTCCAGCCCTTTTACGTGCATGGCGTAGTCCTCCGACCCCCGGCCGATCCGCCGGGCGGCCGCGCGGACCCCGTCGGCGAGCACTTCCCCGAACCCCTCGCGGAAGCTCATTTTCCGCAGAAGTTCCATTACCGCGCGGTGGTTGCCGAACCGCAGCTCAATCCCGCCGGTTTCCTCCCTGGTGATTATTCCCCGCTCGTAGAGTTCCATGGCAAAGCCGATGGTTACGCCGGCGGACATAGAATCCAGGCCGTACTCGTCGCACCAGCGGTCGGCGGCGATGATGGCGGGGACGTCATCCACGCCTACAGAAGTGCCGAGGGAGTAGGTCGTCTCAAATTCGGGGCCTTCAGTGACGAAGCCGGCGTATTCCCCCTCCCGCACCAGGCGTGTCTGGCTGCACCCCACCGGGCAGCGGGAGCAGTGCTCGCGGCGGATGGTAAACAGATCCTGGGCATCGCTGCTGATTTTCTCCAGCGGGTTGAACACCCCCGTCTCGGCCCAGTTTTTGGCCGCCAGGATCCCCAGGGCGGAAGTCACGTCAACGGCGATGGAGGTACCGCGCCTGGCAAAGGACGAGTACAGCACCGGGCTCTCCCGCATCAACCGGTTGATCTCCCGGACCGCCTCCTTGAAGCCGCCGGGATCGGCCAGCGGCACCTCACCCCGGCCGCGCACGGCGACGGCCTTCAAGTTTTTGCTGCCCATGACCGCCCCCACGCCCTTGCGCCCCGCGGCCCGGCGCTCGTTGATAACACAGGCGGTGAGGCAAAGCTTCTCCCCCGCCGGCCCGATGCAGGCCACCCGGGTGCTGTGGTCGCCCAGCTCTTCTTTGATAAACAACTGGGTATCGGTGGTCAGCATTCCCCACAGGCGCTCGGCGCTCCGGAACTGCACGTCGCCGTCCTTGATGTAGAGATAGACCGGGCTTTCCGACCGGCCTTCGACGACCAGCGCGTCGAAACCGGCAAACTTCAGCTCCGAAGGAAAATACCCGCCGCTCAAGGCCATCCCCACCGCGCCGGTAAGGGGCGAGCGGGTGGTCACCGCCATACGGCTGGCGCAGGGTGCGCCGGTGCCGGTGAGCGGGCCGGGGGTGAAAATAAGCACGTTTTCCGGGCCCAAAGGGTCCGTCCCGGGTTTCAGCGCGTCGTAGAGGAGCTTGATCCCCAGCCCCGAGCCCCCGATGAAGGCTGCCGCCACCCCGGGATCCAGCTCTTCCACACGCCATTCCTTGCGGCTCAGGTTCACCTTGAGAATTTTGCCGGTGTAACCCCCTTTTAGCGTCGCTGCCATCTAATCATCCCTCCCGATTTTTTATCCGCGCCCGTAAGCGGCGCGCAAGACTTCCCGAACCATTTCCGCGGTCGTCTCCCTGGGAACGAAAGCAGCGCAGTCATCCTTCAGAACGTCCGGGGCAAGACCGTAAAGAGCCTGCTCTTCAATCTTCAGGTCCTTAAGAGCGGGCATGCCCACCCCGGCGCGGAGATCCTTAACGGCACCGGCAACTTTTCCGGCAACCTCGCGGTCCGGCGCCCCGTCATCCAGTTTCAGTCCCATAGCCTTTCCGATAATTCTAACTTTCTCCGGGGCCACATCGACGGCATACTCGATAACCTCGGGAAGGACTGCCGCACAGGCAACCCCGTGGGGGATGTGAAAGCGCGCCCCGAGCGTGTGGGCGATCGCGTGGCCCAGGTGGGGCAATGCGTCGTTAAAAGCAATTCCGGAAATCATGGCAGCTAAAGACAACTGCGTTCTTGCTTCGAGGTCCGAGCCGTCTTTGACCGCCCTCGGGAGATACTGGCTTACCAGGGCGACGGCCTTTTCCGCCAGGATGTCGGCCACCGGGTTGGCCAGGGCCGAAGTGAGGGCCTCGGCGGCGTGCGAAAAAGCGTCCATACCCGTCGCCGCCGTCAGCGAAGGAGGCATCTTAAGGGTAAGCTCCGGGTCGACGATGACCAGGGTGGCCATGCAGTTTGCCCCGATTACGCCGATCTTCCTGTTGTTTTGGGTGTCCGTAACGACGGAAATGCACGTCACTTCGCTTCCCGTTCCGGCCGTGGTGGGAAGTAAAACCAGCACCTTCCCGGGGTTTTGCGGCACGTTCACGCCGTAATACCGCGAAATCGGAGGCGGGTTCGTGAGTAAAACGTTAACCCCCTTCGCGGCGTCCATCACGCTCCCGCCGCCGACCGCCACAACCCCGTCAACCCCCTCGTTCCTGGCAACGGCTGCGGCCTCTTCAATTATGCCGTCGGTCGGGTCCGGCAGGATGCCGTCGTAAAGAAACGTTTCTATTCCCGCTTCCTTCAGGCTTTTCAACACCCCGCCGGCAATTCCGGCGTCCTTGATTCCTTTGTCGGTAACCAGAATAACCTTTCTGCACCCCAGCTCCCTTACCTTTTCCCCGGTCTGCCCGCTGACGCCCGCGCCAAACAAGATGGGCGAGGTCCTCGTAATTGAGTACACTATAAAAACCCTCCCCTTTAGAAAATAGTTAATGTCTCACTTCCGGCCGGAATCATCCGGCTTGCTTAAGAACTCCGCGCGCGCCGACCGGTCCCAGCCCGCCGCGGAGCCAACCGGGCAATCGAAAGCTAAAAGACGGAATGCTGGAAGCGAAGCGAGAACTTCCAATCCCACCTCCAACTTCTCACCTCCCGCTTCTCAATTGCAGCCGGACTACATTCCCAGGTAAGCCTCCCTTACGTAGTCGCTTTGCAGAAGCTCCCCGCTGGCTCCTTCCAGAACCACCCGGCCGTTTTCCAGAACGTAGGCGCGGTCGGCAATCTCCAGGGTATGCTGCACGTTCTGTTCAATTAAAAGAACGGTAATTCCCTGGTCGCGCAAAGACCTGATAATCTGGAAAACCTCCAGCACCAGCCGCGGCGCCAGGCCGTACGACATCTCATCGATGATGCACAGCTTCGGCAGCGCCATCAGGCAACGGGCCATGGCCAGCATCTGCTGCTCGCCGCCGCTGAGCGTTCTGGCCAGCTGCCTTTCTCTCTCCTTCAGCCTGGGAAAAAGCCGGTAAAGTTGATTTAGCGTTTCTTCTCTCTTTTTCCAGGCCCGGTCTGGGTAAGCCCCCAGTTCCAGGTTCTCCCGGACCGTCATATCGGGAAAAAGCCTTCCCCCCTGAGGGACGTAAGAAATACCCATTTCCACAATCAGGTGGGGCGCCAGCCCGTCGACCCGCCTGCCGGTAAAGGTCACGCTGCCCGCGGCGGGCGGCAGCAGGCCGGAGATGGTGTTTAAAAGCGTGGTCTTGCCCGCTCCGTTGGCACCGACGAGGGCAACTATTTCCCCCTCCCTTATCTGCAGGGAAACGCCCCATAAAACCTGCACCTTTCCGTAACAGGAATGGAGATTGTCGACTTCCAGCATAACCTACTTCCACTCCCCCAGGTATGTTTCGATAACCTGCCTGTTGGCGGCAATTTCCGCGGGCGTTCCCTCGGCAATCTTCTCCCCGTAATGAAGGGCGATAATCCGCTCGCAGACATTCATAATCGCTTTCATCACGTGTTCAATCATCAAAACCGTAACTCCCTTTTCCCGGATCTTGAGCACCAGATCCATGGTCTGAGCAACCTCCGCGGGGTTTAAACCGGCCATCAGCTCGTCGAGCAGCAGCAGTTCCGGCCCGGTGGCCAGCGCCCTGGCCACTTCCAGCCGCTTCTGGCTGACCAGGGTCAGATCCCTAGCGTAAGCTCCCCCGGCGTCCGCCAGCCCCACAAACTCCAGCAGGTCAAGGGCTTCCCTTTCGGCCTCCGGGTACGAAGCGTCCGCTTCCCTGCCGAACAGCGCGCCCATTAATACGTTCTGGTAAACAGTCAGGCCGGGAAAAACCTTTACCGACTGAAAAGTCCTCGCCACTCCCATCCGGCAGATCTGGTGCGGTTTCAACCCGTTTATTTTTCTGCCTTTAAATTTAATCGTTCCCGCATCGGGAACAAGGGCCCCCGAGATCACGTTGAAAACCGTGGTTTTTCCGGCCCCGTTCGGACCGATCAGGCCGACGATTTCCCCCCGCTGCACAAAAAAGTCAACGCGGGACACCGCCACCAGCCCGCCGAAACACCTGGTAAGCCCTTCAACCTCCAAAATGCGCATTTTTGCCTTCCGAACCTCTCTTCCACCATTTTTGGACCAGGCCGGTCAGACCTTCGGGCAGGTACAGGATTGCCGCCACCATAATGACGCCGAAAATCAGCATGTAGTGATAGGGGAGTCTCGTAATCAGGAACTCTTCCAGGTAGGTGAAAAACACCGCTCCGATAATCGGTCCGTAGAGCTGGCCCATTCCGCCGATAATGGCCATGACCACGGGCAAAAAAGAATACTGAAGGTTGAAGGCGATCTTCGGGTCGATGTACGTCCAGCGCGTGGCCATGATTACCCCCGTCGCCCCGATGAAAAAGGCGCTGACGGCAAAGGTAACGACCTTCAGCCTGGTAGTATTCACGCCCGCATGGGCGGCCGCCTCTTCGCATTCCCCGATACCCTTCAAGGCCAGGCCGAACTTCGAACGCTCAAGAAAATGGACGGTGAGCATCAAAACCAGGAAAATTGCAAGCATAACGTAATACACTATTGTATAATCGACAGAAACAACCACCCTGCCGACCGTGCCGGAAAATTTTGCCTCCCACCACCGGAGAAAAGTGACGATAAACTCTACAATTCCCAGCGTGAACATTGCGAAGTAGATTCCCCTCAGCCTCAGCGTGAGGGCTCCGATAATCAGGGCCAGGCAGAAACTGAGAAGCCCGCCGATAGCGATCACCACCGGGAGGGGCAACGCTCTTCCGAAAACGGCCGCCGTATACACACCAATCCCGAAAAAAGCCGCCGATGCCAGGGAGATGTAGCGCGTGGAACCGGAAAAAAGAGTCCAGCTGACCGTGATGACAACATACATCATGATGGTGCTGAGCAACACTACGGTGTACTTTGAGACGGAAAAGGGCAGGATCATCAGCAACAGGATAACTGCCGCCGAAAAGACCAGCCTGTACAGCCCCGGCCTGTCCTGCTTCCCAAATTTCGGCAGATAACGGCTCACCACGCTTACCTCCCCAAAAGGCCCGCCGGTTTAACGAGGAGGAGGATCATAAAGAGAACATAGTACGCCACCATGGACAAACCCGGCTCGAGGTATGTAACCACCGTACCGACAAGACCCAAAAGAAAACCCCCCAGGAAACTTCCCTGAATACTGCCCAGCCCTCCCAGAACGACCACGATGATGGCTATAATCGTGTACTCGAAGCCCATGGTGGGGTGAATCATATAGGACATGCTCAAGAGCGAGCCGGCCAGACCGGCCATCAAGGTGCCCAGGCCGAAGCACAGGGCCAGCACCTGGTTGACGTTCACTCCCATGAGCCCGGCCGCCGCCGGGTCCTGGGCGGCAGCCCGGATCGCCTTCCCCAGGCGGGTGCGGGTCAAAAAAAGGTAAAAGAGAAAACAGATGAGCACCGCAAAAGACAGCATCACCAGCCGGTTGGTCGCGAACTCGGCCCCTCCCAGGCTGACCGGAACGGCCAGGTAGGAGTACCCCCGCATGCCGGCCCCCCAGATCAAGATGGCCACGTTCTGGATGATGAAGAGAAGGCCGAAGGAGGCAAGCATGGAATTGCCCTCGAAAACCTCCGGCGACCCCGCCGAGATGCGTATTTTCCGGTAAACAGTCCTGTACAAAAGAAAGCCGATGATAAAAACAAGCGGGCCGCAGATAACCAGCGAAAGAATGGGATTGACGTGAAATAAGGTATACAGTGACCAGGTAAGAAAAGCTCCCAGCATGATGAACTCACCGTGGGAAACGTTCAGCACCCGGGCCACCCCGTACTGCAGGCTGAGCCCGACGGCAATCAGCGCGTAGATACCGCCCAGCAGCATACCGCCGACGACTATGTCCAGAATTTTGACGATCATTTGCCGGCAACTCCTATCTGATGTTTTTTAAGCGGCGGGCCGCCTTAAAGCCCGCGGATTTTCTTGGTTTCAGACGGCCCGCCAACTTTACCGGCCGCGGCAAAAAACCAAACCTGCCTACCTCTTCTTCGGCCAATCGGGCTTCAGGATGGGAGGCGCGGTGCGGTTCTTGCCCGGGTCGACGACTTCGTACACGCCTTTTTGCCACTGGCCGATCTGGCCGAGGTGACCCCTGAAGAACCGGTCCTGGTCGTACTTAAACGGCCCAAGGTACGTGTCGAACGCCTTTGTGGCCAGAATATCCCTTATCTTTGCCTGATCGAGGGTCCCGGCCTCCTCGATGGCTTTCTGGAAATGCTGGAGCGAGCAGTAGTAGTAGAACTGGCCCCAGTAGTCATCGGGCTCTTTGTTATAATGTTTTTTGTAGAGGTCGATAAACTCTTTTGCTCCGGGGGAGCTTTTCGCGTTCCATGCTCCGCCGCCCATGACCCCTTCGATCACCTGCGCGCCGAACGCGTTCCTGTACTCCGGAGAATACGGGAAGACGCTCAAGAAGAACGCCTTGAAGTTGATCCCCAGCTCAATCGCCTGCTGGGTGAGCAGCATGGTTTCTTCCGGGTAGGTGAACCCGACGAAGGCGTCAACGCCGAGCGCCTTGGCTTCCTTCAAAAAGGGAGAGAGGTCCTTCGTCCCAAGGGGGAAGTTCTTGTACATCTTGACGTCGATTCCCGCTTTCTTGAATTCCGGAATCGCCACGTTTGCGTATTCAATGCCGTGCAGATCCTCGTGCCGGACCACGGCGGCCGTTTTTATCCCGAGTTCCTTATAGATTTGGGCCAGAACGGGCATCTGGGTTTCGGAAAAATTCAGCACCTGAAAGACGTACGGCAGGTCGGGCATAATCTCGTGAAGCTTTGCAGCCCCGCCGGGACCGCCGATCAGGATGTACCCGTGCTTGTTGGCGATGGGAGCGGCGGCGTAGAGCAAAGCGGTGCCCGTCGGAGGAAGGATGAAGTCGACCTTGTCTTCCAGGATCAGCTTCTCCAGCAATTTTGTCATCGTGCCCTGATCGGACTTATCGTCGTACTTGATCAGCTCCACAGGGAGCTTCTTCCCGTACTCTTTTACGTATATCCCGCCCTGGGCGTTGACCTCTTTGACCCACATATCGTAAACAGGCCCGCTGGCGGTACTGACCACCGGTGCAATAGGACCGGAAAGGGAAATGGCGAGACCGATCCTGATCTTGTCCTTGGCCGCATCTTTGGCTGGCGCCTGGGCGGCCGGAGGCGCGGACTTCTGGGCGCAGCCGGCTACAAGGGCTAAAATCATAAGCACGGCCAGACAAATCGCCGGCAATATAAACCTCTTATTTTTCATTCTAACTCCCTCCTGCTTATTTTTTTAATCAAATTTTTTGTCAATCTTTTTAAAATTTACTTTCAGATGTCTGAACTAGCCGTTCGCACTTCAAAATGCCGCCTCTTTGGACGGTCAAAAACGTTCAACGCTGGCCCGGCATAACTTTTGCTCACTCCGAAAAGCGCTCACCGCCCTCCGCAAACCTCTTTTTGAGCTCCCGCTTCAGAATCTTGCCCGTGGAACTCTTGGGTATCTCACCGGTGACAATGAACTCCTTGGGTACTTTAAAGGGCGCGAGCCTGGACTTTAAGTAAGACTTCAGTTCCTCGGGCGAAAAAGACCGGTCCTGCTTCGTTTTGATGAAAGCCGTCACCCGTTCGCCCCACTCCTTGTCGGGAAGCCCGACGACCGCGCACTCCTCCACCTCCGGCCGGGTATAGATCACCTCCTCCACCTCCCGGGGATAGACGTTTTCCCCTCCGGTGATAATGAGGTCCTTGATGCGGTCGACGATGTACAGGTAGCCGTTGGAGTCAAAGAAACCGACGTCCCCGGACCGCAACCAGCCTCCTTCCCAGAAGGCGGAGCGGGTTTCCGCAGGATTATTCAGGTAGGCCTTCATCACGTTCGGGCCCCGGATGCAGATTTCACCCTCCTTTCCTTCCTCCAGGATATTTCCCGCCGTGTCTCTGATCTGGACCTCCACCCCGTGGACAACCTGCCCCACCGACCCGACCACGTGCCGGTAGTAATGGTTGTAAGTAACGGGCATCGCCTCCGTCATCCCGTAAGACTCCGCAATGGTTATGCCCGTCCTTTCCTTCCACTGCCTGACGATCTCCATCGAGATGCTGGCCGCCGCAGAAAAGCAGTAGCGCAGTTTGCCAACCTTTTTTTCCAGGTCGCCGACGTTCAGAAGACGGATGTAGACCGTGGGAACGGCGAAAAATTTCGTCAGCCGCCCCGCCTCCATGAGCTCGAGAACTTTCTCCAGATTGAAGGAGGGTAGCAGCTCCACGCACCCCCCGCTCATCACCGTTCCGTTCATGATGTGGATCTGACCGAAAACGTGGTTAAACGGGAGAAAACACAAAGCGCGGTCGGCTTCGGTGGAACGCTCGTAGTAATTCAAGCTCCAGCAGGAAAAGATCATACTTTCGTGGGTCAGCATGACCCCTTTCGGAACACCCGTGGTGCCGCCGGTGTACAGAATGGCCGCCGTGTCGGTCCGGTCCCGGTCGATCGCTCGAAAAGAACCGGACCCTGATTTCAAAAGGGCCTGCATGTCGAGGTCGCCGTCGGGGCAGATGATCTTTTCCAGCCCCGCCGTACCCCTCAAACGCTCGAGATCCCCCAGCTTCGCCGGATCGGCAAAGATAACCCCCGGCCTGGCGTGGTTGAGCAGGTTTGCCAGCTCGTCCCCGGTAAGCAGGGGCGAAATGGTCACGGCAACCGCCCCCGCCTTCAGCACGCCGAAATAAAAGGCGATCCAGTCCGTCGAGTTCGGGGCGCACAGGCCGACAAAATCGCCCGGCCTTACACCCATTTTGAGGAGCGCGGTGGCCACCCGGTTGGCCCGTTCGTTAAGCTCCGCATAGGTCGTTTCCACACCTTCCGCACATACCGCGGGGCGATCGGGAAAGAAAAACGCAGACCTTTCCAGGTTGTTGGCAAGATTCATGTCGTCCCCCCGACAAAAAATGCTAACTATTTTGCTAATATAACCTAAAAGCAGTGTTCAATAAAATCAAAAAATGTTCCTTCCTTCTTTCGGTTCAAAAGCAGTTCAAAAAGGTTCATTCTATTTGAACCTTTCTTTCTTATCAAATAAGCCACTATCAGAGGGTACAAACCCTCAACGCTCCAGATGCTCCCCGTTACTTAAACAGCACTACCAAAAGATAATGACTTAAGAAACTCATCATTAAATTCTTTTCTGCCGGAAAGCTCAATATGCTCTGCTCGCCGGGCCAGGGCAACCGCTCGCATTCTCTCCGCCGTCGACAGAAGGGCCATTTTAGCTCCATCGCCCGCGGCGTTGCCGATGGCAGTGATGCGCTCAAATGGTAAAGGTGGTATTAACCCGATACCCACTGCGCTTTCTTTTTTAATATGGTTGCCGAAAGCCCCGGCGAGCAAAACCTGGTCGATCTCCCTGGGTTCAACCCCCATTTCCCGCAAGAGAATCCGTGTCCCGCCCATAATGGCGCCTTTAGCCAGTTGCAACTCCCGGATATCGTGCTGGAAGAGGACAATATCCTCCCCCGTAGCCGAATCCTTGCCCCAAACCAGAACAAACTCACTTCCCCGCCCGTCCCTGCGCAAACGCCTCCGCACGAGGGGCGGCAGCTTTTCGAGTTGAGCAGTCGTGCTTGCCAACCGCCCGGAGGCATCAATAATACCCGTCCTAAACATTTCGGCCACCGCGTCGATCAGGCCGGAACCACATATGCCTCGAGCTTTGCCGCCACCGATGATAGCCAATTCAACATCCGTGGAGATGCGGACACGCTCGATCGCTCCCTCGGCAGCCCGCATGCCGCATTTGATCTCCGCCCCTTCAAAAGCCGGCCCGGCCGCCGTCGAACAGGTGAGAATTCTGTCTTTGCCGACAAGAACTATTTCGCCGTTCGTCCCTATGTCCACGATCAGATTTATTCCCCGAAGGCGATCCACCCCCGCTGCCAGCATAACGCCAACCGTATCCGAACCTACATAACCGGCCACATTAGGTAAAACCACCACTTTTCCCGTGCCCAGGATATTCAGCCCCAGTTCCCTGGCCTCCACCTCGACCGCCTGCCGAAAAGCGGGTACAAAAGGCGCCTGGGCCAAATAGGTGGGGTCAATTCCCAAGAACAAATGGCTCATTGTAGTGTTGCCGACCACTACTGCCTGGTAGATTTCCTCAGTGTTCACTTCAGCATCCTGGCTCAGCCGGGCAATGATGCCGTTTATGCCACCAACAACTTTCTCCTGCAGCTGGCGCAGCCCTTGCGGTCCGCTGGCCGCGTGGGTAATCCTGGCAATCACATCGGCACCAAAAACGTTCTGGGGATTAGTCGTGGCGCCGCTTGCCACTACCGTACCTCTATTCAGATCCATTAAGTAGACGACAACCGTGGTCGTCCCAATATCTATTGCCAAACCAAGCAGCGATC
The DNA here is from genome assembly GCA_040755975.1 of Bacillota bacterium. GTDB lineage: Bacteria > Bacillota > Desulfotomaculia > Desulfotomaculales > Nap2-2B > JAIMBK01. The sequence goes on along the minus strand of JBFLZY010000016.1, from coordinate 23,532 downwards.
GAGCGTATCGCCGGGTTCCACGGCCAGCAGCACATCGTTGTCCAGCACCGCCGTCATCTGAAAATTCCCCCGGCGCAAGGTCTTCGGCAAAGAGGCCGCCACCGGGAGGCTGAACCGGATTCCTTTGCAAAGCAAAGCAGCCAGAAGGCGTTCCCAGTCCGGAGTCTGGTCCGCCGCGCGTGGTTGGGGGACAACCAGTGGATACTTACAAACGCTCGGCGCTGCGGCGTCAATTTTTGCCATCCCGGTGAACCCGATCTTCCGGTCGTTGACATCCTTTTGTTCCCTTACCCTAACAACCATGTCTTCGGATATGGTACGCTGACAGGCCAACACCCAGCCCGCACCCAGCTGAGCCGCGCTAAGAAACTTTTTTTCGACGGACGAAGCGGGAGTAAAGTTCTCCGCCTGAATTTGTACTTTGCATTTCCCGCAGGTTCCCTTGCCGCCGCAGGTGCTTTCCACTTGCACCCCGGCTGCGATAGCAGCTTGCAGAATATTGCTCCCGGCTGGAACCTGAACAACTTTATCCAAGGGCAGGAATTTGACCTTGACCAGTTTTCGCCACCCCTTCCGGATCAAAAGAAGGCAAGCAAGCTACTTATAGTTGGTTAGGGGGGGGGGGGGGGGAGGCTGCGCAATAATTGAGTTGCAAGGGCACATTCGGCGGTACCTTGAGAAAATCTTCATCCCATTCTTCGCTGAAAGCCTTGACGATCAGGCGCAGAGTGCCCGGCACGACTTTCTGGGCGAGATTTAAACCGGCAGCAAATTCTGCAGTCTTTGCCATCACCCGGTCCAGGTCGTAAGTACCCGTATCGATGAAACAGAGCGAAGAGTAGTTGGCCAGCATGACCCGAAAAATACGCAGCGCCTTGGCCGGGCCGAATTTCTCCACACTGTGCCGGTATTCGTGAAAAATATTGTTTTCATACCGCAGCCAGCCACCCGTCAAATAATAGCATTTGAACTGACAGCCCAGATCGAGGCGAACCTGGTCGCCCCCCAAAAGAAGGGAAATACAGTCATCAACCTTAGGCACCACCAACCGGCACCGGGGCGCCCGGAGACCTTCAATACTTTTACCGCAATAACCAAAAAGCAGAAGGATGTTCTCCACCTCATCAATTATGTCGATTTCCCGTTGAATCCTTTCTCTTAGCCTGGATGGATAATTGTGCAGGCCGGATTCGATCCAGCGAATGGGACAACAACCGGGCAATGTCTTCACGACAGCGTTGATCTCATCCTCAAGCGTGCGACAAGCGATGGCTACAGTACGCAAAACAAACCCCGCCTCCCTGTTACACCATACAGAAACACATTCTGTCACGGCGCGGTCAATAGCAGCCTTATCCCGATACGGCTCCTCGAGCGGCGCCAGGGATGCTTGAGCAGGACCACAGGAAACTACTCCTCCAAAGCCCCGCCGCGGTACGCCTTGAGGTAATTACGGCAAAACGGGTCTTTGCCTAAGAGCATTTCCGTGGTAACGACCGCGCTCATGAGCTTTCGGTCGAGGGGGTCCAGGATCACCGCATCCATCCCGCTGTGCATACAGATGGTTAAGAAATAGCGGTTAATCAGCTTTCTTTTAGGCAACGAGTGCGAAACATTGCTGAGACCGGAAATGGTCTTGACCCCAAACGCTTTTTTGATTTCCGTCAGGCTTTGAAAAAAGATTAAGGCATTATCAGTGCTTACCGCTACGGGAAGGGCCAGCGGATCAAAGTAAACTTCGCTTAAATCGATTTTTTCCCGGGCCAGCAGATCCACCAGCCGGCCGGCAATCCTCATTCTATCCTCAACCGTTTTCGGAATTCCGCCGTCGTCGACAGTTAAGGCCACAACCGAACAGCCGTACTCCTTAACCAGGGGAAGCATGCCGGTGATCCGGCTTTCCTCCATGCTGATCGAGTTAAGCATGGCCTTCCCCCGGTGGATCTGTAAGGCCCTTTCCACAGCGCCGGGGTTGACGCTGTCGATACACAGCGGGACGTCTACCACTTCCTGCACCGCCCGCACCAGCCACTCCATGTCTTCCACTTCGTTGGCCCCCTGCGCAGTATTCACGTCGAGCAGGGAAGCCCCGCCCTCTACCTGCCGGCGGGCCAAATCCTGGACGAACGCCCTATCCCTGTTCCGGACGGCCTCCCGGACCGGCGGAATGGCGCTGTTCAACTTCTCGCCGATAATCAACATGCGGTTTTGACCTCCTCGCGTTACGTCTTCCGGCAAATCCTGTCTTTATTGGAAGAAATCTGCTGGGGCCTCAACAGCAGGCCCCAGCGCACGCTTCCTGACCTGGAAATAAAGGGATTACTAAGGCAAAGCCGCCGGTCAGGCCGCAAAAACTTTTTCGGCGACCTTTACGGCGTCACTGGCGTTGGTGCCGAAGTAGTCCGCCCCGACGTACTCTTTTACCATTTCGTCCACGTAGTTCCCGCCGATGAGAACCGTAACGTTCAACCCGGCCGCCCTGATCTTCTCAATGGTGTTTTTCATGGCTTCCTGGCAGGCCGTCAGGAGGACGCTCATCCCCACCAGGGGCGCCTTATGCTCTTTTATCGCTTCCACGAACCTGTCCGGATGCACGTCCACGCCCAGGTCGATGACGTTATACCCCGTACCTTTCAGAAGCATGACCACGATATTCTTGCCCAGGTCGTGAATGTCTCCTTTCACCGTCCCGATCACGATGTTACCGCGATATTCCCTGCTGGCCCCGACAAGTTGCGGTTCCAGTTCCGCCATTGCTTTTTTCATTATTTCCCCGGACATGATCAGTTCGCTTAAAAAATACTCACCGGATTCAAAGCGCAACCCTACCTCGGTCATGCCTTCCTGCAGGCTCCCGACGATCTCCAGCGGGGAAACCCCGGCCTGAAGGCGTTCCTTGACCAGGGCCATTACCTGGTGTTCTTCCAGCTGGGCAATTGCATTCGCCAGTTTATCAGTCAGTGCAGCCATTCAGGATCAACCCTCCAGTTACAAAAATTATTTCCTTTAAGCATTTCCTCGCCCCGCGAGCCTTAACGGTGAACCCACCACCAAAGGTACAGGTAGGCAAAAACGTCCAGCTTTTCCCATTCTTTTTTTATAATGTCCGGGTTGCCTGCAATCGACCCGGATTCACTAACCTTTTGATCCCAGGGAAAGCACACGCCCGGCGGCATCCCTTTAAATTCCTCTGTTTTGGTCGTTTCCGTCATCTTCGGCTTACCTCCTTGGATTATATAGTCGGCTAATAAACCCCGTACTCCCTTGCCGCTTCGATCAGGGCGACCACGTTCTCCGTCTTTACGTCCGTCTGCATGACCCCGGCGGTGTCGATAATGAAGCCTCCGTCGGCGGCGTATTCAGCGAGCAGCCGCTTTACGTACTCGCGCACTTCAGCTGGTTTGCCGTAGCTCATCAGGGTATTGGGAACGTTTCCGCTTAAGCAGAACTTTCCTCCCAATATTTTCTTGGCCTTTGCCAGATCCGTCTGGTCCACGTGAAAGACGATACTCTTCGGCGGCAGCTCGGCAATTTTTTCCAGGTAGGGGGTCCAATTCCCCTCGGCGTAGAACAGGGTTCTTTTACCGCGCGCCCACAGCTCTTCGATTACTTTTTTGAGCGTCGGCCAGTAGAAAGTATCCCACTGCCTGGGGTTGAGGAAGGGATAGCTGCCGCGGTGGAGCGGAACGAAGGCGGGCAAAACGGTATCACCGCCCGAAGTGGCCAGGCCGTAAAAGACGTTGTGCGGGACGAGAACCTCCAGCGCCGCCAGGACCTTCTCGGGCCGCTGGTACATATCCATCATAATCCCCTTCAGACCGCGCAAAGTATCCCCCAGGGTGTCGAAGGGCGCCTTGAAAAGTCCGGAAATTCCCGCCGGAACTCCGTATTCCCCGGCCCACACCGCACCCGCCTGCTGCAGCATCCCGTTGGCCAGCATGAAAGCCGCCGCGCCTTTGATCAGGGCGATATTGGCGCGGTAAGAGCCCGGCTCGGCAAATTCCTCGTGGATGCGCGGCAGGTAGGTGTTGAGGATCCACCTGGTCGGGTCGGCGATAAAAGCGTCGTAATCCTCCGGCAGCATGTACTCGCCTTCCACGTACTGGAACTGCTGGTTTTCCTCCAGTTGCCTGCCGGCAAATTTCAGGTACTTCGCTCCTACGGCATCGTGGAGGGAAGCCCACCAGAGGCTGGGGGGGCTGAAGATAACGTCCAGGTCGAAATCAGCCAGAGTTTTGTTAACTGCGGCGATGTTCTTTTCCATTTCGTAGTATACTTCCTGAAGGGTGAAACCGGCGTACTTGGCCATAAACTCGCTGAGCACCAAACGGATGGGGACTTTATCCGGCTTGCCCAAATCCAGGGCGGTCGTGTAGCGGTTCAATTTTTCCTGAAAAACCTTTTCCTTTTCACCAGCCATAAACAATACCTCCTGTCTTTAAAATTAACCCGGGATAATCAATGACCTTTTTCCTCTTACCAGCCGGCATCACCCCCATCTTTACGGTCTGCTGTCTGGTACGGTTCACGGCAGCCAAAGTACATCCGGTTACGCGAAGCCCGCGCTTTTTCCACTTCTCCTCAATTCCAATAGTCCCTCGGAAACCCATCCTGCTTGCCATCCGCGGTGCCCAAAGCCCCGTTTTTATTTTTGATTACAGAATTTCTGGAATTACGCAGTGAGTCAAGATTCTAAAAAGAAACAGAATTCTGGCCTTTATTTAGTTCAATAGAATCAAAAAATGTTCCTTCCTACTTTCGGTTCAAAAGCAGTTCAAAAAGGTTCAAGCTCTTTGACCCCTTCTCCCGTCTCAGAAGCTACATTAATTAATATCTAAAGTTTTGCTATGGTAAGCGTTGCACCAAGGGCAGTGAGGGCCATTGCTGTATCGGAGGGACAGACAGCATGACACTTCTTTGCTCCCATGACGGATGGTATTGATTTTCACCGGTGACAGCAGGGCATGCCCCCCCTATCCACTCAGGTACATTTTTGCAGGTCAGGACGGCTTTCACACCAGAGAGGCGCATGGCCTCCGTGGCAACGATACTCTTGATGAGGGCATGCGGGAGAGGACTTCTGAGGACCTTGCCGTAGAGCATGTTGGGGATGGTAAGGTCATTGACGAACTTTATCTTCCCTGTTACGATGTCGAGAGCATCCTTGCGGGGAGTAGATTGCCGATGAAGCGGTATTCTGTCATCGTTTACCCCCCTTTTGAGCTAATGCCATCACGGTATCCAAAACATGGTAACGACTGTTACACCGGCAGAAGTTCCCTGAGAGAGCTTCTTTGACCTCGTCTCTTGTGGGAGAAGGGTTCTCTGTAAGGAGGGCCTTGGCGCTCATAATGATCCCCGGGGTACAAAGGCCGCACTGGAAGGCCGTATGGTCGATAAAGGACTGCTGGGGGGATCAATGGCGCCGGTTATGGGATCTCCCAAGCCTTCAATGGTGGTAATTTCCTTTCCTTCACACTCCACAGTCAAGAGCATGCAGGAGAGGATCGCTTTCCCGTCCATCAGCACGGTACAACATCCACAGGTACAGTGATCACAGGAGATTTTGGTGCCGGTAAGGCAAAGGGAGAAATCGAGAAGGGCGTCGAGGAACTGCAAAAGCTGCTGGCAGAAAAAGAAACCGTCGGCCACTCCGTCTACGCTTACCTGGGCATCCTGCACGAAGCCCTGGGAAACCTTAAAGAAGCTGTCGAAAGCGTGGAAAAGGCCGTTTACACGCTGGGCACCGGCGAGAAGGCGTACTGCCAGAAGATGGGCGAACTTTACGTCCGGGCCAACATCCAGGGCGTGATGATACTTATCCGCGGCCGCAAGATTGCGCCGGACGTACCGCCCTTTATCGAAAACGGCCGGACGATGATGCCCGTGCGGGCCATAGCCGAAGCGCTCGGACTCGATGTAAAATATGAAAACGGGACTGTCCTGACAAGATTTACCGTTGGGGGTGCCGTTCTGCTCTCCTGGGTGCTCTGAAAAAAGCGGCACCCCCGCTGGCTTTCCGTTTTTCACCCGCTCATTTTGAGTCCGGGCAGGATTTTTCTTTTTAACAGTGTTTTTGAACTATACCGCCGCCTTCAACGCCACTCTCATTTGCAGCACGAGCATTAAACCAGAAGGGCATTCTCGTTTTTCTGAACGCGGTGGTTTGGTGAGAAATTAAGGATTTACCCAACGTCAGAAAAATAAATTTTTCAGTAATCGTACCATCCTGCCCCCACCTTCCGGCCAGTACGTCCTGCCCGAATAATTGTCTTCAAAGCCAGAGGAGGATTCCACCGAGCATCTTGAAACTCTTTACTTAAGTAATTCAACGCATAATATGCAATGTCAGTACCCGTGAAGTCGTGCAATTCAAAAGGACCCATTGGGTAATTAAGACCCAGCTTCACTGCCATGTCAATATCTTCCTTACTAGCTACTCCTTCTTCTAGAAGCCTTATAGCCTCAACATATTGAGCCAACATAATGCGATTAACTATAAAACCGGGAGAATCTTTTTTCACCAAGATAGGTGTTTTACCAAAACTTTTAGCTAACTCCATAGAAATACTTATTGTAAGATCACTGGTGTAATATCCACGAATAATTTCTACCAAACGAAGAACCGGGGCGGGGTTAAAAAAATGCATACCCACAACTTTATCTGCCCTCTTGGTAACTGAGGCTAGAGAAGTAATTGAAATTGAAGATGTATTTGTAGCTAACACAACATCTGGGCTGCATATTTGATCTAATTTTTTAAAAGCTTCTTTTTTAGCTTTTTCCTCTTCGATAACAGCCTCGATAACAAAATCGGCATCAGCAAGACTCTCAATATCACTAAACTTATGTATACGTCCCAGCACATTTTCTTTTTCTTCCTTTGTAATTCGGCCCTTCTCAATAAGTTTCGTCAATTGCTTGTCAATATTATTTATCGCCTTCTCCACAATTTCCAAACTAACATCACTCAACAACACTTTATAACCGGACTGAGCCGCTAATTGCGCAATACCGCTCCCCATAGATCCGGAACCTAAAATACCTATTACTTTAATTGACATTTTTTCTCATCCTTTCTTTCAAAATAAAAATGGGACTCCAGAAACAAATAACAAAACTCAAATTATATTTGAATTTACTTGCTCCTTAATTATTTCTACAACCTTTTTAACATTCACCCTTTCCCCTCTTTTTCCAAACAAACACGATATTAACTAATGTAATTTTTTCCCCTTAGCAGGTTTTAGCCGTAAATAAGTCCAGCTAACGAAATGTTGAAAAAACCTTAAAAACCGTCCCTCCAGTACATGAGAGATTATTACCAATGGTTTATAATCGGTACTCGCTCTTCCCCCATGGCTTGGAGGACGGAAATAAGTACCATTTAGAAAATAATTTTCAGCATAAATGAATTACATCTTATTACCAGAAAACTTTTGGATTCACAAATATCATTAATCATAAAATAATGTTTAACAAAGTTCTTCTTCAACCAAACCCAATTTTCTCTTAGCCATATCTCTCAATAAAAACTTCTTTATTTTGCCAGAAGAAGTAAGCGGATACTCCTCAATAAATTCAACAAATCTTGGTACTTTAAAACTTGCCATGTTTTGCTTACAAAATTGCATAATTTCCTCCTTTTTCGCAACTTCGTTTTCCTTTAACTGAATAAAAGCAAAACCTACTTCTCCATATTTGCTATCAGGAATTCCAATATATGCTACATCCTTTACCTTTGGGTGAGTTCTGATTATATCTTCAACTTCTGTTGCATAAACATTTTCACCCCCTACAATTATCATATCTTTTAAACGCCCAGCTGTTTTATAATAATAATTTTCATCAAATGTCACTAAATCACCTGTATGCAGCCATCCGTCCTTATCAATTGTCTTTGCGGTTTCTTCAGGCATTTTCCAATAGCCTTTCATAACGATAGGTCCACGAACAACTATTTCACCCACTTCACCCGGCTTAACCTGCTCTCCTGTTGCAGGATCAATTACTTTTACTTCACACCCCGGAATAGCCACCCTTCCAACGGACCCTATACGAAGTTCGAGAGGATCTTCCGGTTTAGTCATTGTTATTATCGGAGATGTTTCCGTCTGACCAAAACCTATTACCAAATCCGTCTTGAAAGATTTCATTATTTCCATATTAGTTTTAATTGGACATGGCGCTCCGCCATTATAAACCATTCTTAGCGATGAATAGTCATATTCTTTAAGTTTTGGATGATTTAAAAGTGTAATAAATACGGTATTTACACAGAGCATGTGACTGCATCTTTCCTTTTCTATAATTTTCAATGTTAAATCTGGGTTAAACCTTTCCATACCAATCAAACAACTTCCCTTCAATATACATGCAATAACACCCAGCCCCAATCCACCTATATGAAAGAAAGGAAATGTACATAAAAAGCGAGAGTCGAGACATGCCTTCATTATCTCAGCATAATACCATTGACTCGTTAATACATTTGTATTTGTTAACATCGCACCTTTTGGAAACCCAGTTGTTCCAGAAGTATATAACATAAGAATTACATCATCTGGATCCAAAGTTGGAAAATCCAATAATTCCAACTTACGAGTCTCGGACTCCAAAAGTTTTTTGTAGTTCAAAGCACCAATAGGACACCTTTCATCAACACATATAACTGATTTTAACATAGGAAATTTGTTAAAATTGTTGACATTATCTCTTTCTGTAATTTCCGGGCAGAGATTTTTCACCAATTTAAAAAGATCTATCTCTGCAAACTGACTTTTATAAACCAAAAATTTACTTTCTGATTGCCTTATGACATATTCAAGTTCTTTTTCTTTATAAAATGTATTTGCAGGTACAACAATTGCCCTTAGAAGTGCCGATGCCAATGTAAAAACTACAAATTCTATAGAATTTGGCAGAAGCAAAACTATATGATCTCCACTTTCTACACCAGTGGATTTGAGAATTTGAGCTGTTCTTATTACATATTCTTTTAGTTCTCCATAACTCATAGATTTTCTTATGCTACCGTTATTTTCGTATATAACAATAGCTTCTTTTTGCGGGTAGTTGCTTGCAACCATATCAAGTCTATTTATTAATGTTTGTTTTCCAATTTCATAATCAGGCAAAAGATTATTCATATTAAAATCGCTCCTTTCCAGTAATATGTTGCACATAACCTATTAAGATTATCAAAGAAATTTTACATAAAAACATCGCACATCTTCTTATCATCCCCTTTTTATGTGTCAAGTTTGTAAAAACTCAATTATGAATAGCAAAAAATGATAGCAAAAACTTTTATAAGTGTGCCGTCAGGATTCCCGATGAAAACTGACGGCACACTATGACGGCACACCATGCTACATGGTTAGAGTCGCACTGCTACCGGCTGATGATTTGGTTGCGTTGCCGAGGAGTTTATCTAGTTTTTCCTCCGGCAACGGTTTAGACAGCAGGCTTCCCACAATGTAACAAATAAAACTTCCAACAATGATTAGCCAGATAGCGGTGCCCATTCCAATTAGATTTTTACCAATCATCATAGAACATATTATTGTAGCCGAAATTCCATAAATAATACAGGCGGCGGCCCCCACCTTGGTAGCTCTCCGCCACCACAACCCCAGGGTGATCACAGGTAAAAATATCCCACCTAATCCGGCAGCTGCCTGGCCCAACAGCAAACCCAGCAAAGGAGGTGGACTGTACAGAGTCCAGAAAAATGGAACCAGTGCTGCAGGAATTAAAAGCAGACGATTCAAAAATAACAGAGTGCTTTTCTGAATTTTTGGCCACCATGCTCCGATTATGTCGTGGGATATATTCGAGGAAATGATCATTATCATGGCCGAGAAAGTTCCCAAAGTTGCCGCGAAAACTCCCGCAGTGTAGAGAGTAGTCAACGGTACGCCGCCGGAAACCATGGCAAGGAAAGGGGCAGCCAGATCCCCTTTCCAGGGGGCAATTTTCAAAAGTTCCGGGCCGAAAACAGCCCGGGCAACAATGCCGACGACATTGTCGAGGATGACAGAGCCGGCAATGAAAAATACGGGGATAACCAGCCAGATAAAGTCTGCCTTTTTCTTTATGGGTTGCATGCCCAAAAAGCGGGAGACATTATGCGGAAAGCCCGTGCTCATGGCAAAAAAGAGCACAAAGGTGGATGTTATCCCAACCCAGCTTGAGAATAGCTGACTGGTACCCACCTTAGGCAGATCCGGGCGAATCACACGCAAGAGGTTTGGGTCTTGTGCGGCCAGCTTTGCCTCCATCCCCGAAGGACCCCCTACGTAGCTCAAAGCGACAATAAAAAAAGTGGAACACGTAACGAAAAAAACGATCCCTTGAAAAGCTAACGCCCACTGAGTTCCTGTATAGCCACCGACCATAATGTAAATCAAAACCACTGCTAGCGCTATCAAAAGACACCAAAACGGAGACAAGCCGGTAATGGCGTACCACATGGTACCGGCTGCTTTCAATTGCCCTACGGAATAACCGAAAAGCAATAAAGCCATTGCCACGGCAGCCATTGACGAAACAACCTTACTATCGTAGCGTAGTTGGACAATTTCTGCCAGCGTCTTGGTATTATTCCTAGTGCTGAAGTCGCTGAGTTTACGTGCAGCTATAAGTAAAGTGGGAATAATGCCAAAATGCGTCCACATCCCGGAAAACCACATTCCCGACCATCCGACGGCATAAGTAACTCCCATTGTCCCCAAAAGCGACCACCCGCTCAGGTAAGTAGACGCAATCGCGCATCCGGTAACAAAGGGATGGATATCCCGCCTTCCAACTAGATACTCCTCATAGCTGACTGCCCGGCGCCGGGCAATCAGTCCTATAACGGCGCATACACTCAATAAAACCCCCAGTCCGAGTACGGCTCCAACCAAAAACTCAGTAGTAGGTTTTGGAATCATTCTTTCCACCTCGCAATCGTAACCCAAGTTCCGATGACAGTGAGAAGAATGCTGGCAATAATCACTCCCAACCAGCAAGCCCATCCAATTGACATCTGAATACACGCTCCTTTCATAATTTTAGATCAATTACATATTTTGTAGTTAGTGCATTAATCATTCACCTCCTCTAACCCATTCTTTACCCTATTGCACGATAACCAGCCCTACACAATTATGGTTAAATATCCTACTATACCCAACAATTAGCTCTTATAAATATCAACGGTTACTACTACACAAAGGGCTTAAAAGGCTTTTTTACCACCACTTTTTCTTTTTAATGCTCAATAACATTGATTAATTGCTCTCCACGCAAATAACGCTCCAGGTTTTTGCAAAATATTTCGGTGGTTCTTGGTACATACATGTTAGTAATAACCGCACAATGAGGGGTAATGATTACATTAGGTAAATCCCATAGCTCATCATCTGGTTCCAATCCGTCTTTTTCCGCTGAACCCCAAAAAACATCCAAGGCTGATCCCGCAATCCATTTTTCTTTTAAGGCTTTGACAAGAGCCTCGCGGACGACAATTTCACCCCTGGCTACGTTAACAAAGTAGGCCTCAGGCTTCATCATCCGGAATTGCTCCTCACCAATTAAGCCCCTTGTTTCTTCATTAAGAGGAAGACAAACTACAATGAAATCACTAGCTTGTAAAACAGCCTCAAGCTGATCAAAGGGATAAATTTTATCCGCACCTTCCGCTTCGGTCACGTACTTGTCAAACCCTAACACCACCATACCCATAGCTTTCGCTTTTTTTACCACAGCCCGACCTATATGACCTACTCCCAATACTCCGATAGTTTTTCCATAAAGTTCCCTGTTGGGGAAAAACAACTCGAATTTATGCCGCCGCTGGTTTTCAAGTAATTCTGGTAAACGTTTCACAATACTTAATAACAATGCCATAACAAATTCGGAAACTGGAATAGCAGCCACGCCGGCCACATTGGTAAGGATCGTTTCTTTCTTCACTAACCCCGTACCTAAAATGTGATCGTACCCTGTAGATAAACATTGAAACCATTTAAGGTTTTTGATCCGCGGTAGGGTCTTGCTTAATGGTTCATTAGAAACCACCACCTCTACATCATCAACAGGGATACCTTCAAGATCATCTTCTTTTTTTGCATAAACTAAATTCAATGTTGGAAATTTTTCTTTAACTAACGGCACATACTGATCAACCCAGGGGTTTAACATCAATACCTTCAACTCTTCTTGCTTGCGGGCAGTCATGGTTACAAGCCTCCTCTTGAGTAAAATTATGGAATCTGACAAGGATTACCCCTCAAACATTAAGATAATGAAATGTAATAACATTTACAGTAAATTTCGCTACAATTAGCTTAAAAAATTTAGGAAAAACCAGCGAAAAAGTCGTTTTCTTTTCTCTCACCCCTTCTCCTTTCTCAAATTCATTATTAGTAATCACTTACAGTACCTTATAACTACCCGTCCACCCCCCTAATAACATTCTTTTGAACACCCTTCTTTTTTTAAATGGCCGCATCTTTAAATCTATAGTTTAATGCATCGGGCACAGTTTGATTCACACTTCCTTCGTAAGAATAAGAGGTTTTTCAAAATGTCATAAATTTTTTTTCATGGCGTATCCGTAACAATATCCGCTAATTTTTGAGGATTTATCAAAACAAGCCAACGACCCATTGTTTTAATAATTCTTTCATCTTTAAAATAATTAATGGTCTTAGTTACGGTAACCCTGCATAAACCGGCCATTTTTGCCAATTCATCATGGGTTACGTCAATACAAGGAAGATTATCTTTTTTAGTTATATTTAACTGGTTAAATAAAGAATAAAGGACAAAGCCAAGTTTTCCTACAGCATTTGAAAAACTCATGAGGGTCACTTCGTAATTTAAATAACGAATCCTTTTAGCCATTGAATTTACTGTAAACAATGCAATAGAAGGATCTTCTTGTACTGCTTGTAACCATTTTTCTTTTGTGAATCGCCAAATACGCGAGTCTGTTAGCGTCTTCGCCATACAAAGATGAGGTTTATCCCCAAATGAATTTTCTCCAAAAAAATTTTTTGGCCTAATAACTATCAAAGTTTTTTCCATTCCGCTAACATTCAACATAGAAAGCAAAACTAAGCCATCCTCTAAGTAATAAATAAAACCATCAAATGTGTTACAATTATATATGTATTCATTTTTTTTATATAATTTCAAAGTAGAATAACTTTTTAAGATGTCGATACCCATAGTTGACACCAGTAATTTTTTATATATAACAAAAATAAATCACCATTTCCTTTAAAATAACATATATAAAAAATTAAGAATGCACTAATTTATATCCTGAAAGGTAGTGGCAATTATTATAATAAAATTTCATTACACTTCCCATGCATACAATAGTTTTTTTCCTTCCGGATACCTAACTTCTTAACTCCATAAATCCAACTTAAATAGCTACCCCTTTTCAATCTATAGATCCTGGGGTGGCTGCTGTCCTTTCTTTTCTTAAATAAGTGGCAACTGCCACCCCTTCCTTCCCTAATCATTCACTTATCGGATTAAATATAATGTTAAAATATTATTCTTAGTGAAACAGATGGTTTACGCCTTCTCGAACGCAAAAAACACCCTCTCCTGCAGGATCACGGCCCCTTTTTTGCCCTCCACCGGCACCGGGTCGACCGGGAAGACGGTCATCTTAACTTCGTCGCCTTCTTTCAGTTCCCCCCGCTTAACGTTGATCACCCGGGCAAACATGGTCAGCTCGCCCCCCAGATCGATCAGGGCGTGGATGAGGGGGGTTTCGAAGCCGAGAGGTACGCCCACCTCTTCCTCCGTTACCACCAGCACCCTGCCGCGGGTGGGGAGGTCGACCCATTCGAGGTTTTCGGAATAGCATTCCGGGCAGATCACCCGGGGGGGAAAGGCCTTTTTCCCGCAGTCCCGGCACCGGGTGGTCGTCAGGCGCCCTTCTTTTAAGTGCTCGTAAAACAGGTAGTTCCGGTTGAACTCCTTCCCCTGGAGGGGGTACATATCCATGGTTACTGCGTATTTTCCTTCCAGCGCCTTGATCATTCCAGATCCCTCCCGTAGATGACCACGGTGTGGGCGGCGATAAAACCGCTCAAGTTGTGCGTGAGCCCTATCCGGGCGCCCGGCACCTGCCGCACGGCATCGCCGCGCAGTTGCCTCATGATCTCGATTCCCTGGCGGATGCCGGTGGCCCCAAAGGGATGCCCGCAGCTTAAAAGGCCCCCGTCGGTGTTCACGGGAACCTGCCCGCCGAAGTCCGACCTGCCTTCCTGGATGAAGTAGCCGCCTTCCCCCTTCTCGCAGAAGCCCAGGTCTTCGTACTCGATTATTTCCGAAATGGTGAAACAGTCGTGGGTCTGGGCCACGTCAACGTCCCGGGGCGTAACCCGGGCGCTCTTGTAAGCCTGCTGGGCGGCAATTTTCAGCGATTCCCAGGTCGTCCAGTTGGCCATGTTCGCCGACATGTTATGCAGGCTGGCCTGCCCGCTCCCCCTGATATAGACCAGCGGTTTGTCGGTCAGGTGCCTGGCCTTTTCCTCGCAGGCCAGGATGGCGGCCGCCGCCCCGTCGGTAACCGGGCAGCAGTCGAAAAGCTTTAAGGGCCGGACAATGGGCCGGGCCTGCAGGGCAGTTTCCAGGGTAATCTTTTCTCGGAACTGCCCCTTCGGGTTGTTCAGGCCGTTTCGGCGGTTTTTCACGGAAACCAGCGCCAGCTGCTCCTCCGTTGTGCCGTACAGCTTCATGTGCTGCTTGGCCACCATGGCGAAAGCCGGCGGCGGCAGACCCAGGCCCATGGCGCCGTCCCAGTCGTGGTCCACCGAGGCCAGCTCGCTGTAGTTAATCTCCCACTTCTGCGGGGTGTAGAGCTTTTCCCCGCCGACGACCATAACCACGTCGGCAACACCGCTCTTGATCATACCGTAGGCCATAATTATGCAGGTGCTGCCTGTGGCGCACAAAAGCTCCACTCGGGCGCAGATGCTTCTCGGCTTTATGCCCAGGTGCTCGGCAACCAGCGGCGCCAGGTGGGTCTGGAAGGAGCAGCGCTCCGTGTAGGCGGAGCCGACGATGAGGCCGTCGATGTCTTTCGGCGTGACGGCCGGGTTGTCGGCAAAGCAGGCCTTGGCCGCCTCCTGGAACATGTCGCGCAAATTTGCCTGGCGGACGCCCCATTCCGATTGGCCGCCGGCTATGATGCAGACGTTGCGCATTCACCAATCACCTTCCTTAAATATTACTTTTTTTCCAATCATCATGCCTGCCCCGGGAAAAGCACAGCAAATAAACACTCGTTGGCAAAACTGCTTTTTAACCCGCTTTCCGGCCGGCAAAAAAGGCCTTTACGTTTAACTCTTTAAACTTTGGAGGAACCATTTCCTCAATGACATTTATCCAAACTTCCTCCGGTTCATCCAGGTATCTTGACAACGCACCTAAAAGCACCACTCCCGCCAAGGCCAAATTACCAACCTCCCTTGCCTTAACCGCCCCTTCGACCCAAACGACTCGAGCGCCTGTTTCGCTTAAAATAGTTTCTATTTCCGTTTCTTCAGGATACTTAGCTTGGCCCAGGTTAACAACCGGAGGCATAATACGGTAGCGATTCACCAAAGCTATCGAACCAGCCTTAAGAAAATGAGGCCAGCGGGCCGCCTCCAGCATCTCAAAGCCTAAAAGAAAATCCGCCTCACCTTCTTCTATTAAGGGTGAGTAAACCTTTTCACCCCAACGAACATGGCTTTCCACGACCCCACCCCGCTGCGCCATACCATGAACCTCCGCTTTTTTCACGTCATAACCACAATTCAAGCCTACTTCTGATAAAATATCGCTGGTTAGAATTGTACCTTGACCACCCACCCCCGCCAAAAAGAAATCAATTTTTTTCTTCATTAACTGGCCACCCCCAATAAACGATTATCATCATACATTCTAGAAGTCCCTCGTGAACCTCCTTAAAAAGTCTTAAATAACTTCCCGCATAATATTTTATATGATTTTGGTGAATATGCTTTTAATACATTATTCCTTATTACCATTTAATTGATAAATTGCTTTTGTATTGCATATAGTAGCACAGAATCCGCAACCAGCGCAAAGTTCTTCATCTATCGTTACGCCTCCCTCGACTTTGGAGATAGGTACACAACCTATCCGTAGGCAATTACCACATTCGTTACAAAGATCAATATTAACCGCATAAGGAGTGTGCCTTTCCCTAGTGTAAAGTACACAAGGGTGACGGGCCACAATCATAGAAGGTTCCCCACATTTGAGATGTTCTTTGATAGTTTCAACGACATTTCTAAAGTCGTAAGGATTAACCACGTCTACTTTCTTAAACCCGATTCCTCGGGCCACTTCTTCTGCTTTGATTAGCGGCGCATCCTCACCCATCAAGGTTTTGCCACTACCTGGGTGAGGTTGATGCCCAGTCATGGCTGTTACCCGGTTGTCTAATACGATAACTGTACTTACTCCCTTGTTGTACAATATGTTGATCAGCGGCGCAACTCCACTGTGGAAAAAGGTGGAGTCGCCTATTACGGCTACCGTACGGTCTTTTACTCCCACCTTGTCCACCCCGTGAATCACACCTAACCCCGAGCCCATGCAGCCGCAGGTGTGCAAGGCATTTAAGGGTGGAGCCGAACCTAAAGTGTAACATCCTATATCTCCAAAAGTAACGGTACGCAGTCGTTGCAAAGCGTAAAAAATACCCCTATGTCCGCACCCCGGACAAAGCATAGGAGGGCGCCCGGGCAACGATGGAACTGAAACAACTTTTTTAAGTTCTCCTTTGGGAATTAAACCCGCCTCTTGTGCGTATTTTCTAACCCTGCCCGTGCTTAACTCACCGATTAAAGGAAATACGTCCTTTCCTTTCACTGGAATGCCCAGAAGCCGGACGTGCTCTTCGATAAACGGATCCAGTTCCTCTACTACCACCACTTGTTTTACTCGCTCCGCTAGCTCGCGAATCAACTTAACAGGCAGGGGATAAACCATCCCTAACTTTAAAAAAGTAGCCGTCGGAAAGATCTCTTTCGCATACTGATAAACAACACCGGAAGTAATTATCCCTAAAATGTCATCCCCCACTTCAATGTGGTTAAGTGGAGTATCTTCCGCAAATTCGGCCAGTTTCTTTAACCTTTCCTCCACTACCGGGTGACGTTTACGTGCGTTGGCAGGAAGCATCACATATTTAACCGGATTTCGTTCGTAAGTCAATGGTTCTGGGTTAGTTTCCTGAACCGGTTCTTCTTCCAGGTTAACCACCGTACGGGAGTGAGATAACCTGGTTGTACTTCTAATAATTACGGGTGTATCAAAAGCTTCGCTAATTTCCACAGCATGTTTAACAAAACTTTTCGCCTCCTCTGAATCGGCCGGCTCAACCATAGGAACTTTGGCAAACCTGGCGTAATGACGGTTATCCTGCTCATTCTGGGAGCTGTGCATCTCCGGATCGTCGACATTAATAATCACGAGTCCAGCTTTTAAGCCGGTATACGCAACATAAAAAAGAGAGTCGGCAGCCACGTTCAGTCCCACTTGCTTTGTAGTCATGACAGCCCGCCTGCCAGCATAGGCGGCACCCACACATACGTCCAGGGCAACCTTTTCATTTACGGACCATTCCGCGTAAACGCCCGGATACCTGGCAAAGTTATACAGTATCTCCGAACTTGGTGTGCCGGGGTAGCCTGCGCCGATTTTTACCCCGGCCAGGTAGGCCCCGTATGCAAAGGCTTCATTACCCGTCATAATTTTTTTCATTAATAATCACCTACTTATCAGTGAAATTGGGCTTTCTCTTTTCCAGAAAGGCGCTTATTCCCTCCCGCCGGTCCTCGCCGGCAAAGGCAAGGAGTAAGTTCTTCATCTCGAGATCCAGCGCGGCGGCCAGGTCGAGGTTGTATCCCGTCTGGACCGCATCCTTCAAAACGCCCAGGGCCAGCGGGGACTTTTCCGCCAGCTTTTTCGCCAGCCGGACGGCTTCCGGCAGCAAATCGGCCGCGCCCACCACCCGGTTGACCAGGCCGATCTGCTCGGCCCTGGCGGCGTCAATCATCTCCCCCAGGTAGAGGAGCTCTTTTGCCCGCCCCATCCCGACAAGGCGCGGCAGACGCTGCGTTCCGCCCGCACCGGGCATGATCCCCAGGTTTATCTCCGGCAGGCCGAATTTTGCTTTTTCCGAAGCCAGGCGCAAGTCGCAGGCGAGGGCCAGCTCGCAGCCGCCGCCGAGGGCCAGGCCGTTCACCGCCGCAATGGTCGGCTTTTTAACATTTTCAATCTTGTTAAAGGCACCCATACTGAGCCGGACAAAACCATACATCTCTACAGCCGTAAGGTCCTTCATCTCGTTGATGTCGGCCCCGGCAGCGAAAGCCTTTTCCCCGGCCCCGGTAAAGACAATCGCCCGCACCCCGGTGTTTTCGTCCAGTTCGCCGGCAACCCGCGCCAGCTCGCGAAATACTTTGCTGCTCAGCGGGTTAAGCGGGGGGCGGTTTAAGGTAACCACGGCCACCTGTTCTTCCACATTCACCAGCAGCGTCTCGTAACCCATCTTTTTCCTCCCTTCGTAAAGCCTGGCAGCTTATTTCTTTGTGTAGTCGTACCCGCCGGCGCCCGTCTTGCGGCCCAGGCGCCCGGCCCGGACCAGCGACTTTAAAGCCAGGGGCGGGTTCCAGCGCCTTTTTAATTTCCAGCTTCATCTCCCCCTTCGCATTTTTACAATCCTTTTTTAAACTTTTCCGGTTCGGGTCTTTAGGTGATCAAAGAAAACCCTGAACTTTTCCCCGATCTGCTCCTCGGCAAAATACCTCTGGTCGGCCATGTCCGCCTCGAAGACAATTCCCGGCAGGCCGGTGCGTTCGGAGATAATCCTGCGCTTGTCGTAAAGCCCGAAGGAGGTGGGTTTGCAGCTCCGGTTGGAAAAAAGCACAAAACCGTCCACTCCGTACCTCATCATCAGGTCGATCTTGAGCTGAACGCGAACCTCAAACCCCCGGTTGACGAAAGCCTCCGTATAATTTTCGGCCAGGCTTTCCAAGGGTCTTTCCAGGTCGAACCGGTGGGCCCAGGAATGAGTGTACTGGGAAACGGCCACCAGCGCGCCGTGCCGGGCAAAAAGGTCGCTGAACCAGCGCAGCCTGGGCCAGACCGGAATATGGTCCCAGTAGAGCTTGAAACGCTCCCCGGGCACTGCGTAAACCTTCTTTTCCACCCTTTCCTCCAGTTCTTTTTTCAATTCCCGGTAATACTCGACGGCCGCCTGTGTTCCCCGCAGGGTGACGATGGGGGCCATATGGAAGCAGGCGTCGAAAAATCCGAAAGGGGCCGGCGAAAGCGCGGCTGTATCCAGGATTTCATTCCATAGCCGGCAGGCTTCGTTGGCCAGGAAAAGGACCTCGCCGAGCCGGTCGAAGTCAAACTGCCTGTCTGTGTACACTTCGATAAAGTCGATCATTTCCTCTATTTGATCGACGAAGTAGCGTTTGATCAGTGCTGTGGAAGCTCCTTCCAGAAAAGGGGCGTCGAGGAGGAAATAAGGCGCCCGGTAAAAGCGGCCGGCCCCCTCAAACCACTTCTGCAGGCTGCCGCACTGGGTGTTGCAGGCCAGAACGAGATCCGGTTTTAAGATTTCTCCCACCGGGTGCTCCTTTGCGTAAGCGTCCCCCAAACCGCAACGGGCGTAGCCGCAAAGGTCCGCATAGTAGCCGCGCGCCTCCGCGGCGGCCGAAAGCTTCTCGGCCACCTTCCTGGCGGCCGCCAGGGCTCCGAAATTCTCCGGGTAGTAAGGAAAAAGGCCCGCGGCGTAAATGATTTCCACCGGGAAAACAGCCGTCACCCAGGCTACCGGAATCCCCCGCGCTTTTGCCTCTTCGCCTTTCGCGTAATAACCGGCCATAATTTCTTTGAGCAGACCGGCCGATCGAAAAGGCGCCGTCATCTTCCCCCGCCCTCCTCCAGCATCTCCACAAAGGCTCCTACCCGCGTTCTGATCTGCCCCAAAGAAACGTTCCCGACTTCCGTCTCCAGGCGCAGGGCCGGAATCCCGGCAGCTCTTAATGATTCCTCCAGGTACGGGTAATCGTAATTTTCCGGCTCGCAGAACTTTAAGTGCAGAAAGATCACTCCGTTTGCCTTTGTCTCGCGCACTTTTTTAATCATGAAGTCCCGGCGGTCCTGCTTGTTGGCGAAGAAGGCGGCGGGCAGGCGGTCCAGCTGCCGGTCGGCCAGGGCGACGTAAGGGTCGCCGTTTTCCGCGGCGTCACCGGCAATGTACCGGGATCCCGTGCACAGGTCGTCGCCCACGCAAACGGCCCCGGCCTGGTCTAAAACATCCATCAAAACCGGCGGCTCGCCCAGCTTTCCGCTGACAAAGACCCGCACCCGGGGCTTTTCCTTCTTTTTTTTCAGGCCGGCAGCCTCCTGCTCCAGAGCGGAGATGAGCCGGGCGACGAGATCCGAATGAACTTCCTTGGGGATTAAAAAAGATGCCCTGATCACGTCGTAAACGGACCGGTTCCCGAGAACCTCCGGGTGGCGGACGTGAAAATCGTACAGGCACCGCAGCAAGGCCCGGTTGCGGTTGTAAAGACGGATGCTCCGGTAGAGGTCCCGGGCGGTTATCCTGCGGTCGGTAAACTGCTCCAGCCTGGCCTTCAAGCGCCCCATCTCCCCCAGCAGGTAATTTCTGGCGCTCGGCCGGTACAGCTGCCGGGGCAGAAGGAAGGCTTCCGTGAAATTAAAAGGCCGCACCTTTTTCCAGAGGGTGTAGACCGTTCTCGTTGTATCGCAGATGACGGGAACGATCAACCCGTCAAGAAAATCGAGCTTTCCCGTCAGGGCCATTCCGAAGGCGCAGCGGACCGGCGAACACGCCCAGGTCTGCAGGTGGGCGTCCGCCCTGTTCAGATCCGTCCCGTCGTAAAGAACGATCCCGAAAGGGTGCGCCCCCGCCGCGTGAACCAGCTCCTCCGGCACGTCGGCCATTAGATGGCCGATTATTTTCACCGGTTCCCGAACCGCATCATCTCTAATCACCGAAGCGGGATCGCTCAATATCCGCGCGAACTCGGCAAGAATTTCCCGACCCTGCATTTTACGCTTTGTCTTCAGGGAGCACCTAAAACCGCTCCCGATCTCCTTTCCCCTCTTTTATCCCTTTTTTGAATAACTCTCCCGGAGTCTGCGGTGAAGAATTTTCCCCGTCGGGGTTCGGGGCATGTCTTCGTCGGCGATGAAGTCGATCGCTCTCGGCCGCTTGTAATCGGCTATTTTCCCCCGGCAGAAGTCCATAATTTCTTTCGCCAGCTCTTCCCCCGGGGAAAAACCGGGGCGCAGGACGACCACTGCCTTGACCATTTCCCCCCATTTGACGTCGGGGACCCCGATTACGGCCACGTCTCTAACCGCCGGGTGCCTGGCCACGACCGCCTCCACCTCGGAGGGGTAGATGTTTTCACCCCCGGAAATGATCATGTTGGCCTTGCGGTCCACCAGATAATAATACCCCTCCGGGTCCCGGCGGGCCATGTCCCCGACAGTGCACCACTCGCCGCGGAAGGCCTCTTTCGTCTTCCCCGGATCCTTCCAATATTCCCGGAAAGTGGCCGGGGAACGGGTGTACAGCTCGCCCACTTCGCCGTCCGGCACTTCGTTGCCGCTTTCGTCCAGCAGCTTTATCCGGTCGATCCCGAAGATCTCTTTGCCGATGGAACCCAGCTTCTTGAACTGGTCTTCCGGGCGCAGGTAGGTAATCAGCCCGGCCTCCGTTGAACCGTAAGCCTCCCAAAGCTCCGCCGCTTTAAAAAAGTCCATGATGGCCAGTTTCAAGTCCTCCCGGGCCGGCGCCGAGGAGATCAGGAGCTGCCGGATGCTGCCGACATCGTATTTCCTTTTCACCTCGTCGGGCAGAGAAAGGATCGTGACGTAGTGGGTCGGCACTAAAGAGGTAAAGGTCACCCTGTACCCGGCGATCGTCCTTAACAGATCTTCGGGGTCAAAGCTGACCATGTTGTAGACCATCACCGGCGCGCTCACGTAGGTGTAAGGAAAGGACCACAAAACAGAATTGACATGGCACATGGGCATGACCATGAGCGGCTTGTCGGTGGGCCTTACGCCCATGTTAATATTACTCAAGACGTACTGGGCCACATTACTTTCGTGGGTTCTGACTACCCCCTTGGGCCGCCCGGTGGTGCCGGAAGTATACATGATCGTCCACGGATCGGCTGCGTCGACCATCACCGCCGGCTCACCGGGGTTCCCCTTCCAGATTAATTCTTCGTAATGCACGTACCCTTCAGGAGCCCTTCCCTCACCGAGAAAAACGTAATTCCCTTCCGGAATTGTGGACAGCCCTTCCCGGACCGCGTTCACCTTTTCCACGAAGGGCTCTTCGACAATAAAAACCCTACTTTCCGAATGGTTGATTATATATTCAATCTCCGGGGGAGCCAGGCGGAACATCACCGGCACGGCAACCTGCCCGCCCTTCGCGCAGGCGGCGTAAATCTCCATCCACTCGACGCGGTTGTAGGCGATGACGGCCACCCGCTCGCCGTAGCCAGCGCCCAGACCGGAAAGGGCGTTGGCCAGCCGGCAGGACCGTTCGTTCCATTCCCGGAAGGTAAAACTTTTGTACTTGTCCTGGCAGCCCAGTTTATCCGGGTAGTTGACGGCGTTCATCTTCAGCGCCGTACCGACGTGCATCCACTTGCTGATCGCCATCCCCATCCCTCTTTCCTATAAGGATAACTATTTAAAAACATAAACCTATGATTCTGTTGACAGCACCATATGTTTGTATCTGAATATGTTATTATAAACATATTAATAAAGCAATATAAAAATGTCAAGAGGTTGTTAAAAATTTTGTTATCGGACTATGATGTAACACCCTGGATGCGGTTTAAAAAAATGCCACCATGAAGGAAGACGTTTTCTTGAAACCAAAGGAAGCGCATAGGAACGGTCGTTTTCCACTGCTGTGCGGGCCAGGCTCTTGGAGTGCCAGGTAACCGCCGGCAGCTTTAACCGATGCAAGTAATCTTTAAGAAGCAGCTCGGTGTTCAATGGACCGCCCTCCCGGTCCGGCGACCAAAAGGCCGAACTGCTATAAGTCGGGGCGGGGAACCTGATAGGCGGAAAGTGCCTGCTGTTCTTCCGGCATGACGAGGGAGAGGTATTTGCCGGTCAGTTGGTGAGGCGAAAACCTGGCATAAAATAGCCCGTGCCCGCTATCGAGGTCTTGGACGCGTGGCCCTTCAGGTACTGTTGACCTTTATGATAACAAATGCCAAAAAGTGGGCGCTGAAAGGGTCTCCATAAGGCCCTTTTAGACCAGCATTGACAAGCATGAGGATAGGTTAAGCAAAAACCTGAATCCGTGATACCATCTCACTAATAACCATTTTTAGGCATAAACTGGGTAATGTTACCTATTACTATGGGAATCCTGCTTAAATTTCAGTTATCAGATTCCTGCTTGAGGAGCAACACCAG
>JBFLZY010000015.1:0-42028 GCA_040755975.1 Bacillota bacterium | reverse complement strand
TCGACCGGGAAGGCTTCAACCAGATGCTGGACGAATACTACGCCTTAAGGGGCTGGAGCAAGGACGGCCTGCTCCCTCCGGAGCGGGTGGCGGAGCTGAGCTCGCTGCGGGAGGCTCCGGTTTGAACAGCGGTAAAACTTTTGCTTGCGCAGGGAAAACAGCCCGAAGGGGCCGGGTACAAGACACGGTGCGGCCCTTGCGCAAAGTATGGAAAGCAAAGAACGCACCGCTCACCTGGTGCTTGTTCTCCGGTATAACTCCGGCTTCAGATTCAAGAGCTTTTCGATCAGGTTACTTTTTCAAAGATAGGGCATAGAGGTGTTTAAAAATGAGGTACGCAGAGACAGGGTATAATTTAGAAATTGATTTATCCCGGGGAAACATTGAGAGGGTGGAAACCGACCCAAGGTTAACGGAACTTCATCTGGGGGGTCAGGGTACTGCCGCGAAGATATTATGGGACAGGGTACCTCCCGAAGTCGAACCCTTTTCTCCCGACAATCTGCTGATCTTCAGCGCCGGTCTTTTATGCGGCACACCTGTTCCCGGTGCCAATCGCACCGCTGTGAATACCTTTTCTCCCCAGACAAACTTACTCGCCCATTCATTAATGGGGGGATTTTTCGCGCCGGAACTGAAATATGCCGGTTACGACAAAATAGTCATCCGCGGCAGGGCCCCCGACCTGGTTTATTTGTGGATAAACAATGACCGGGTGGAAATACGTGACGCCACTCATCTCCG
The DNA here is from genome assembly GCA_040755975.1 of Bacillota bacterium. GTDB lineage: Bacteria > Bacillota > Desulfotomaculia > Desulfotomaculales > Nap2-2B > JAIMBK01. Next base: position 41,284 of record JBFLZY010000015.1, on the reverse strand, counting down.
GGGGAAAGGCGCTCAAGAAACGGCAGCGCTCATTAAAGAGGAACTGAAGGAACCGAACGCCCAGGTGGCCGCTATCGGCCTGGCCGGTGAAAACAGGGTCCATATGGCCAGTATCGAACACGCCAACTCCAGCGCCTCGCGGGGACCGGGTCCGGTCATGGGGGACAAAAGGTTAAAGGCGATCGCTGTGCGCGGGACAAAGGACATCAATATCGCCCGGCCGGCTGAACTTTATGAGATGTTCCTCCGCCTGAGGAAGGAAATTTACGAGAACCCGCATGTCGGGGATTGGATGGCGGTCGAGGATGACGACAGCTTCCACCACGACAATTTCGCCTGGGGCAATGCGCGTGTGCGCAGAAAGGGTTATTGGAACAAGGAACTCGAAGCGCGGTGGGCGGCATTGACGCGAAAGGTCCGGGACCGGCTAACGGGCTGCTATAACTGTCCCAAGCAATGCCATCTTGTAATTTCCTGGCCGGGACGGCAAAGATATTTCCTAAAATGCTTTGGGAAAGATACTTATCATATGGCGGCCTTTAAAGAGCTGGACTTCAGTTACGAAATACTTGGGGTTACCCAGGAGTACGGGCTGGACTCCTACTCAACGCCGCAAGTCCTGGCCTTCGCCATTGAACTTTACGAAGCCGGCATTTTGACTGACCAGGACCTGCCGGGATTTCCGTCCGACAGCGGGGAGAGATTCTATTATCTCATTGAAAAAATTGTCCGGCGGGAAGGGATTGGAGATGTATTGGCCAACGGTGTTTATTGGGCGGCCCGCCAGATCGGCAGGGGTGCAGAAGAATATGACCATAACACCATAAAAAAATTCGAGCAGTTGCCTATCAAGCTGGGAAAGCTGAACCCTCCTTATTTCCTCATGTATGCCACCGGGGAGAAAATGAGTATCACCCAGATTGAGGGATCCTTTCCCCAGGACCCTCTTCCCACCAGGGAAGAGAGAGAAAAGTTTGTCAGCGAATGGGTTGCCGTCCCGGATGATAAGTTTAAACAAATTTTCCTGGAATGGGAAAAACGTGAGCAATTATCTATCGAGGCATCCTGTGCCATTTGTGATTGGAATGAGATGATGCACTACATTGATGACGCCGTCGGGCTCTGCGGATTTCTATCGTCATTCCGGGGCCAATTTGGCGGGAAGCCCGTTTACCACTCAAATAACTTACCGCATATAATCTCCCTTGCGACCGGGATGGACCTTGATAAAGACGGGCTGTGGGAAATAGGCAGAAGGAACCGGAATCTGGTGAGGGCCCTTAATGTAAGAAGGGGCTTGAGAAGAAAAGACGAACGTCCTCCGGAGGACCACTGGAAGATAAGGGACCCTGAATTCGAGCAAAAGCTTCTTGACGCCTATTATGAATTCAAGGGTTGGAACAATGATGGCATTCCTACCAAAGAGACACTTGCTAAACTTGGCCTGGACTACGTGAGCGAAGACTTCCTGCAGAGAGGAATCCTGACGGGCGACGAAGGTACTCCCTCCCCAGGGACTTCGGCGGAAAAAGACGAAGAACCAAAGTCAAGGGGGTGCTAACCTTGAGGGGCGAGTTGAAAAAGAAAATTGTGAAGAGAATAAAAGTTAATCTCGACAAATGCAACGGCTGCCGGGCATGTGAGATAGCCTGCTCCGCATTTCACGCCAGGCCGAAATACAGCAGCGTTAATCCGGCCAGGTCCCGGATTCGGGTGGTTGTGGATCTGCTGAATGATGAATATGTTCCGATCCGTGCCTGTGATTATACAAAAGCCGGATGCGACGGCAGGCGCGTTTATACGATTAACGGAAAGGAATACAGCGAGTGCAGCTTCTGCGGGACTGTCTGTCCCACCAGGGATTTATTCAAGGAGCCGGATTCCGGCCTCCCGCTCAAATGCGACCTGTGCGAAGACGACCCGCCGCAGAAAGAGCCCTTGTGCGTCCAGGCGTGCCAGCTTGGCGCCCTGATTTACGAAGAGAAGGAAGAGGAAGCCGAAGAAGAAGTGAAGCCGGGCGAGCTGGAAATAGGTTTGCAGTCGCTTGTAGACAGGTACGGAATACAGAAGCTGGCGGATTCCTTTGTCCGGATGCTCCAGAAGAACTAGAACATTAAGGTGAATGAAGAAGAAAGAAGAGGAAATCATGGAGACCGTAACCCCCTTCAAAGAGGTAATCGAGGAGATCAGACAGAGCGGCGGGGAAGCCGTAAAATTCTGCTACCAGTGCGGAAAGTGCGACACTGTGTGTCCCTGGAACAAGGTCAGAACCTTCAGTATGCGCAGGTTAATCCGCGAGGCCGTATTCGGTTTGACGGAAATAGAGCACGAAGAAATCTGGCGCTGCACCACCTGCGGAAAGTGCCCGGCAGTTTGCCCCCGGGACGTAAAGCAGATCAACGACATGGTGGCCCTGCGCAGGATCGCGACGGGATACGGCGTTTTTCCCGGCGGGGTCAAGCCCGTCCGCACCGTAACCGCAGGCCTCACGGCAGAAGGCAACCCCTTCGGCGAAGAGCGGGCAAAAAGGGCGGACTGGACGAAGGGCCTGGGCGTAAAAACATTCACCGAGGAGATGGAAATTTTATATTTCCCCGGCTGTTACCCCAGCTACGACGCAAGATTAAAAAAGGTGGCGCAAGCCACGGCCAGGATCCTCAACAAAGCAGGGGTAGACTTCGGGATCCTGGGCCCCCAAGAAAACTGCTGCGGAGAAAGCATCCGTAAGACGGGCAACGAGGAATTATTCAAACAACTGGCCAGGGAAAACATCAATACCTTTATTGACCACGGGGTGAAGAAAATCCTTGTCTCCTCCCCGCACTGCTACCACACCTTCAAAAACGAGTACCCCGAATTCAGGGTGAACTTTGAGGTGATCCACATCTCCCAGTATTTGTTCGCGCTGATTAACGGGGGAAGGCTCCCGATCACCGGGGAGTACAGCAGGAAAGTCACGTATCACGACCCGTGTTACCTGGGCCGGCATAACGGCATCTACGACGAACCGCGGGAGGTCTTAAAGAAGATCCCCGGCCTGGAACTGGTCGAAATGCCCGAGGCGCGGGAGGACAGCCTCTGCTGCGGAGGGGGAGGAGGCCGGATCTGGATGGAAACCCCCAAGGTGGAAAGATTCGCCAACCTCAGAATGGAGCAGGCCGTCGGGACCGGGGCCGAAGTGCTGGTTACCTCCTGCCCCTATTGCCTCACCAATTTTGAGGACAGCCGGGTAGTCCTGGGTTATGATGAAGTGATCCAGGTGAAGGACATTACGGAGATCCTCCAGGAAGTGATTTAGAGGACGGCGAAGCTAAAGATGCCGGAAGCGGTTGGCGGATCGTTTATGTATATTCCCACCCGGAACGGCCCGGCCGCCCGGCGAATTAAGTGCGGCCGGCCACGCCGTGCCCGGGCGGCACGGGCACAGAAAACCTGATGAGGGCGGAGAGATATGGAAAAAGAACTGGAAAGAATTAAAGTTGTTAAAAGTCTTGCCGGCGCTAATTTTGGAGATGTTATGGTTGTCGGGGGAGGGATCAGCGGCATCCAGGCCGCTCTTGATCTCGGCACGGCCGGCTTTAAGGTTTACCTGGTGGAGAAAGCGCCGGCCATCGGCGGCCACATGGCCCAGCTGGACAAGACCTTTCCCACCAACGACTGCTCCATGTGCATTGAATCTCCCAAGTTTGTCGAGTGCAAAAGGCATCCCAATATAGAGATCATGACCTATACGGAAGTGGACAGGGTAGAAGGGGAAGCGGGAGATTTTAAAGTAACGCTGATTAAAAGGCCCCGGTATGTTAACGAGAGCAAGTGCACGGGCTGTACTACCTGTATGGAATACTGCCCGGTCAAATACCCCGACCCATTTAATCAGGAAATATCGAAGAACAAAGCCATCCATATATACTTCGCACAGGCAATTCCCCTCGTCGCCTATATAGATGAAAGCTGCCGTTACCTTAAAGAAAAAACATGCACTGTCTGCCAGGGAGTCTGCAAGAATGACGCCATCGATTTCAGCCAGACGGCGGAGAAGGTGGAAGTAAAGGTAGGGGCGATAATTCTGGCTCCGGGCTATGAGCCGGTTGATCCCAAAAAGCTGAGGGATGATTACGGCTACGGAAAGTTTGCAAACGTGGTCACCAGTCTTGACTACGAACGGTTGTTATGCGCCACCGGGCCGTACGAAGGGGAGATCCTGCGCCCTTCCGACAAGAAGCATCCCCATAAAATAGCCTGGATTCAATGCGTCGGTTCCCGGCAGGTTACCCCGGGCGGGAACAGCTACTGTTCAGCCGTGTGCTGCACGTATACCCAAAAACAGGTGATTTTGACCAAAGACCACGACCCCGGGGCCGAGTGCACGGTATTCCACAACGACATTCGTTCCTACGGCAAGGATTTTGAGCGGTTCTTCCAAAGAGCGGAAAAACTACCCGGGGTCCGGTTTATCAGAAGCTACGTGTCAATAGGAAAAGAGATCCCGGATACAAAGAATATAACCATAAGATATTCCACCCCGGACGACGGGGTAAAAGAAGAAGAATTCGACATGGTGGTGCTGTCCGTCGGGCTGAACCCTCCTGCCGGCTTTCAGGACCTGGCGGACAAGTTCGGCATCGAGCTCAATTCCTACGGATTCTGTAAAACCAATCCGGTTAATCCCATCGCGACCTCCCGCCCGGGGATCTTTGTAAGCGGGGCCTTTCAGGGTCCTTTAGATATCCCCGAGTCGGTGGTAACCGCCAGCGGGGCCGGTTCCCAATGCGGTAAGCTTCTTGCGGGCCGGCGGGGGAAGCTGGCCAGAGAAAGGGCCTATCCGCCGGAAAGGGATGTCTCGAAAGAGGAGCCCAGGATAGGCGTTTTTGTGTGTCACTGCGGCGCCAATATCGGCAGGGTGGTGGATGTCCCCTCCGCAGTTGAATATGCCCTGACCTTACCCAATGTTGTCCACGCCGAAGACAACCTCTTCATCTGTTCAACGGAAGCGGCGCAGCGGATAGCAGACACAATCCGGGAAAAAGGGCTCAACCGCGTGGTCGTCGCCGCCTGCACCCCCAGGACCCATGAGCCGCTCTTCCGGGATACGCTCCGGGAAGCGGGAATCAACCAATATTTCTTCGACATGGCAAACATCCGGGAACACTGCTCCTGGGTCCACTCCAAAGAAAAGGAAGAGGCCACCCAAAAGGCAAAAGAAATAATCCGCATGTCGGTAGCCCGGGTTCGTCATCTGGAGCCCCTGCAGGAATTTGACCTGCCCGTCAACAAGACCGCGCTGGTGGTCGGCGGAGGCGTGGCCGGCATGACCTGCGCCCTCTCCATCGCCAACCAGGGACACGAGGTTCACCTGGTGGAAAAGGAGAAAGACCTGGGGGGAATGGCGCGCAGAATTCACTATACCCTGGAAGGGCTGGATGTTCAGGCCTATTTGCGTGATCTTATAAGAAAGGTTTATCAGCACCCCTTAATACATGTACATACTGATGCCGTCATCACGGAGGCCACCGGTTATGTGGGGAATTTCGTAACCAGGGTGAAGTCTGCAGGAAGGGCCACGGAGATAAAACATGGAGCGGCCGTCATCGCCATCGGCGCCGGTGAATATAAACCCGCCGAATACCTTTATGGAGAAGACGACCGGGTAATGACCAATCTGGAGCTGGAGGAGCGGATCGCCAAAGGAGAAGAAAGGGTGATAAACTCCCGGAGCCTGGTGATGATCCAATGCGTGGGCTGCAGGCAGGAAGACAGAAATTACTGCAGCCGGATCTGCTGCAGCCACTCCGTAAAGAACGCCCTGAAACTAAAAGAGATAAACCCCGGGATGGATATCTGCATCCTCTTCCGGGATATGCGAACCTACGGGTTCAGAGAGGATTATTACCGGGAAGCGGCAGGCAAGGAGATCAGGTTCGTCCGCTATGAGCCGCCCGACAGACCTCAGGTGGAGGCTGTCGAGGATGAAGACGGCCGGCCCGTCTTAAGGGTTGCCGTGACCGATCCCGTTTTAGGCAAGAGGCTGGAAATAGATGCCGACCTGGTCGCTTTGGCGGCGGCCGTCATTCCTCCCGCCGACAGAAAGGAAATAGCCGGATTATTCAAGGTATCCTTGAGCCCGGACGGTTTCTTCCAGGAAGCCCACGTCAAATTAAGGCCTGTTGACTTTGGCGCGGAGGGCGTTTACCTGTGCGGGACGGCTCACTACCCCAAGCATATCCCGGAAGCGATTAGCCAGGCTTATGGAGCTGCGGGCAGGGCCTTAACTCTACTCTCCCATGATAAAATCACAGCCTCCGGCTCTGTTTGCGAGGTTAATGAGAATAACTGTATTTCGTGTGGAGCATGTATCTCAGTCTGTATGTATGGCGCCATAGAGTTTCGGGAGACACGACAGGGCAAAAAGGCTGTAGTTAATTCTGTTCTCTGTAAAGGCGACGGTCTCTGTAACGCAGTGTGTCCAACAGGGGCTATTTCACTGAAGCACTACACCAATGAAGAACTCTTCAGCCAAATTGACGCGGCTTTTTCAGACTTGGAGAAGTCCGGGTAATGAACAAAGCCGGGATTGCTAAGTAAGGAGGTAGATAATAATGAGTACGGAACTTAAGTTCAAACCAAAGATCTTAGGTTTTGTGTGCAATTGGTGCTGCTATGCAGGGGCGGATCTTGCTGGAGTTTCCCGTTATCAATACCCCCCTTATATAAGGCTGATCAGAGTGATGTGCTCCGGCAGAGTCGACCTGTCATTTGTACTCCGGGCTTTCGCAAATGGAGCAGACGGGGTGTTTATCGGCGGTTGCTGGCCCGGCGAATGCCATTATGTTACGGAAGGAAATTATAATGCCTTAAGCATGATGCATCTATGTAGAAAATTACTCGCGCACGCAGGGGTGAACCCCGAAAGGTTAAGGCTTGAATGGGTATCTGCTTCGGAAGGTATTCGTTTCGCCGAAGTTATGAATGACTTTGCCGCGAAGGTGAAGAATTTAGGGCCTCTCGGCAAAGGCGAAGGAATCGACGAAAATGCATTAAAGTCCAAACTTGAAGCAGTTACAAACCTGGTCCCCTACATTAAGCTGGTGGAAAGGGAGAGACTGAGATTGCCTTTTAAATCGGAGGAAGAGTATCGTAAATTTTTCACCAGTGACGAGTTCAGCAGGTTGTTTGATGAAACAGTTGCAGAGAAATTGGCAATAAGCCGGATAATTTCACTCTTGCGGGAAGGACCCCTTACAACCGGAGAGATCGCTAAGGTTTTAGGCATGACCCCGTCTGAAGTATCAAGGCACCTTAATAGTTCAGCAAGGCAGGGATTGGTCAGGTACGAGGAAAGGCAGAAGCGCTTTGCTCTCGCCTAAGGTGAAAGAGCAGACAGTGGATCAGGGGAAAGAAGGAGGTCAGGACAGGGGCTATGGATAACGATAGCATTGATCAGATTATAAATAAACATCAGGGCAAAGCCAGTTCACTGATTCAAGTATTGATGGAGATTCAGGACAAGAATCATTGGCTTCCCAGAGAAGTATTGGAGAAGGTCAGCGAGAAATTAGAGGTGCCCTTCAGCCGGGTACTGCGAATAGCTACCTTTTATAAAACATTCAGATTGATTCCTAAAGGACGTCATGAAATTCACATTTGTACGGGCAGTGCCTGTCATGTTCGTGGTGCGCAGCGTGTCCTTGACACGGTGCAAGACCTGACTGGAATTAAACCTGGCGAAACGGACCTGGATTTGAAGTTCAGCCTGGAGACCGTTAACTGCCTCGGCTGCTGTACTTTAGGTCCGGTAATGGAAATCGACGGGAAGACTCTCGGTAAGATAACGCCGGCCGAGATAGCGGACGAGCTAAAAAAATATGATTGAGGGAAGAGTATGGCACGGATAAATTCAGCTGCTGAATTGGAAGAACTAAGGAAGGACATCTTATCAAAAAGAGATCCCGATCAGCCCTGGATCGCTGTATGTGCGGGAGCCGGCTGTCTTTGCCTCGGTAACGACAGGGTGATCAGCGCCTTTGAAGAAGAAATCAGGAAACAATCGTTAGAGGCGAAAGTTGGCCTTAGAGCAACCGGCTGCCACGGCTTTTGTGAAAAAGGGCCTATCGTCGTTATCTATCCTGAAGAAACCTGCTATTTGGAGGTAACGCCGGAGGATGTCCCGGAAATTATCGCGCAGACTGTAATTGAGAAGAAAGTGATTGACCGCCTGGTTTATACTGACCCAAATTCCGGTGAAAAAGCAACGCATCTGTCTGAAATACCCTTCTACAGGCACCAGACGCGGTTTCTGATCGGCAATAACCCCAAGATTAATCCCAAGAGCATCGATGACTATCTGGCGATCGGCGGTTATTCTGCGTTAGCCAAAGCACTTTTTGAGATGAGCCCTGAGCAAGTCCTTGCCGAAATAAAGAAAGCCGACTTGCGCGGCCGGGGCGGCGGCGGATTCCCCGCCGGTTTGAAGTGGGAGACTGCCCGTAAAGCACCCGGAGAAGAAAAGTATGTTATCGTCAACGCTCACGAAGGGGAGCCCGGGGCGTTTATGGATAGAGCCCTCTTTACGGGAAATCCGCATAGCGTGCTGGAAGGCTTGATCATCGGTGCCTATGCCATCGGTTCACATCAGGGATTTATCTACACCCGGCACGATACTCCCCAACTAAGAGAGAATATTGATATTGCCCTCGCTCAGGCGAAGGAATACGGACTTTTAGGTGAAAATATCCTTGGCTCCGGCTTCAACTTTAATGTTGAGGTGCATCTTGATATAGGGATCTTCGTTTCCGGCGAGTCCAGCGCATTAATGAGGTCAATAGAAGGGAAGGCGCCGGAGCCGAGACCCAAGTATATCCGCACTTCGGTAAGCGGTATTTGGGAAAAGCCGAGCAACCTGAACAATGTAGAAACCTGGGCTAACGTGCCCCAGATAATCAATAAGGGCTCTGCATGGTACGGCAGTATCGGGACAGAGCGGAGCAAGGGAACAAAACTCATATCCTTATCAGGTAAAATATGTAATACCGGGGTCGTGGAAGTTCCCATGGGTACCCCGCTCAGAGAGATTGTCTACGGCATTGGCGGTGGAATTCCAAACGGAAAGAAACTTAAAGCGGTTCACTTTGGAGGACCTATGGGAGGTTCTCTTCCCGAGAGTCTCATCGACACCCCGCTGGATTTTGATGCGCTGGCAAAACTGGGAGCTCCAATGGGCGCAGGCGCCATGCTGGTAATGGATGAAGATACCTGTATGGTTGATATCGCCAGGTACTTCCTTGACTTCCTCACTGGTGAATCATGCGGCAAATGCGTCCCATGCCGGGAAGGCATCAGGCAGATGCTTAAGATTATCACCAAGATCACCAAAGGAAAAGGAAAAGAGGGCGACATCGAGCTTTTGGAGGAGTTGGCCGGGGCAGCCCGCGAAGCGGCCCTTTGTGCGTTGGGCAGGAGTGCCCCTAACCCGTTTTTGAGCACGTTAAAATACTTTCGCGATGAGTATGAGGCGCACATCAAGGAAAAGAGGTGCCCGGCTCTTTCCTGCAAGGAGCTGAGCGCATCAGAGGGAGCAAAGAAAAATGGGTGAAATTATTATCCAGATTGACGGAAGAGAAGTCGCAGCAAGGGAAGGGATGACCATTTTGGAGGCAGCACAAAGTGCGGGGATAGCTATTCCGACACTTTGTCACCACGAGAAATTAGAGCCTTATGGGGCTTGCCGGATTTGCACAGTAGAAATAGAAAATCGTGGTAGGACACGTCTCGTTGCCGCCTGTCTTTACTCGGTGGAAAAAGATCTGGTCGTCAGAACCAGGTCTGAGAAGGTGGATAAAATTCGTAAAATGATCTTGGAGCTGTTACTGGCTCATGCTCCGGATGCCAGGGAATTGCAGGGTTTGGCTAAAGAGTATGGCGCAGATAAAGACCGTTTTGAAAAAGAGTCCTCCTTTTGCATTCTTTGCGGTCTATGTGTAAGATACTGTGCTGAGGTCAAAAAGAAGAACGCTGTTGGATTTGTTGACAGAGGAACAAGGCGGGAGATAAGCTTCATTCCGGAGATAGCCTCTAAGGAGTGCTGGAACTGCAAGGAATGTTTTCCGCTTTGCCCTACGGAGGCACTACAAGCAGCTTACGTTTTTACCGAAGCTCTAATATCTTCCTCACCTTCTTTCGAGCTTGAGTCAGAGGAATAGGCGCCATTTGAACCCACAGGGAGATGTCATGCTCAACATTGCCAGTGCACCTTAGAAAAGTTTCCGAGAGACTTTTTTCAAAAGAGGAGGTTTCGCCGTGGCCCGTCAAAAACAAATTTACGCCCGTCCCGCACTCTGCGCCGGCTGCCGGACCTGCGCCAACGCCTGTGCCGTGGTTAACCGGGGGGTCGCCAACCCCCGGCTGGGAGCCATCCGTATCCGGCAAAACCTTTTCGAGCGCTACGAATTTCAGGAAATCTGCCGCCATTGCGCAGAGCCGCCTTGCCTGGATGCCTGCATGGTGGGATGCATCAGCAAAGACGCCCGCACCGGACTGGTCGTCCAGGACCAGAGCCGCTGCGTGGGCTGCTGGATGTGTGTGATGGTCTGCCCCTACGGAGCTGTCAAACAGGACGTGGTCAACCGGGTGGCGATCAAGTGCAACCGTTGCCCGGAGCGAAAAGTACCTGCCTGCGTAGAAGCCTGCCCCACGGGAGCGCTGGTTTTCGAGGTGCGGGAAGACGCCGAGCAGGAGCCCTTCTTTACCGAGCCGACGGTGGCCAGTTGAAGCGGGGAGTCAAAACCTCCCGTTATTTTCCTGAACACTCTTTATTCCTGGATCTCCTGACCGTTTTTGAATAAAGCGCGAAGCTTGTAGCGCTGAACCTTTCCGCTGGCTGTGCGCGGGAGTTCCGGCACGAAAAAAATCCGGCGGGGATACTTGTAATGCGCTGTTTTGCTTTTGACAAACTCCTGCAAGGCGCGTTCCAGGTCCGGGGACGGCTGATAACCTTCTTTGAGAACGATAAAAGCCACCGGTTTCTCCAGGCCGGATTCTTCCCTGTAGCCCACCACCGCGACTTCGTTGACCGCCGCGTGCGCGAGCAGAATGCCCTCGACCTCCAGCGGCGACATCCAGAGGCCGCCCGGCTTGAGCATATCATCGGCGCGTCCTACGTACCAGAAGTAACCCTCTTCATCCTGATAGTATTGGTCACCGGTATTAAACCACTCCCCGCAAAGACTTTGTTTGGTCTTCTCGTGTTTATTCCAGTAACCGGCGGTAACCCCATCGTTTTTCACCCACAGGGTACCGACTTCTCCCGGCGGCACTTCCCGTCCATCTTCATCCACGAGCTTGCCCGCAAAGCCCGGGAGCAGCTTGCCGCTGCTGCCTGGTTTGATCTGCCCCGGCCGATTGGAAAGATAAACCATCCCAACGTCCGTCGAGCCGACCCCATCCAATATTTCCAGACCAAACATTTCTTTCCATCGCTCAAAGACTACCCTTGGTAAAGCCTCCCCGGCGGAAACGCAGGCTCTTACCGAAGACAGATCTGGTTTTCTCCCGCTCTGTTCCAGGTAATTCAGCATCGCCCAGTAAGAAGTCGGCACGCTGTAAAAGAGGGTCGGGCGGTACTTTTCGATTACCCAGAAGACTTTTTCCGGCTCCGGTTTCCCCGGATAGAGAATGACTGCCGCGCCGCAAAGGAAGGGACCGTCCAGCGAATTGTTCCGGCCGTAGGAAAAGTATAATTTGGAAGTGGAAAAAACTACGTCTTCCGGGGTCATTCCCACCACTTCCCGGCAATGCGGCGGCATGAAGTGAAGGAGGTCGTGGTGCAGGTGAACCACTCCTTTGGGTGTGCCCGTGGTTCCCGAACTGTAGAGCCAGAAGGCCATATCGTCTTTGGACGTGGGCGCCGCGGCCAGGTCGGGAGAAGCGCCGGCAACCAGTTCAGCAAAACTCAACTGACCGGGCTGCGGCTGCCCCACGACGACAAAATGCTTCAGGTGCCTGAGCTGCGCTTGCACCTGGCCGACCTTGGGGGCCAGTTCTTCGCTGATGATCAGTACTTTCGCCCGGCTATCGTTCAAGTAATAGAGGTAATCCCCGGGCAGCGCCATGGTGCTTACCGGTACCGGCACCGCGCCGATCTTCATCGCTCCAAAATAAGCGGCCAAAAATTCCGGGCTATCGGGCAGGCAGATCATGACTCTGTTTTCCTGCTCCACACCCAGCTCAAGGAGAGCATTACCCACCCGGTTGGCCATTTCAGTCAGTTCCCCATAGGTTATCGCCCGGTTTTCGTAGAAAACGGCCACTTTATCGCCGCGCCCCTCCGTCAGGTGACGGTCCAGTAAATAAACAGCAACATTAAATTCGTCGGGAATATGGACCGGTTCCAACCCCTAACCCCCCTGTTTCTAATCCTTATATCAATCTTAACTGCCGGTTTCTAATCCTTATCAACCTTAACCGGCGAGGTCACTCCCAGCATCAAGAGGCAACAAAGAGCCATTAAAAACGAAAATCAGACACTGTAAGTTTAGAAGCCACACTCTGAAATCTTTTCAGAACTGCAATAATTGTGCCAGTTCCCATAATAATAATCAGGTTCCCTATGATTTAAAAATGTTGCTGTTCGTCCCGCTGACTTAAGCGCCAGGAGTGCATCAACCACCCAATAACGGCCACATTCTTGCAGTTACCGGCTGGCCAGATCGAGGTCGTGTTCCGGAAAGGTAATAATGTCTGAATTATTTACACTGTATGATATATTGACAGATCTTCAGCAAAAGTGTTTGGGGGCAGCCTTTTTAAAACAGGCCAAAAGATTCAGGAATAAAGGATGTTCAGGAAAGAAAACAACCATTAACTATTCAGGGAGGATTAAACGATCATGTCCAAAACATGGAAGAATACCTTATGGTTTCTGGCTTTTGCCGTACCTTTTGTGGGATATGTAGATTAGAGTAAATATTTGAATTCTAAAATTTTAAAATGAAATTTAACAATATCTGGCAATCCCATAATAAGACCTCCAAAATTTTTAAATAATACTGGTTATCGATAATCAACTGCCCGTTTCTTTAAATCATCAAGCATTCGCCGAATGTCATCGTAATATTTTGCCGTCTTTTTCCCGCCCACTCTTTTTCTCACCTTCACGGGTATCATCAGATATCAAACTATATTTTACAAATTCTAACACACTATTTTTTAACAATCCATTGAGAACTTATGCTTGAAGGAAGTAATATGGTTTTTTCCCAAAATAACATAATGCCCCGGACGACATAGGGGCATTAATTCTTTTTATTCTAAGCGGGCGGCAGGGGTGGTTAGAGCGTGGCCAAAAATTCCGCGATGGCTTTGTTGACCTCTTCCGGCTGTTCCCACATGACCATGTGGCCGGCCGCCGGGATTACCGCCAGGCGGGCCCCGGGAATGTTCGCCTCCAGGTAGCGGGAGTACTTAACCGGCGTTAAAACGTCGTCTTCCCCGCAGACAACCAGGATCGGCACCCGGATTTCCTTGACCCGGTCCATAATGTCAAAACGGTCGCAGGCCAGAAAGTCACGATGGCGGACCTGCGCCGGGGTGAGAAAGTATTCTTTTTCGGCTTCCCGGACCACGGCCCGGGGGGTTTTTGGAGAATAGGCGTAGCTGAGCAGGGCTGCGCTCTTTTGGTCGTCCTGCGCCGCCTCCAGCACCGCCGGGGCCACCCGCAGCCTGGCGCCGGTGCCCACCAGGATCAGCCCCTTTAAATATTCCGGGTAGGCCAGCGCGAAGCTCATGGCCACCGCGCCCCCCATGGAGTGCCCCGCCAGCACCACCGGAGCGCCAAAAACCGCCGCGGCGAAATCGCGAATAAAATCGCGATATTCCTCGATGCTCCCGGCGCCGGCGCCCTCCGAGCGGCCGTGGCCGGGCAGATCGACGGCCGCCTGACAAAAACCCGGCACCCGGGTATGCAACTGGTTTTTCCAGACGTACCCCGTTCCCCCGGAACCGTGAATGTAGATTACCGCCGTCGGCGAAGTCCCTGCTTCTCCCCCGCTTACTTCGTAACTAATCCGCAACCCGTTGACCACCGCTTCCGGCAAGTCCATCCCTCCCTCTGGTATAGTTCAGCAGCCCCCCGCTCTTGATGATTTCCGCCTGGCGGGGGGTAAGGCCGGCAGTGACGGCAAAGGTAAATTGTTTCGTTTTGTTCAGCACGGTTACCGGCCGGCCCTCTTCCAAAGCTTCGGGAAGGCCGGTGATGAAGAGCTCGTCGTCCCGGTCAATCCGGTCGTAATCTTCGGGGCTTGCGAACACAAGCGGGAGGATGCCGAAATTAATCAGGTTGGCGCGGTGGATGCGGGCGAACGAGCGCGCCAGCACGGCCCTGACGCCCAGGTACATGGGGACCAGGGCGGCGTGCTCCCGGCTGGAGCCCTGGCCGTAATTCTCCCCGGCCACGATAAAACCGCCCCCCGCGGCCTTCGCCCTGGCGGCAAAGGCGGGGTCGACCGGCGCGAAGGCGAACTGCGCCATGGCCGGGATGTTGGAGCGCAGCGGCAAGATTTTCGAGCCCGCCGGCATAATGTGGTCGGTGGTAACGTTGTCGCCCACTTTCAGCAGAACCCTTCCCGCCAGCTGCGGCGGCAGCGGTTTCGCCACCGGCAGCGGCCGGATGTTCGGGCCGCGGACGATTTCTACTTCTGCTCCGTTTTCCGCCGGCGGCAGCACCATCCGGTCGTCCACCGCAAATTTCTCCGGCATAACCACAGCCGGGGGCTCCCCCAGCCGGCGCGGGTCGATGAGCACCCCGGCCAGCGCGCTGGCGGCGGCCGTTTCCGCGCTCACCAGGTAAACGCCCGCGTCTTTAGTGCCGCAGCGGCCCGGGAAGTTCCGGTTGATCGTGCGCAGGGAAACTCCTCCGGAAGGCGGCGCCTGGCCCATGCCGATGCAGGGGCCGCAGGCCGCTTCCAGAATGCGGGCGCCGGCGGCCACCAGGTCCGCCAGGGCTCCGTTTGCGGCCAGCATGTAAAGAACCTGCCGGGAACCGGGGGCGATGGCGAGGCTGACGGCGGGATGAACGCTTTTTCCTTTCAAGATCCGGGCAGCCCGCATTAAATCAAGGTAAGAAGAGTTGGTGCAGCTCCCGATGATCACCTGATCGACCGGGATTTCCCCGGCCTCCCGCACCGGCACGACGTGATCGGGGCTGGGCGGCAGGGCGACCAGGGGCTCCAGGGTACCCAGGTCAATCTCGATCACCTGGTCGTACACCGCCCCTTCGTCGGCCGCCAGGGGAACCCAGCAGTCCTCCCTGCCCTGCGCCTTTAAAAACGAACGGGTCGCCTCGTCGCTGGGGAAGACGGAGGTGGTGGCGCCCGTTTCCGCCCCCATGTTGGCGATGGTGGCCCTTTCCGGCACCGTCAGCGTCAAAACGCCGCTGCCGCCGTATTCTAAAATCTTCCCCACGCCGCCCTTCACGGTGAGGCGGCGCAACACCTCCAAAATGACGTCCTTGGCCGCCACCCAGGGGGGCAGTTGCCCGGCAAGCTCGATCTTGACTATCTGCGGCATGGTAAAATAAAACGGCTCGCCGCCCATGGCCGCCGCTACGTCCAGGCCGCCGGCGCCGATGGCCAGCATGCCCAGGCCCCCGGCCGTCGGCGTGTGGCTGTCCGAGCCCAGCAGAGTTTTTCCCGGCGCCCCGAACCGCTCCAGGTGGACCTGGTGGCAGATGCCGTTCCCCGGCCGGGAGAAATAGGCGCCGCAGCGGGCGGCCGCCGTCTGCAGGAAGCGGTGGTCGTCGGCGTTTTCAAAACCCGTCTGGAGCATATTGTGGTCGACGTAACTCACGGTGAGTTCGGTTTTCACCCGGGGGATCCCCATAGCCTCAAACTGCAGGTAGGCCAGAGTGCCGGTGGCGTCCTGAGTGAGGGTCTGGTCAATCCTGATCGCAATTTCCTCGCCGGGGGCCATTTTACAGCCGACCAGGTGACCGGCGATTATTTTCTGGGCAACGTTCAGGGGCATTTTTTGGTTCCTTTCCGCCAGTTTGTTGATTAACGAAGATTCGCCAAAAACCGGGGGGTGTCTACCCGCTGTTCATTTTGACGATCACCGCTTCCGCCATTTCCATGGTGGTCGCTTCGCCCCCCAGGTCGTAAGTGACGCACTTGCCTTCTTTGATTACTTCCGTCAGCGCCTGGTGAATTTTATCGGCAATCCGCTGCTCACCGATGTGGCGCAGCATCATGACCGCCGACAAAAGCATAGCGGTGGGGTTAACCCTGTTCATCCCGGCGTACTTCGGGGCGCTCCCGTGCACCGGCTCGAAAATGGCTACGTCGGTGCCGATATTCGCGCCGGGAGCCACGCCCAGTCCGCCCACCAGGCCGGCGCACAGATCCGAAATGATGTCCCCGTAAAGGTTGGGCATGACCAGCACGTCGTAGAGCTCCGGCTTCTGCACCAGCTGCATGCACATGTTATCGACAATCCGGTCTTCGAACTCGATCTGAGGGTATTCGGCGGCAATTTCTTGCGCCACCTTTAAAAACAGCCCGTCGGTGCACTTCATGATGTTGGCCTTGTGGACGGCGGTGACCTTTCGGCGGCCTTCGCGCACGGCGTAGTCAAAGGCGAAGCGGACGATCCGTGCGCAGCCTTTGCGGGTGATAATCTTGATACTCTCCGCCGCATCTTCCCCCACCATGTGCTCGACCCCGGCGTAAAGATCTTCCGTGTTTTCCCGCACCACCACCAGATCTACGTTTTCGTAGCGGGACTTGACCCCGGCGTATGTTTTGGCGGGGCGCAGGTTGGCATAAAGGTCGAATTCTTTGCGCAGGGCCACGTTTACGCTGCGAAAACCCGATCCTACCGGAGTGGTCAGGGGGCCTTTTAAGGCAACTTTGTTCCGGCGAATGGAGGCCAGCGTCTCCCCGGGAAGGAACGTGCCGCATTCTTTCAAAGCGTTTTCCCCGGCCAGGACGACCTCCCACTCCAGCGGGGCGCCGGCGGCAGCCAGCACGGCCCGGGTTGCCTCCGTTATCTCCGGGCCGATGCCGTCGCCGGGGATTAAGGTGATTTTGGGCAACTTCTCTTTCCTCTCCTTCGCTCCGTCTAAATTTGCCTGTAAGTTGCATATCACATTTTGAAGAAGAGGTCAAGGGTGTTCCAAAAACTCTCATAAATTCTTCTTATGGCTTTTGACCGGCTATAATACCCGGGGTATAATATGGTAAGACACGGCTTACATTTAGGGGGTGCTCGAATTGCAAGGGGTAGTTAAAGTATCCAGCAAAGGGCAGCTGTATTACCAGCTAAATTGAGGGAGAAAGCGTCAATCAAAAAAGGTGATCTTTTAATTGTCAACCTGATCGGCGATAAAGTGGTAATTGAGCCTCTTAATAAACCGAAAAAGAGTAACTGGCAACAGATCCTTAAAGAAACGGCAGGAATCTGGCCGGATATCGATCCAAAGTATGTTGATGAACTCCGTTTAGCCGCGCAAAAGCGATTGGAGGAAAACCTGTGAAGGTCATCTTGATAGGTAAACAGGGTTACCAGCCGCGGACTATTTTCACCGCTTCCTTGTCTTCCACCGCCTTGAGCTGTTTCGGGTCGTCCACCATTTTGCCCACCACGGTTACCGGGCTATAGGGACGGATTTCTTCGCCGGCGGAAACGGGGGTGGGTCCGAAGAAAAAGCAGACCGCCCGGCCGGGCGGCCAGTACCCGATGTCCCCCAACCGGACCGTTTCCTGCCCGTTTTCCAGCTCAGCCGCCACGGGAACATGGAAATATATTTCTTCCCCCCATAGGCTCACCCTTCCCCCTACGGGCAAAGCGTCCCAGATCTTGCGGGCGGTTTCGGTGCTGTTCAGCACTCCCCGCAATTTTAAGCCGGCGGTATAGAGGGTGATTTTCTTTTTTGAAAAGGTTTGCCGAACGAAAGCTTCCCGGCTGTTCAAATCAATAATCCGGACCTCGACTTCGCCTTCCCGGAAGGCAAGCACCGCGTAACTGGGGGCGCGGCCTTTTTTATCCAGGGTTTTCAGGTGGCCGGGGTTTATCCAGAGAACCTGGTCCTTTTCTTCAACCGACGGGATGTGGGTATGTCCGTACGCCACCACGTCTATTTCGTGGGCGGCGGCCAGTTCCGCGGGATCCGGATCACCGGGAAGGTCATTGGCAGCAGCAGCCGGAGTATGGGTAAACAAAATCCGCCAGCCGGCAATCTCCCGGACAACCCGGTTCTGGATGGCCGGGTCCTGGTACTCGCGGGCGTAAATCCCCGGCACCCGGAGGGTTTCCACCCCCGCCGGCAGTTCTTTAAAAACGGCGCCGTCTTCCCATTCATCCCCCAGGTGAACAATCTTATCAACGTTGTGTTCCCGGGTCAGCTGCCTGATTGCTTCCCTTAAATTTTCCAGCTCGCCGTGGGTGTCGCTGATTAAACCAAGGCGCATTTCTCCACTCCTCCCTTGAACATAACTTCTGCCACCATTTCCCATCGGGCCGGAATTGTCCGGCTCCGATGCTCCGGGTCGACCAGACATCAGCTTGCCGCGGAGCGAACCAGGCAGCGCTGCAAAATGCGCGCGAGATGTTAGTTTTTTATCTATGCCGGTCTAACCAGCGATTATTATTAGCACTTTTGCATAATGATATCTGCGCGTTTCGCGCTGCCGGTTTGCTTGCCGCGGCTGCGGCTTAAGTCCGGTTCCCGACCCTCCGCATATGTCGCTCGCCCAGACAAATGCCAGCTTTCATTTTCATACTTTATGGAAAGGACGGCAGTCCTTACGGACAACTCCCCTTAAAATACAGGCACAAAGGAAGGACGTCTATGCAGTTCTCTTTGTGTCTGGTGTGCCTTTTACGGCTGTTTTCGTCAAGATAACGCCTTACTGCCGGCAGCCTGGATCCCGGCCAGTTCTCTGCCCAGCCAAAAAGCCTCCCGGTTGATTTCTTGCGTGCCGGCAGGCACCCTTTTAACCAGGGCCTGCTCCGCTAAGTCGGGGGGGATTTCTTTCAGGAAGGTGACCAGCGCGCCCAGGGCCGTCATGTTCGCCACGACGGTCTTCCCCAGGCGCTCCCGGGCAGTCTTCGTCAACGGCAGGGAAACGATTTTGGCGGGGGTGGCCGGCAGCCGCGAAACGTAGGTACTATCGACAATAACCAGCCCGCTTTCTTTGACGGCGGAAATATATTTAGCACAGGATTCCTGGTTCATGGCCAGGAGAACATCCGCCCGCTCGACTTTGGGAAAATCGATTTCTTCGTCGCTGATAATCACTTCCGACTTGCTGGCGCCGCCGCGGGCCTCCGGGCCGTAGGACTGCGTCTGCACCGCCCGCCAGCCGGCCAGCAGCGCCGCGTCGGCAAGGATAATGCCGGCCAGGATGAGCCCCTGACCGCCGGAACCGCTTAAGATAACTTCAATTCGTTTCATGATGGGCTTGCTCCCGCCGCCACGTATTCCGGCGCATCGCCGCAGTACAAAAGACCAATCGGGAACCGGCCCCGCTTCTCGTCGTGCGCCAGGCGCCGGTACGCCTGCACGTTCAGCGCGTGATCCCTCTGCCAGCGCAGGGCGTCGGCCGGCGAACCGGCTTTGTTCTGGCGTCCGAAGGCGGTGGGGCAATAGGTTATCGCTTCGATGAAAGCAAAACCGCGGTGGCGTAAGCCTCCCTTGATTAAATCCGTCAGCAAACGGGCGTGGTAGGTGGTGGCCCGCGCCACGTAAGTCCCGCCGGCCCCCTGCACCAGCGCCGGCAGATCAAACGGCCGCTCGATATTTCCATAGGGCGCGGTGGTTCCCCGGCCGGCCGTGGGCGTCAGGGGCGAACACTGGCCGCCCGTCATCCCGTAGATGCTGTTGTTGAAAACGATCGCGGCCAGGTCAATGTTCCGCCGGGCGGCGTGGATCAGGTGGTTGCCGCCGATGGCGGCGGCGTCGCCGTCCCCCATCAGGACGATCACGGTCAGTTCGGGCCGGCTGAGCTTCACGCCGGCGGCAAAAGCCAAAGCCCGGCCATGCGTGGTGTGCAAGGTGTCGAAATCCAGGTAGCCGGCCGCCCGGCCGGCGCACCCAATGCCGGCAACGACGACAATTTTGTCCTGGTCCAGGGAAAGCTGGTGGATTGCCTTAAGCAGGGCGTGCACCACCAGGCCGTTCCCGCAGCCCGGACACCACAGGTGGGGCATTTTCGCCCGGCGGAGGTAGCGCTCCAGTTGCGCCTTCGGGAGGCCGCCCGGCTCCGCAGGGGCGGACCTCGCCTGCCTGTCCGCAAGGCGGGGCGCCAGGGCGCCTGCCTCTACGAAACCGTTATTGCCAAAGCCGGCCTTATCCGGGGCACGGGCTGCCACTTCCAGTGCAAAATCCGGACAGAGATCTTCGCACAGGCCGCAGCGGTTGCACCTTTCCGGCCGCACCAGGGCGGCGCGCCCTTCCTCATTCAGAGCCAGCGCTTCCTGCCGGCAGAAAGACGCGCAGATACCGCAGCCCTTGCACCAGCAGTGATTAATTTTCAGCGGTTCTCCAGGACCCGTTTCGCCATTGGCCACGTTTATTTCCATACCGGCACCTTCTTCTCTCTCCGAAGTTCTCACGGGCAACTCCCAAAGCACATTTACTGGTGAACGGCCTTTTTCAGGCGCCCGCCCGGTGCGGCGCAGACCGCCCGGCGAATTTCCCCGGGCGTAAACAGCCGCCCGCCCCCGGTGGTAAGCGGAACTACTTTCGTTCTGCCGGCAACCGTCCGCCGGACCTCTCCCTCGATCTGGCCCAGGTTCATCTCCGCAACGACTATTTGCCGCACGCGCGGGGCCAAAGCGGCA
This sequence comes from Bacillota bacterium, assembly GCA_040755975.1. Lineage (GTDB taxonomy): Bacteria > Bacillota > Desulfotomaculia > Desulfotomaculales > Nap2-2B > JAIMBK01. Next base: position 20,455 of record JBFLZY010000015.1, on the reverse strand, counting down.
ACCTCTTCCTCCGGAAAGGGCCAGATTGTCTGCAACTGCAACAGTCCCGCCCGGACCCCCGCCGCTCTCGCCTCTTCCACGGCCCGGCGGGCCGACCGCGCTACGCTGCCGTAAGCGATTACCGCCACCTGCGCGTCTTCCAGACGGTAAGCCCTGGTCAGGGTAATTTCCCGGCGGACCAGGTCTACTTTCCGGTGCAGGCGACGGACCAGGCCATCCGCCGTTTCCGAATTATTCACCGGCAAACCGCTTTCGTCGTGGATCAGGCCGGTCACGTGAAAGCGATAACCGGTGCCAAAATCAGGCACCGCGGGCACTCCGTCAAGTCCCGCCCGGTATACCGGATAAGTTCCCGGAGGCCCGGCCGGCCGGGGGCGGGCGACAGTCTCCAGCTCTTCCGGCACGGGCAGGACAACCCCTTCCCGCATGTGGGCAATTATCTCATCTAAAATTAAAATTACCGGTGTCCTTAGACGTTCGGCAACATTAAAGGCAAAAACGGTCAAATCGTAAGCTTCCCGCACCGAACCGGGGCAGAAAACCGCCGCCGGATGGTCGCCGTGGGTTCCCCACCGCGCCTGCATGACGTCTCCCTGTCCCGGGGCTGTAGGAATACCGGTACTGGGCCCCAATCTCTGGACGTTAACGACAACGCAAGGCACTTCCGCCATGGCGGCAAAACCGATATTTTCCTGCATCAAAGAAAAACCGGGCCCGCTGGTGGCCGTAAAAGCCTTCATTCCGGCCAGGGACGCACCAATAACGGCGGCCAGGCCGGCTATTTCATCCTCCATTTGAATAAAACGCCCGCCTACGGCAGGCAACCGGGCAGCCATGATTTCCGCTATTTCCGTCGAGGGAGTGATCGGGTAACCCGCAAAAAACCTTGCCCCCGCCGCCAGGGCTGCTTCCGCCACCGCCTCGTTGCCCTGCAACAATTTTAACCCGGTGGTCATGATCATACACCTCTTCGCTTGCCCCATCATTGACTGGTAATAATTTCATGGACAATTTATTTAAAAGTTGCCCGTGCAAAGAACATGCCAGCAGGAAAGGCAGGGTAATTCAGGAAAGGGGTGGGGGAGGATCCGAAAAGGAGATATCATTATGAGATAAATACTTTTTTAAAAGGACTATTGACCTCGGGTATCTCATAATGATACAGGTCGCAAAAAGAGACCCCTTCAGTACCGGGCAGCAAGGAACAAAGGCCCCAAAACCAAAGAACAAGGCCCGCACATATGCGCCCGTGAACTTTGTCCTTTTGTGCCCCGGTTCCTAACTCAACCCGGGATCGGCTTTTCTTTTATGGCGCGGCGACAACCGGTAGCGGGAGATTTTCCGGTAAATAGTCGCCCGGCTGATCCCCAGCACCCGGGCGGCCAGCAGCTTGCCTTCCTCCGTCCAGCCGAAGTGATCCAGCGCCGCCGCGACAGCCTGTTTTTCCATCTGCTCTAAAGTCTGCCAGGCAGCCGGTGCGGACGGCGCGCCGGCGCCTTTCGGTTTGCCTTCCCGGATCTGCGGCGGCAGACTGGCCAGGCCGATCAAGTCCCCCTCTTCAATGTTCATGGCGTATTCGACGGCGTTGATCAGCTCCCGCACGTTCCCGGGCCAGGGGTAGTGCAGGCAACACTCCTGCGCCGGTTTTTGGTACCCCCGGATATTTTTGCCCAGCAGGTTGTTGTAGTGCCGCCGGTAGTGGTCTAAAAGCAGGAGGATGTCTTCCGGGCGCTCCCGCAGGGGCGGGATTACCAGCGGGATAACGCTCAAACGGTAGTAAAGGTCATCTCTGAACCGGCCGTTGGCGATGGCTTCCTCCAGGTTGTTGTTGGTGGCGGCGATAATCCTGATGTCCACGGGAACCACCCGGCTGCCGCCGACCCGCTCGATCTGACGCTCCTGCAAAACGCGCAGCAACTTGGCCTGGAGGTACAAAGACATGTTCCCGATTTCGTCCAGGAAGACCGTGCCCTGGCTGGCCAGTTCAAATTTCCCGGGCTTGCCTCCCTTCCGGGCGCCCGTGAAGGCCCCTTCTTCGTAGCCGAACAGTTCGCTTTCCAGCAGCGTCTCGGGAATGGCACCGCAGTTAATGGCCACAAAGGGCCTGGCGTGGCGGGAGCTGGCGCTGTGAATGGCCCGGGCGAAAATTTCCTTGCCGGTGCCGCTTTCGCCTAAAATCAGGACGGTCGAATTGCTGCCGGCAATTTTGGCCGCCCGCGTCTTGAGCTCCCTGATGGCCGGGCTTTGGCCGATAATTTCGTCGAAAGTAATCACTTTTTGGGCGCTCATGATTTCGTAAGCCAGCTTGCTCGTTTCTTTAAAGTCCCGCGCGGTGGCCACGATCCCGACCTGTTTGCCCTGGCTGTCGATGATGGGCCGGGCGGTCACCAAAAGGTGAAGCCTTTTCCCGGGCACCCCCACAAAAAATTCCCGTAAGGCAAACCCGCCCTCCCTGCCTGCCAGTTCGGTCAGGGGCAGGCCGGTAAGATAGTCCTCCAGGCGGCGGTTGACGATTTCTTCCGCGGGCAGGTTGAACATCCGCTCCGCCGAAAGGTTAAAATGGGTCACCAACCCCGCCTGGTTTACGGCAATGACGCTTTCATCAACCGAGTTCATCACCGCATTGAGCTGGTTGGCCATGATCGTCTTCTCGGTGAAAGCTTCCTTCTCCAGCACCTTGGCGCCGATTAAATCGGCCATCCGGCCGATAAACTCGATCAGGGAGGGAGCGCGGCCGCACAAGGTGGCTTTTTGCTCTTCGTTGAAGGCGATCAGGCTGATGTTCCCAATCACTTCCCCGTCCGCCGCGATCGGGTAGACGATGGATGCCTTGTAAAAACAGGCGCCCGTCAGCGGGCAGGACAGGCAAATTTTATGGTAGCCCGCCTCGCTGATAAAAATGGGTTCTTTGTGCTCCAGCACATGCTTGTTCACAAAACCCCTTAAGAGGCGGGACCCGACGTCGTTGCGGACTTTGCCGGTGCCGGCAATCCGCACCAGATCCGTATCGATGATTTCCACTTCCACCCCGATGGCGGCGGCAATAGCCTCGGCCACCCGCTGGCTATCCTCGCTGACAAACCTGAGCCTGGACATTTACCTGAAAGCCCCCCGGCCTGCCCAGATATTATCCCGTGTATATTGTATCATCAATCGACCTTTTCGGCCATGGTTAATTTGGCCAGGCAAGCAGGAAGAAAAGTCCGCGGTGCGCTTCAGGGGTATTCCACGTTCAGCAGGCACAACCCCCGGGCCGGAACGGTGGGACCGGCCCGCGTGCGGTCCCCGGCCTGGAGGATGGCCTTGATTTCTTCCGGGGAGCGTTTGCCGAGGCCGACTTCCAGCAGCGTGCCCACCATTATGCGCACCATGTTGTAAAGAAATCCGTCGCCCCGGAAAGTGAAAAAAACCAGCTCCCCGGAACGTTCAACGGCGGCCTCGAAGATGGTGCGCACGGTGGTTTTGGTACCGGCCCCGGCAGCCTGAAAAGCAGCAAAATCATGCCTCCCCCGCAGGTATTGCGCCGCCGCGGCCATGGCCTGCAGATTCAGCGGGCGGGGCTCGAAATGGCTGTACAAGCGCCGGAAGGGCGAGGGGGTGCGGGCGTTGAGGATAATATAACGGTAGGTTTTGGCCAGGGCGCTGAAACGGGCGTGAAAGTCGGGCGGGGCGTCTTGCGCGCTGACGGCCACCACATCCTCCGGCAGGACGCCGTTTAAAGCCAGCGGGATCCTGGCCGCGGGAATATTCCAGCCCTCAGCGTCAAAATTCACTACCTGCGCCCGCGCGTGCACGCCGGCGTCCGTGCGCGCCGCGCCGACCACCTTCATTTCCCGCCCGGCCAGCCGGGAGAGACACCTCTCCAAAACTTCCTGGACGGTCAACAGGCCGGTTCCCCGCTGTTCTTGAAAACCGTGGTAGTTTGTCCCATCGTAAGCGACAACCAATTTCACGTTGCGCATAGGCAGCTCCACCCAGACAAAAGATCAGGTACGAAAAATCACGGTCAAAACCAAAATGGCCACGGCTGTGCCGGCGGCGGCAAAATCCCGCCCCTCGAAACATAAGGGGTGCAGGCGGCCGCGCCGCACGCCGACCCGGTAGCCGCGCGCCTCCATGGCCGCGGCCAGCTCCTCCGCGCGCGCAAAGGCGCCGGCAAAGAGCGGTACGAGCAGCGGAATTGTGTTCGCCAGACGCTGCCAGGGCCAGCCGGAATTAAAATCAACCCCCCGCGCCTGCTGGGCCTTTTTGATCGTGAACGCTTCCCGCAAGAGGGTGGGCAAAAACCGCACGGCCATGGTCATCATCATGGCCAGCTCACCGGCGGGCAGGCCCACCCGCGCCAGCGGGGCGAGCAGCCTTTCCACCGCCGCCGTCAGTTCCAAAGGGGAGGTGGTTAAAGTGAGCAACGAAGAAACGACGATGACTACCGCCAGCCGCCAGCAAAGCTGGCCGCCCAGAGCGATCCCTTCCCGGGTCGGCTGGAAAATTCCGGCGCGCCAGACAGCTTCTCCGGGCGTAAAGAAAACCTGCAAGAGAAAAGACAGCACGAGGATGAACCAGAAGGGTTTAAGGGTATGGAAAACCACCCGCCGGGGCATGCCCGCCAGGCGGATCAAAGCCAGCGCCAGCAAGGTCAGCAGGCCGTAAAGGGGCCGGGAGCCGGCCAGCAAAACGGCCAGCACAAAGAAAAGCGCGCAAAAAATTTTGGTCCGCGGGTCAAGCCGGTGGATAACGGATTTCCCCGGAACGTATTGGCCAAACGTGATCCCTTCCAACATCAATCAACCCTTCCGGCATTTCAAGGAATTTGCCGGGTTTCGGCCAGCATTCCTTTGATCTCTTCTTCCGCCTCCGCGAGAGTCAGCGCCACCGCCCGGCTCCCCAGGCGCTGGAGGAGTTCAGCGGCCACGGGTGGCTTGAGCCCGATCCCTTGCAAAGCCGCCCAACCGGCAAAAACCTCCCGCGGGCTCCCTTCGCGAAAAAGTTTGCCTTCGTTGAGAACGATCATCCGGTCGGCGAATTCGGCAGCAACGTCCATGTTGTGGGTAATCAGCACGATTGTTTTTCCCCGGCGCCGCTGCAGGTCTTTGAAAAGAGCGAGCAGCCGGCGGCGCCCCCGGGGGTCAAGACCGGCGGCCGGCTCATCCAGGACCAGGATCGGCGGGTCGACGGCCAGGATGCCGGCCAGGGCCGTCCGCCGCCGCTGCCCCTGGCTTAAGGCAAAAGGAGAAAGATCCTTCACTTCCTGCGGGTCCAGGCCCACCATTTCCAGGGCCGCAAAAACTCTCCCGGCCACCTCCGGGGAAGGCAGGCGGAGGTTGCGCGGCCCAAAGGCCACATCGTCAAAAACGGTTTCTGCGAACAACTGCTGTTCCGGATACTGAAAAACCAGCCCCACCAGCCGCCACAGCCGGCGGCGGAATTTTTTCTCCCGCGTGTCCCGGCCGGCCACGCGCACAATTCCCGCCGTCGGCAGCAAGAGCCCGTTAAAATGCTGGGCCAAGGTGGACTTCCCCGAGCCGGTAGGCCCGGCCAAAACTAAAAATTCTCCCTTTTTTACAGAAAGGGAGACATCTTCCAGGGCGGTAACAGCCAGGGGTGTGCCCGCCGCATAGACGTGACTGAGGTTCTCTACCCGGATAATTTCCTCACCGTTGTAATTCATATTCGCGGGCATAACTCCAGAACTTTAACGCAATTGCTGATCATGTTCCTTTAAGCCATTTCTCGAAATCTTCTGCGCCGATCCCGGCGCGCTTTACCAGCGGCCTTTACCAAAACGGGCCACGCTGATTGGCTGGGATGTAAATCAAAAGTAAACTTGTGCCCGTCACGATTACGACAGGCGTGTTTTGAACCCTTTATCCGGACTATCTCCACACCGAAATCTTTCAACAATTGGACAACTTGACGGTACTTTAGTTCCGGATACTTAGGCATTGCTTACCTCGAAAGTTTCGTAAAAAACGCTCTGAAACCGGGCAAGTTCTTCCGGGCCGAAGACCTCCAGATGAAATTTTACTGCTTCCTTCAGAAGATTTCTCGTTTCTTCCAAAGTCTTGCCCTGGACTACAACATCTACCTCGATACACTCCCCCGGTAGCCCTCGGCTACGGGAGTATATTTACCGGTGAACTTCAGGCTGGGCGCTTTCCGCTTGATTAAATTTTCCATATTCATACCCCCTTGCCGGTATTATATCATATTTTGGTCGGGAAAGGTATTTCGCCCCATTATCCGCCGCAACCCGGCAACCAAGTCGTCCAGAGTAAGCACGCCGGGGGAAAGCGGCCAGCCCGCCGCCCGCAGCCGCCGGGCCACCTCCGCCGGCGCCGGCAGTTCCAGGCCGCAGGCGAACAGCAGTTGCGGCCGGGCAAAAAGCTCCCCGGGCGCCCCGGAAAAAACAAGCCTGCCCTTATCCAGCAGCCAGATTTTCCGGGCCAGGGCAGCCTCTTCCATAAATTGAGTAATCAATATAACAGTGAGTTTTTCTTCCCTGTTCAGCCGAAGCAGCGTCTGGAGAACCTCCTCCCGGCCGGCGGGGTCCAGCATAGCGGTGGGCTCGTCGCAAACCAGGCAGCCCGGTTCCATGGCCAGGGCAGCGGCCACGGCCAGGCGCTGCTTCTGCCCGCCCGACAAAAAGTGCGGCGGGACGGTGCGCATCCGCTCCAGCCCCGCCACCCGGAGGGCCGCCTCCACGCGCCTTTTGATCTCTTCCGCCGGCAGGCCCAGGTTTTCCGGGCCGAAGGCGACGTCTTCCTCCACGGTGGCGGCCACGATCTGGTTGTCCGGATTTTGAAAGATCATCCCCACCTCCCGCCGGATGGCGCGGTGGTTATCCGGCTGACGCGTGTCCAGGCCGTTCACGCTGACGCGGCCTTCGGTAGGCAGCAGGAGGGCGTTCAGGTGGCGGGCCAGGGTGGATTTGCCGGAGCCGTTCGGACCGATGACGGCGATGAACTCCCCCCGGGCAACACGAGCGTTGATTCCATCTAAAGCCGCTTTTTTCTCCGGCCCGCGAAAATCATAAACATACTTTAAATTATCTATGACCAGATAGTAATTATCCACTGACAATTTTGCAAAGAAGCGGTCTGCCTGAAGTCACTGTCCTCCATTAACTAATAATGCTGCTTTTGATGGTACACGGCAACCACCACAAGGACCTCACCGTTAAAATCATAAAGAACGATAAAAGGTTTAACCGGTATTGCGCGCAATTCCGGATACAGGCGCGATTTTGCCCGGGGAAACATCCCAGGGAATCTGGCTGCATTTTCCAGGGATGCTAAAATCCTTTCCTGAATCCGTCTGCTCTCGATAGTTAAAAAACGGGTGCGTGCTTCAAACGTCCACTTAATCGCCCGCATCGTCCTTATTCATCTGCTGAATCACTTCCTGATGATCGAGCAGCTGCCCGGTCTGGTATTCTTCGTATCCCCTTGCCACAATTTCAGCGATAAAAGGGTCATTTAAATCGTCATCCAGCTCATATACCCTCTGGGTATCAATGGTCGTGATTAAAACCCGGCGATCGCCCAGGTCCAGAACCGTACTTGTTTTATCCCCGATTAACCTTTGGAGTTCTTGTTTAAGAGCAGAGTTCAACTGGTTCACACCGACACCTCCTCCCGGATAATTCCATTCTACTATGGGGTACAAAGAAAAAGCAAGCAAAAAACCTCAAGGCTGCCAGGACTATCGGAGATGCCCCGGCGCTCCAAAAAAGGGCAAAAAGAAATTGTTTAATTAAACCAGCTCGACCAGGGCCAGGGGGGCCCCGTCGCCGCGCCGGCAGCCCATCTTGGTGATCCGCGTATACCCGCCGGGGCGCCCGCTGTATTTTTCACCCAGCTCGTTAAACAGCCGGCGCACCACGTCTTCGTCGTAAATATAAGCAAGGGCCAGCCGCCGGGAGCCCAGATCGCCCTTTTTGGCCAGGGTAATCATTTTATCGGCCAGCCTTGTAATTTCTTTGGCCCTGGTTTCCGTCGTAACGACGCGGTTGTTGCGCAACAGGGAAGTCACCAGGTTTCTTAACATGGCCCGGCGGTGGCCGCTGAGCCGCCTTAATTTACGATAGCCCATAAAAATCCTCCTTAAAGTCAGCGTTCCTCAGTCGTCGCTCTTCCGCAAAGAAAGCCCTAATTCATTCAGCTTTTTGATGACCTCTTCCAGCGATTTTTTCCCGAGGTTGCGCACTTTCATCATGTCTTCCTCGTTGCGCTGGATTAATTCCTCCACCGTATTGATACCGGCGCGCTTCAAGCAGTTGTACGACCGGACGGAGAGGTCCAGCTCCTCGATGCTCATTTCCAGGAGCTTATTTTTCTGCTCCTCTTCTTTCTCCACCATAATTTCCACGTTGTTGGCGGCTTCGGTAAGCCTGACGAACAGCTGCAGGTGTTCGCCCAGAATTTTGGCCGAAAGGCTCGCCGCCTCGTCGGGGCGGATGCTCCCGTTCGTCCAGACTTCCAGCGTTAATTTATCATAATCGGTGCGCTGGCCGACGCGCGTGTTTTCCACCGTAAAATTGACTTTGCGAACCGGCGAAAAAATCGAATCGATGGGAATTAAACCGATAATGTGCTCACCTTTTTTATTTCTTTCGGCAGGCACGTAGCCGCGCCCTTTCGCTGCCGTCATTTCCATGAAAAGCCGCCCGCCGTCGGCCAGGGTGGCGATGTGCAAATCCGGATTCAAAATTTCCACGTCCGCGTCGTGGATGATGTCGCCGGCCGTGACCACTCCTTCGCCTTTCGCTTCAACGCGCAGGGTTTTTTCCTCGTCGGTGTACATCTTCAAGCACAAACTTTTCAGGTTGAGAATGATCTCCGTAACGTCTTCGACCACTCCCGGAATGGTAGAAAACTCGTGCAACACGCCGTCGATTTTCACCGAAGTAATGGCCGCCCCCGGAAGAGAAGAAAGCAGGATCCGCCGCATCGAATTACCCAGGGTGATCCCGTACCCCCTTTCCAGGGGTTCGACCACAAATTTCGCGTAGGCGTTGTCTTCACTCATCTGCACGCATTCAATCCGCGGTTTTTCAATTTCCAGCATGAACTTACGCACCCCCTGTTTTGGAGGTTAGAAGCCGGAGGTTAGAGGCCTCTTAACTTCCATTTTGACTTTCCCTCAGCCTTTTTAACGCCGTTTCGCGGCTACTTGGAGTACAACTCAACGATCAGGTGCTCCTGCACGGGAACATCAATTTGCTCCCGCGTGGGCAGGGCGAGCACCCTCCCGACGGCCCGTTCTTTGTCGTACTCCAGCCAGGGCGGCGGGGTCTGTTCGGCGGCCTTCGCCATCAATTCCGCCAACTTCGGGGATTCTTTACTTTTTTCCGCTATCTCCACCACATCCCCGGGGCGAACCAGGAAAGAGGGAATAGTTACTTTGCGCCCGTTCACCCGGAAATGCCCGTGGCGGACCAGCTGCCTGGCCTCCACCCGCGAAGAAGCCAGCCCCAGCCGGTAAACGACGTTATCCAGGCGCCGTTCGAGGAGCTGCAGGAGATTTTCCCCGGTAATCCCTTTCATCCTTTCGGCCCGGGCAAAATAGTTCCGGAACTGGGTTTCCAGCACCCCGTAAATCCGCCGCGCCTTTTGCTTCTCCCGCAACTGGATCCCGTATTCGCTGAGTTTTTTACGGTTTTGCCCGTGGATGCCCGGCGCGTAGTTGCGCCGTTCAATTGCGCACCGCGGGGAATAGCAACGATCTCCTTTTAAATAGAGCTTAGCGCCTTCGCGACGGCACAGGCGACACGTCGAACCTGTGTATCTGGCCATTTACTTTCTCCTTACCTCCCTTGATTACCGGATCGCAACAATAATCGGCAGCTAGACCCTCCGGCGCTTGGGCGGCCGGCAGCCGTTGTGCGGGATGGGGGTAACGTCCTTGATGAGGCTTACCTCCAGCCCGGCGGCCTGCAGGGAGCGGATCGCCGCTTCCCGGCCCGCGCCAGGACCCTTGACCATTACTTCCACCTGTTTCATGCCGTGTTCGATGGCTTCTTTGGCCGCCCTCTCGGCAGCCATCTGGGCGGCAAAGGGCGTGCTCTTCCGCGAGCCCTTGAAGCCCACCGTCCCGGCGCTGGCCCAGGAAACGGCATTCCCTTTCGGATCGGTAATGGTTACAACCGTATTGTTAAAGGTAGACTTGATGTGCGCTACCCCGTGCTCGATGTTTTTGCGTTCCCGGCGCTTGGTGCGTACTGCTCTTCGCGCCATTTAAATACCTCCTTCATGAAATGTGCGAGGCGCCCACTTCTATTTCTTGCGGCGCACGCCGACAGTCTTCCGCGGGCCTTTGCGCGTGCGGGCGTTCGTTCTCGTCCGCTGACCCCGCACGGGCAAACCCCGGCGGTGGCGCAACCCGCGGTAACACCCGATTTCAATCAACCTTTTAATGTTCATGGCGACTTCCCGCCGCAAGTCCCCTTCCACCTGGTAATTCTTTTCAATAATTTCCCTTAATCTATTCACTTCCTCTTCCGTGAGGTTTCTGATTCTTGTGTCCGGATTGACTCCCGCCTGCGCCAAAATTTTTTTCGAAGAAGAACGGCCGATCCCGTAAATATAGGTAAGGCCGACCTCCACCCGCTTATCGCGCGGCAAATCCACCCCGGCTATCCGGGCCATCCAAAAACACCTCCTTTTGGTCGTGGTCGTGGGCCGTGGGTCGTGGGGATTTTTTTCAGGGTGATTCCGGAAAGCTACCAGGTTAATCGGATCAGGCAGCAGTTTGCCGTTTTAATTATCCCCAACCACCAACCACCCACCACCCACCACTAATTTTACCCTTGTCTTTGTTTATGCTTCGGGTTTTCGCAGATAACCCTGACTTTTCCGTGGCGGCGAATAATTTTGCACTTCTCGCAGATCACTTTTACGGAAGGTCGCACTTTCATGTTCTTTCACCCCTGTTCTGCGCAGTTTCAGTGTTATTTATACCGATAAACAATGCGGCCCCGGGTTAAATCGTAGGGAGACAACTCGACCATCACCCGATCGCCGGCAAGAATCCGGATGAAGTTCATTCTGATCTTGCCGGAGACGTGCGCGAGCACCTTGTGCCCGTTGTCCAGCTCAACCCGGAACATGGCATTGGGAAGTGGTTCGATTACCGTTCCCTCAACCTCGATCACGTCATGTTTGGACATAGCAACCCCCCTTCTCGATGTTCGCGGTGCGCGGTTCGAAGCTCGAACAAATCAGCCTTTTTGCAGGGCTCAAAACCGGCCCCGCGAATCCCGAACCTCTCACCGCGAACCCTTAACCTGGGTTTCCGCAAGCAATTCTTCCAGCGCTTTTTTTATATCAAGGTCGGTGATTTTCTGACCGGTATTTTTTTTCTCCAAAATTGCGCCAGCCAGTTGCGGGTAGGGAGTCAGGTGCTTCACGTTCTTTTTTTTGGGCGCCGCAATCGTTCGTTCCTCGCCGTTAACCACTTGCACCATGTTTGGACTGAGGACGTTCAAAACAAGGTAAAATTTTCCGGAATCTCTTCCCGCCGTCGAACAGACCAGCCGCCCGGGAACGAATTTGCCTTCCACGCCCAGTACCCCCATATTCCAACCAGTGTTACAACCGCGTCAAAATTTCCGCCTCGCCGTCGGTAATGGCCACGGTATGCTCAAAATGAGCCGAGAGCCTGGCGTCTTTCGTAACTACCGTCCAGTTATCCGCACAGACGTGCACCTCGTGTGTGCCCGCGTTGATCATCGGTTCAATCGCCAGCGTCATTCCCGCCCGCAGGCGGGGTCCGCGGCCCGGCCGGCCGAAATTGGGCACCTGGGGCTCCTCGTGCATGCTCCTGCCGATCCCGTGGCCCACGTAGTCACGAACAACAGAATAACCGCGGCTTTCCACATATGCCTGGATGGCGTGCGAGATGTCCAACAAACGGCACCCGGCGCGGGCTTTGGCGATCCCCGCATAGAGCGCTTCTTCCGTCACCCGCAACAGTCTTGCGGCTTCTTGACCGATCTCCCCAACCGCAAAAGTTACCGCTCCGTCACCATAATAACCATTTATTTCTACGCCGATGTCAATACTGATAATATCTCCATTATCCAGTTTCCTTAAACCGGGAATGCCGTGCACCACTTCTTCGTTCACCGAAGTGCAGATGCTGGCCGGGAAGCCGTACAAACCCTTAAAAGCCGGCCTCCCTCCCCTGGCCAGGATAAAATCTTCCGCCAGCCGGTTCAGTTCCCCGGTAGTGACTCCCGGTTTGATTACCTTGCCGATTTGGGCAAAAGTCAGCGCAACGATTCTTCCGGCCTCCCGCATGTAGGCCAGCTCCTGTTTCGACTTCACCGTAATCAAACCTGCCGCCATCCCCGCCAAATTCTTGTTGCGATTGCACCGGCCGCCGGTGCCTTTGTCCCTTTGTGCCTTTGTGCCTCTGGGCCTTTGCGCCTGTGTCTCTCTGTGCCTCTGGGCCTTTGCGCCTCTGTGCCTCACTTATTTAATAAACCCCTGGTAGCTTCTGAGCAGCATGTGCGATTCGACCTGCTTCATCGTGTCCAGCGCCACGCCCACCACAATCAGCAGGGCGGTCCCGCCGAAATAAATGTGGGGGATGCGCGTGGCAATCAGGATAAAATTCGGCAGGATGGCGATCAGGGCCAGAAATACCGCCCCCGCCAGGGTGATCCTGCTCATTACCTTCGCGATGTGCTCGGCAGTCGGGCGGCCGGGACGGATTCCCGGAATAAAACCGCCGTATTTTTTAATGTTATCGGCCACATCAACAGGATTCATGATCACGGCCGTATAAAAATACGTAAAACCAATCACCAGCAGCGCATAGATGACCGTATGAGCCGCGCTGCCCCAGCCGAAGTAGGCCACGTACCAGTCGGCCAGCCTGCCGCCGGAAAACCAGCTGGCAATTTGCTCGGGAAACATTAATATGGAGGACGCAAAGATAATGGGGATTACCCCCGCCTGGTTCACCCGCAAGGGCAGGTGGGTACTCTGGCCGCCGTAAACCCGGCGCCCCACCACCCGCTTGGCGTACTGCACGGGGATGCGGCGCTGCCCCTCGTGAACCAGCACAATTCCGGCGATTACCGCGCCGCCGATAACGACCAGCAAAAGGATGCTGAACACATTGATGGTTCCCGCCTGCAGGTATTCCACCACCCGCACCGTACCGGCCGGCACCCGCGAGACGATCCCGGCAAAAATCAATAAAGAAATTCCGTTGCCGATCCCCTTTTCCGTAATCTGCTCCCCGATCCACATTAAAAAGGCCGTACCGGCCGTCAAAGTTAAGGCCACCAAAAGATACTGGTCCCAGGAAGGCTTGATAAACGCCTGCTTTAAAGCAACGCTCATGCCGATGGCCTGAACAAAAGCCAGCACTACGGTAAGGTAACGGGTGTACTGGGTAATCTTTTTCCGGCCCTCTTCCCCTTCCTTGGCCAGGCGCTCAAGATGCGGAATGACCACCGTAAGCAACTGCATGATAATCGAGGCGTTGATGTACGGGGTAATGCTCATGGCAAAGATGGAAAAATTTTTAAAGGCGCCGCCGGAAATAACGTCAAAAAAGCCGAATAAGATCCCGCTCCCGAGCAGCTCGTTAAATACCTGGACGTTTATGCCGGGCACCGGGATGTGCGCCCCGATCCGGAACACCAGCAGCATGAGCACGGTAAAGAGGATCTTCCCCCTTAACTCTTCAATTTTCACCGCGTTGCGTAAACTTTCCAGCATTTAAATCACCTCGGCCTTCCCGCCGGCCGCGACAATTTTTTCCTGGGCGGACTTGCTGAAGGCGTGCGCCTGCACCGTCAAAGCCTTTTTCAATTCGCCCCCGCCCAGGATCTTTACGCCGTCGCCGACTTTTTTAATGATCCGGGCTGCTTTCAGCAGGGCCGGCGTCACCGTGCTGCCGTCTTCAAAACGGTTCAAGGCTTCCACGTTCACGCCCGTGATCCGCTTCTTAAAAGGAGCGTTCGTAAAGCCCCTCTTCGGCATCCGGCGCTGGATGGGCATCTGGCCGCCTTCGAAGCCCGGCCGCACACCGCCGCCGGAGCGAGCTTTCTGCCCCTTCATCCCCCGGCCGGCCGTCTTGCCCAAACCGGTGCCGATCCCCTGGCCCTTGCGCGTCGGCTTCGGGCGGGAGCCGGGGCTGGGCCGCAATTCGTGCAGCTTGACCATTATAACACCTCCTTTATATTTCTTCAACCTTCAACAGGTGAGAAACTTTCGCGATCATACCCCTGATCTGGGGAGTATCATTATGGATGACGGAATTCCCAGGTTTTTTCAACCCGAGCGTTCGCACCATAGTGCGTTGGTTCCGGGACCGGCCAATCAAACTTTTGAGCAGCGTAACCTTTACCTTCGCCACGTGCTTTATGCCTCCCGCCCGAATAACTCGGCAACTGTTTTCCCGCGCAGGCCGGCTACCTGGGCCGGGGTCTTGAGGCTTTTGAGCGCCGTCATGGTGGCGTGCACCATGTTATTGGCGTTGTTCGAACCCAGGGACTTGGTTAAAACGTCCCGCACGCCGGCCAGCTCGAGGATCGCCCGCACCGGCCCGCCGGCGATCAGTCCCGTGCCGGGGGCGGCAGGTTTCAAAAGCACTTTACCCGCGCCAAACTCGCCAATTACCTCGTGAGGGATTGTCGTCCCGGCCATGGGAACTTCGATCATGCTCTTCTTTGCTGCCTCGATCCCCTTGCGGATCGCCTCGGGGACTTCCGCAGCCTTGCCCAACCCGGCACCTACGCGCCCGTTGCCGTCGCCCACGACCACCAGGGCGGAAAAAGAAAAACGCCGGCCTCCCTTGACAACCTTGGCCACCCGGTTAATATACACTACTTTTTCGGTCAGCTCCGGTTTATTTGGATCAACCCTGGACACTCATTCCCCTCCTAAATGTTTAAATTTGCCTAAAACTCCAGGCCGCCTTCGCGCGCCGCATCGGCCAGGGTCTTCACGCGCCCGTGATAAAGGTAACCGGCCCGGTCAAAAACAACCTTCTTAATTCCTTTTTGCAGCGCTTTTTCGGCAATCAGCCTCCCCACCGCCGAAGCCGCCTCTTGATTGCCTCCTCCAGCCAGACTGCCCTTTAACTCCGGCGAAAGCGTGGAAGCCGAAACCAGCGTTACCCCCCGGGTATCGTCAATTACCTGCGCATAAATATGCTTTAAGCTCCGGAAAACGTTCAACCGCGGCCGCTCCGGGGTGCCCGCGACCTTCCTGCGGACCCTTAAACGTCTTTTCTGGCGCAATGTTTTCCGATCGGGCTTCTTAATCAAACCGGTTCAACTCCTTTTTACTTCTTGCCTTTTACCCCGGCTTTACCGGCTTTGCGTCTGATCCTTTCCCCTTCGTAACGGACGCCTTTGCCTTTATACGGTTCGGGCTCCCGGACTCTCCGGATCCTGGCGGCCAGGTTGCCTACCTTCTCCTTGTCAATCCCTTTTACCAAAATTTTGGTCGGCGCCGGAACTTCGATTTCCAGGCCCTCCTCCGGTACAATTTCCACCGGGTGGGAATAGCCCATGGCCAGGACCAGTTTTTTGCCCTGCTTGGAAGCCCGGTAACCCACGCCGGATAATTCCAGACCCTTCTCGAACCCCTTGGTTACGCCCAGGATCATGTTGTTTAACAGCGTCCGGGTTAAACCGTGCAGGGAACGGTGCAACTTGCCGTCCGACGGCCTTTCTACCTGCAAGTAACCGCCTTCCTGACGGATGATCATGTCCGGATGAAATTCCCTGCTTAACTGCCCCTTGGGACCCTTTACCCGGATGGTGTTGCCTTCGATTTGCACGTCTACCCCTTGCGGGACCGCCACCGGTTGTTTGCCAATCCGCGACATACTGGTTTGTTCACCTCCTGCCGTACGCTACCACACGTAGCAGATAACTTCTCCGCCCAAGCCCAATTTGCGGGCTTTTTTATCGGTCATTACCCCGCGCGGTGTGGAAATAATCGCTATGCCCAGGCCGCCCAGCACCCGGGGAACGGCGTCTTTGCGGGCGTAGATGCGCAGGCCCGGCTTGCTGATGCGCTTGATTCCGGTAATGACCCGTTTTTTATCCGGCCCGTACTTCAAGTACAGGCGTAAGACACCCTGCTTGCCGTCGGCAATATATTCGTAATCCTTGATAAACCCCTCTTCTTTGAGAATGTCGGCAATGGCCCGCTTCATCCGGGAAGCCGGCGTTTCCACTTTTTCGTGGTAGACCGTGTTGGCGTTGCGAATTCTCGTTAAGAAGTCGGCGATTGGATCGGTCATCATCTTAAAGCACACGCCTCCTTTTACCAGCTGGCTTTACGGATCCCGGGAATTTCGCCGCGGTAAGCCAGCGTCCGAAAACAAATGCGGCAAATGCCGAATTTGCGGATATAGGCCCGCGGACGCCCGCATAGTTTACACCGGTTGTACTTGCGCACCTTAAATTTTGGTTCGCGCATGGCCTTATTGATTAACGCCTTTTTAGCCAAAGCTTCCCCTCCTTCGGATTGGTTGTTTCAGTCCTCTTTTCATCTTTATTATCCAGCCTTTCCATTACTTGACTGCCGGCGACTACCTACAGAGATATCGCCTTCCTGAGGCTTTACGCCGTCTGCCGCCTGGCTTCCGCTCTAAACGGCATCCCCAGGAGCCGCAGGAGTTCTCTGGCTTCCTCGTCTGTTTTCGCGGTCGTGACAAAGATGATGTCCATGCCCCGTACTTTTTCTATTTTATCATATTCTATTTCCGGAAAAATCAGCTGCTCCCGGATCCCGAGGCTGTAGTTGCCGCGCCCGTCAAAGGAGTCCGGCGAAACCCCCCGGAAGTCGCGCACCCTGGGGAGAGCCACGTTAAACAGCTTATCCACAAAATCATACATGCGGTCCCCGCGCAGGGTTACCTTGCAGCCGATTTTCATTCCCTGACGCAGCTTAAAGGCCGCAATCGATCTTTTAGCCTTCGTGATCACCGGGCGCTGGCCGGTGATGACCGCCAGATCGGCTGCCGCCGCGTCCAGGACCTTGCTGTTCTGAATGGCGTCCCCCACCCCCATGTTGATCACTACTTTCTCCAGCCGGGGAACCTGCATAACGTTTTTATAGCCAAATTTGGCCATCATCGCCTTCACTACTTCGTTTTTATACTTTTCCTTCAGTCTGGGCATCTTTCCCCCCTCCCCCCTTTACCCGATGATCTCGCCGCATTTCTTGCAAACACGGGCTTTTTCCTCGTCGGCTAAAAATTTTTTCGCAATCCGGGTGGGTTTATGGCATTTATTGCAAACCAGCATAACGTTGGAGCTGTGGATGGGGGCCTCCTTTTCAATGATACCCCCCTGGGGCATGGCTCGGGTAGGGCGCGCGTGGCGCTTCACCACGTTGACCCCTTCCACCACCACGCGGCTCCTTTGCGGTTCCACGGCCAGAACCTTACCCCGTTTGCCGGCGTCTTTTCCGCTAATTACCAGCACGGTATCGCCCTTGCGAACGTGAACCTTCGGCATACTCCCTAACACCTTCCTGATCGAAATTAACTTTTTCCCTAAAGCACCTCCGGGGCCAAAGAAATTATTTTCATAAACTCGCGATCCCGCAACTCCCTGGCCACCGGACCGAAGATGCGGGTGCCCCGCGGGCTTTTATCATCCTTGATGATCACGGCCGCATTTTCGTCAAATTTGATATAGGAACCGTCCACGCGGCGCACTTCTTTATTCGTGCGCACCACCACGGCCCTCACGACGTCGCCCTTTTTAACCACACCCCCGGGCACCGCCTCTTTAACCGAGGCCACAATTTCATCGCCCAGGCTGGCGTAGCGCCTGTGGGAACCGCCCAGAACGCGGATGCACATCAGCCGGCGGGCGCCGGTATTATCTGCCACGTTTAACATGCTCTGCACCTGAATCAACTTCCCTCACCCCCATCTGCCCTCAAATCCTGATGCCTTATTCGGCCTCCTTGGAGCGCTCGAGAATTTCTACGACGCGCCACCTTTTGTCTTTGGACAAAGGGCGCGTTTCCATGATGCGCACGCGATCCCCGATCCGGCAGCTGTTCTGCTCGTCGTGGGCCTTGAACTTACGCGTGCGCCGGACCGTGCGCTGATAAAAAGGGTGCCTGACCAGTGTTTCCACGGCCACGACGACCGTTTTATCCATTTTATCGCTGACCACGCGGCCCACCCGCGTTTTCCGCAAATTCCTCTGGGCCATGATGATCCCCACCCCTTTCCGTTAACCTAAATCGCCCGGTTGATGCCTAATTCCCGCTCCCGGATAATTGTTTTCAGGCGCGCGATGTTCTTGCGCACCTCTTTAAGGCGCATCGGGTTGTCGAGCTGGTTGGTGGCCAGCTGAAAGCGCAACCGGAAAAGTTCATCCTTTGATTCGGCCAGTTTTTTCGCCAGCTCCTCGTCGGTTAGTTCCCGCCAGGTCTTAGCTTTGGCCTTCATTGACCTCACTTCCTTCTGCACGTTTTACAAACCGGGTTTTGACGGGCAGTTTGTGGGCCGCCAGGCGCATGGCCTCTCTCGCCACTTCTTCGCTTACCCCGTCGACTTCAAACATGATCCGTCCCGGCTTGACCACCGCCACCCAGTACTCGGGAGCCCCTTTACCGCTGCCCATGCGTGTTTCCGCGGGTTTTTGGGTAATCGGCCGATCGGGAAAAATCCTGATCCATACCTTTCCGCCCCGCTTGATGTGCCGCGTCAGGGCAATCCGGGCGGCCTCAATCTGGCGGCTCGTGACCCAGGCGGCCTCCAGGGACTGCAAGCCGTACCGGCCAAACTGCACTTCCGCCCCTCCTTTGGCCTTTCCCTTGGTGCCGGGGCGATGCTGCTTGCGGTACTTGACCCTCTTCGGCATCAGCATTGGCTTCACACACCTCCCTGGCCGGCGGCGGCCTTCCCTTTTTGCGGCAAGACGTCTCCCCGGTAAATCCAGACTTTCACGCCGATCCGGCCGTAAGTTGTCTTTGCTTCGCAAAATCCGTAATCGATGTCGGCGCGCAAAGTATGCAGGGGCACCTTCCCCTCGCTGTACCACTCCGTGCGGGCGATTTCCGCCCCCGCCAGCCGGCCGCTGCAGGCCACTTTAATCCCCTTGGCGCCCATTTTCATGGCCCGGGAAACCACCTGTTTCATCGCCCGGCGGAAAGCCACGCGCTTTTCAATCTGCGCGGCCACGTTTTCCGCCACCAGCTGGGCGTCCAGTTCCGGTGTCTTGATTTCAACGATATTGATGTGGACCTGCTTGCCGGTCATTTTTTCCAGTTCCTTGCGCAAAATCTCCACTTCCGCCCCTCCCCGGCCGATGACAATGCCCGGCTTGGCGGTATAAATGGCAATCCTCAACCGGTTGGCCGCCCGCTCGATCTGGACGCGGGAAATGCCCGCGGCGTAAAGCTTCTTTTTGATGTAGTTGCGGATTTTCACGTCCTCCAAAAGAGTCGCGGAAAAACTCTTCTTGTCCGCGAACCATTTGGCGTCCCAGTCCCTGATAATTCCTAAGCGCAATCCTTTCGGATGGACTTTTTGACCCACGTTAACCCTCCCTTTTCGGTCGTCAGTCGTCAGACGTCGGAATAAATTTTTAAGATGTACTACCTTTCTTGAACAACGATGGTGATGTGGCTGGTCCGCTTCCGGATGATGTTGGCCCGCCCGTACGCCCTGGGCTGGTAGCGCTTCCACGTGGGCCCCTGGTCTACGTACGCGGCGGCGATATATAAATTATCCCGGTTCATGTCGTAATTGTGCTCGGCGTTGGCGGCGGCCGAACGGATGACTTTGGCCACCGGCCCACAGGCCCTTTTCGGCGTGAACTTTAAAATGGCCAGCGCCTCGTCTACGTTTTTACCGCGGACCAGGTCCACCACCTGGCGGACTTTGCGCGGCGAAATGCGCACGTATTTGGCAACTGCCTTGGCAACCATGGTAAAAACTCCTTTCCACCCGCTTACTTCAGGGCCGTAGAGCGCTCCGTGTGGGCGCCGTGGCCTCGAAACATGCGCGTCGGCGCAAATTCTCCTAATTTATGCCCGACCATATCTTCGGTAATGTAAATCGGAACGTGCCTTCTGCCGTCGTGAACGGCAATGGTATGGCCGATCATCTGGGGAAAGATGGTTGACCGGCGGGACCACGTTTTGATTACGCGCTTTTCGCCTTTGGCGTTCATTTCTTCGATTTTTTTCAAGAGCTTTTCGTCGCAGTACGGTCCCTTTTTTAATGAACGGCCCATCCCGTCATGCGCCCCCTTTCGCAATCAAAAATTTCCTTTCAAGCCACCTTTGGGTGGCGAGGTATTGCCCCGCTCACTCCTCTGACAATAACCCTTTGCCCGCCGTTCATTTGCCGTCGCTCCGATGCTGCGGGCCGACGAGACAGCGGCTTGGTTCGGAGCGAACCAGGCAGCGCTGCTTGAATACCGCACGGTTCATTAGTTTTCTATCGCTACACT
>JBFLZY010000014.1:0-42624 GCA_040755975.1 Bacillota bacterium | reverse complement strand
GTCCACAGCAGCTTACGGTGGTTTGGAGCCTCCGCCTGCACAGCGGCTCCGAGGGGCCCTCCCTCATCTTTCGGTTGAGCATGGCCCTGAGCTATTAGCTAGCTCTACGCCTTCGTGGCGCCCCATCGTCCTGCAAACCGGCGTGGCCGAAATAGGCGATGTGCAACGGATTAAGGGCCACGACATGATCTGCTCCCGCATCCCCCTGAAAAGAAACGGCGAGGTTTGGGGCGCGTTAGGAATCGTCATGTTCCGCGACGTTAAAGATCTGCGCTCTTTAATGCAACGCGTGGAAAGACTGCAATCGGAGCTGGAATTTTATAAAGGCGAGTTGATGCGCCACCAGGGCGCCCGTTACAACCTGGAAAACATCATCGGTCCGAGCCCGCGCATGCAGGAACTGAAGAAAATGGTTCTCAAGGTGGCCAGAAGCGACTCCACTGTTTTAATCCGCGGCGAAAGCGGCACGGGTAAAGAACTTTTTGCTCACGCCCTGCATAACGCCAGTCCCCGCCGCACCCGGCCTTTTGTGCGCGTAAACTGTTCTGCCCTGCCGGAAAGCCTGCTGGAGTCAGAACTGTTTGGTTACCGGGAAGGCGCCTTCACCGGCGCGCGCAAGGGAGGAAAAATGGGCAAATTCGAACTGGCGGACGGTGGAACCATTTTTCTGGACGAAATCGGAGATCTCCCGGTCAACATGCAGGCCAAATTGTTAAGGGTTTTACAGGAAAAGGAGATTGAAAGGCTCGGCGACAACCAACCGGTCAAGGTAAACGTGCGGGTAATCGCCGCGACCAACCGCAATCTTGAAGAAATGGTTCAGGAAGGGCTTTTCCGCAAAGATTTGTTTTACCGCTTAAACGTGGTCATTTTGGATATACCTCCCTTGCGGGAAAGAGTGGAGGACATCCCCGCCCTGGCCAACAGTTTGCTGGCCAAGTTAACCAGCCGCCTGGGCTGCAGCGCCAAACGCATTGACGAAAGCGCCCTGAAATGCCTGATGAGACATTCCTGGCCGGGCAACGTGCGGGAACTGGAAAATGTCCTGGAAAGGATTTTGAACCTTGCCGAGGACGATGTGATTACGGTCAACCACCTGCCTTTCTATTTGCGCCAGGACCTGGACCTCGCCCCCGTGATGGAAAATGTCGTCCCGTTAAAAGAAGCCGTTGAGAAGGTAGAAAAACTTATGCTTTTGCGCGCCCTGGAGGTCACCGGGGGTGACCGGCTGGCCGCCGCCAGAGTTCTAAAAATCAGCAAATCAAGCTTGTATGAGAAGCTCTCCCGGTACAAAATTCCTTCTTGAACAACGGAAACGGTCCGGGATTTTTGGGCAAAGCAATTAACATCTTCCCTTTTCTAATTCCCGGAGGATGGTTCCCAAGTTTTTTAACCAAGCTGGCATGATTATTGCACCGTTATGATTTATTGAATACTGATTTTTGACCTTGCCATGCATGGCAAAAGAAAAGGCTGAAAGGAGAATAAGCCCATGAAAAGAAGTTATCAGGAAATTTATAACTCATTTCAGTGGTCTATACCGACCGAATATAACATCGCCGCGGACATTTGCGACCGGCACGCCGCCAGGGAAGAAAAAGGACTGGCTTTAATTTCCGAAGACCATACAGGAAAAGTAGAAAAATACACTTTTGGGGATTTAAGGCGACAGTCCAACAAACTTGCCAACCTGCTGGCTTACCTCGGAATGGGCAAGGGAGATCGGTTAGGGATCGTCTTATCTCAGCAACCGGAAACTTTAATTGCCCACCTGGCCGGCTTCAAGCTGGGCCTGATCAATATTCCGTTATTCACTTTGTTTGGCCCTGAGGCGCTGGAATACCGCTTAAAAAACAGCGGCGCCAGAGTTGTAATCGTCGACGCCGAAAATGTGGCCAAGATTTTAGAAATAAAACCGGGATTAGAAACCTTGGAGAAAATTATTTGCGTCCATAAACCCCCTTCCCTGGATTCGGAAGTCCTGGATTATGCGGAAGAACTTTCTAAAGCCTCCGACCGTTTTGATCCCGTTGTCACTGCCGCCGACGATCCCGCTTTAATAATCTATACATCGGGGACCACCGGCCCCCCGAAGGGAGCCCTGCACGCCCACCGGGTTCTGCTGGGCCACCTCCCGGGCGTGGAGCTGCCGCACAACTTCTTCCCGCAGCCCGGCGACCTTTTCTGGACGCCGGCGGACTGGGCCTGGATCGGGGGCTTGATTGATGTTTTATTTCCCAGCCTGCACCACGGGGTGCCGGTGCTGGCCTTCCGGGCGAAAAAATTCGATCCCGAAAAAGCCTTGGACATGATGGCCAGACACGGGGTAAGGAACGTCTTTATGCCTCCCACGGCGCTGAAAATATTGCGCTCCGTAAAAAACATCCGTCAAAGATTCAACATCCAGTTGCGGACCGTAGCCAGCGGCGGAGAACCCCTCGGGGAGGAAGTATTGAGCTGGGGGCGGACTGAACTGGGTCTGGAAATTAACGAGTTTTACGGGCAAACCGAAGCCAACCTGTTAATTGGCAACTGTGCGGCTATTATGCCCGTTAAGCCCGGTTCCATGGGCAGGCCGATACCCGGCCACACTTTAACCGTAGTTGACGAAGGGGGAAATCCCCTCCCGCCGGGGCAGGCCGGCGAGATAGCCGTGAAAAAAGGCGATCCGGTGATGTTTCTGGGGTACTGGCAAAACGAACCAGCCACCAGGGAAAAATTCCTCGGCGACTGGATGTTGACGGGGGATACCGGCTCCTTTGATGAAGACGGCTATTTCTGGTTCAGCGGTCGCAAGGACGACGTGATCACCAGCGCCGGCTACCGCATCGGACCGTCCGAAATCGAGGACTGTTTGCTCAAACACCCTGCCGTTGCCCTTTCGGCCGTAATCGGCACCCCTGATGAAATCAGAGGGACCATCGTAAAGGCTTTCATCGTTTTAAATGAGGGATACGAAGTCTCCCCCACCCTTGCTGAAGAGATCAAAAATTTCGTGAAAAACCGGCTGGCGGCGCACGAATACCCGCGGGCCATCGAGTTTGTGCGGGAATTGCCCATGACGATAACCGGCAAAGTAAAGCGGGCTGATTTAAGAAAGCTGGAACTGGAAAAAAGACAAAAGGAAATTTAATTGAACCTGAAAATCCTTTCCCGAATTCCGGAATCATTCCGGATTTTTGGAAAGGAAAATCAGGTTTAAATAATCATATTTGTTCTCCTTGACCACCTTACTCTCCATTCCGGATTCGCGGAAGAGAAACTCGCAAAACTTTTCTAAAAAGCTGGCACAATTATTGCATGTTTTAAATTTTTAAAAATTTTTGTTTACGCATCCGGTGTAAGGAGGGTAATGGATTATGCGCATGGACATTGACCAGGTTGACCAGGTAAATCTGGCTGTCAACCTCGGCGGCAAAACAGCCCTGGTCACCGGGGCGGGCTCGGGAATCGGTTACGGCATAGTGAAAGTCCTGGCCGCCAGCGGCGCCCACGTGCTGGTCAACGACGTTTCCCCGGAAGCAGCGCAGGAAGCTGCTCAACAGCTAAAAGGAGAGGCTCTCCCCGGAGATGTTACAAATATGGATTTCATCCAGCAGCTCAAAGATCTCCCCATCGACATTCTGGTTAACAACGCCGGGTTTCAATATGTGGCGCCCGTTGAAGATTTTCCCCCGGAAACCTTCCGCCGTTTACTGGAAGTAATGCTGGTGGCGCCTTTCCTGTTAAGCCGGACCGTAATACCGGGCATGAAAAGGAAGGGTTTTGGCCGGATCATAAACATCGCTTCCGTCCACGCCAAAATTGCCTCCGCCTACAAGGCCGGCTACGTGTCGGCCAAACACGGCCTGCTGGGCTTAACCAGGGTGATCGCCTTAGAAACGGCTCCCTTCGGCATAACCGCCAACGCCATCTGCCCGGGTTACGTGGATACTCCTTTGGTGCGTAACCAGTTAAAAGACCTGGCCGCCAGCCACAACCTGTCGCAGGAGCGGGTTCTGGAGGAGGTAATCTTGCGCCCGGTGCCCCAAAAAAGGCTGCTTCAGCCGGAAGAAATCGGCTACCTTACCGCGTTTTTATGTTCCGCCGCCGCCGGTTCAATAACGGCTCAGGGGTATACGATTGACGGCGGCTGGTGTCAAATTTAGCCCCCATGCTTTGGTTTTTGCCCTGCTGATGGCCGGAGGCTTCCAGGACCCCTGCGGGTACTGACGATTACCTGCAAAAGTACGTTTGGGGGACTTCAACACTTACATCGAGCGCGTCGGGGGATGCAAAAATACAATACCCTTCAAAAGATCGAACGGTTAAGGCAGGAACCGGTTTATCCGTGGAGCAAAAAGGCGAAGGAGGCGCGGAAATGACTGGTTATACAATGACTGAACTGATGGCTTACGCGGCCGCCAGGATGATTGAAAACAAAAAAAGCGTCTTTGTCGGTACGGGTCTCCCCATCATCTCCGCCATGTTCGCCCAACGGACCCGCGCCCCGGACATTTTAATTATTTTTGTTTTGGGAGGTGAAGCAAAAATGAGGTAAGGCTTTTTACAGAAATTCTGCGGAGATTGATTAAGAATTAAAAAAGTAGGAGGGAAAAGTTAATGGTTAAGTACAGTGGAGAATTATTATTAGCAGCTTCACTAGGCATGCTTTTGTGCGTGTGGTTGAACTGGTGGGTAATTTTTCCAGTCTTCATGATCCTCTTCTTTGTTATTTACGTTGCCATGGGCGCCGGAAGAAAGGAAAAACTGGGTCCGGCGGCTCCCATTCTGTGGGTAATGGGTATAGGCTATCTTGTTCTATTCTACTTATTAATTGTGTTATACAAGGCGAATCCCACCGGAATGCCCAAATCCTACTTCCTTGGTTTTCCTCCGGCGACGGCGGTGCTGGTTTACGGCATCTGGCTCCTGCCCCTTCTCCTGGGGGTGGCCTACGCTTTGATCTTCGACAACTGGATCATCAAAAAAGAAGACCTGGAACGTTTGCAGGTTCATTCGTGGAAGAAAAAAGAAAAAGAGTCCATCAGCATAAAAGGATAAGAAAGAAAGGGTGAAATAGATGTCGGGAGTACCTATTCTAAATACACCGGTAACTTTGTCCATCGCGATTCTATACCTGCTCGTCTGTTTGGGGATCGGGGTGTGGTCCTACGGCCGGACGAAAACCGCCGCCGACTACTTTATCACCGGGCAGACAATCGGTTTGTGGATCGTCTCCATCGCCGCCTTCTCCGCCATCATGAGCGGTTTCGGATTTGTGGGCGGGCCGGGGCTGACCTATCAGTTCGGCACCAGTTCCCTGTGGATTACCTTTGCCCAGGCGGTGGCCTTCCCTATGGCCTGGTTTTTGCTGGCCAAGCGCATGCGCCTGATGGCGGAAGTGCGCAACGTCCTCTCTTTGCCGGACGCCGTGGCCGCCCGCTACCGCAGCAACGGCGCCCGTTTCTGGATGGCCGTCGCTCTGTTGTTCGGTATCCTGGGCTACCTGGGAACCCAGGTACAGGCCATGGGCGTGGTCATGCAGACTATTTTCGGCATCGACCTGGTCACCGGCGCGCTGATCGGCCTGGCCATCTTAACGGTTTACACCATGATGGGCGGCATCCTGGCGGGGGTGTACACCGACTTCTTCCAGGGGGTGATCATGGTATTCGCTTCCGTAGCCATTTTCCTGTGGTGCATGAATGTGGGCGGAGGAATGACGAATATTTCCCATAACGTCGCCCTGGCGGACCCGAAACTCATCGGGCCCTTTGGAGGAATGTCCATTATGACTGGGCTGACCTGGTATTTCCTCTTTGCCATCGGCAACGCCGGGCAGCCGCATATGGCGACGAAACTTTATATGACCAAAGACATTTACCGGTTAAAATGGGGCGGCTTCATCTCCGCGGTCGCCTACGCCCTGTGCGCCCTTTTGTGGATGAGCCTGGGGCTCACCATGCGCTCCCTGGTGCAGGCGGGTCAGCACGCTCCCTTAAAGAACCCGGACCTGACCGCCGTGACCTTTCTCATGGAATACACGCCGGAAGTGCTGGCCGGGATAGTGCTGGCCGGACTGATGGCGGCGATTATGTCCACCGGGAACTCCTTCCTGAACCTGGGGGCGGCGGCAATCGTGAGAGACATCCCCCAGGCCTTTGGAAAAAAGATCGAAAACGAAGTCTTCTGGGCCCGGATTGCCACCCTGGGGCTGGTCATTGTCTCCACCTTTTTCGCCCTGTACATGAAAACCCTGGTGGCCCTGCTGGGAGTATTCGGCTGGGGAACTTTTGCCGCCGCTGTGGTGCCGGTGGTAGTTATCGGGCTGAACTGGAAGCGCGGCACGGCGGCTGCTGCCATGGCGGCGATTATCGTCGGCCTCGTGGCCAACTTCGTGCTGGAAATTATGGCCAAATACAATGTCTATAAGCTGCCGAACGGAGCGGTAGTGGGCGCCGTCGCCACCATGCTGGCGATCGTGGTCTACCTGGCCGTCTCGATCATCCAGAAGAAGCCGGGCGACGAAAGCGATCTCGATCCGGACATCAAAGAGGTTTTGGAAGCTTAATGAATTCTTCAGGCTAGATCGGGAGATGTTTTCCGTGCATACACTTAAACAGGAAACAATTGCTCAACCGTCTGTCACAAGCTTTGCAGAAGAAGTGGTCAAGGAACACTTTACCCGGTGGTTTAAATGGGGGATGACCACCCATGAATTCTGGGAAATTTTCTTTACTGACCGGCGCATTATTTTTGCTTACGTCGGCGAAACGTACACTACTTTTTTACTCCGTGGCGACGCCTCCGACAATAAACGGGAATCCTTAAAAAAATTAAATCCGGAAGCTATTCTTCTGGCCAACCAGGCGAACTGCGCAATACCCTATCCACAAGTTGAGGAGGTGCTCTTAAAAAAAGGCAACCTGTTGATGATGCCCCGCCTGACCATTAAAACCACCGTTGGCCTGAGCAAAAGTTTTTACGTTGACGACCGCCGGTACGATTTAAAAAAGCACCTGCCCGGACTCGAACAACTTCTTCCCGGCAGGGTCCGGATGCATTAAAAATCGCTCCAAAATCAAGCTCTCAAAAAAATTCTTCCGGACATACTTAAGGAGGCCCTGTGCAGGCGCCTCCTTAATAATTTATTCGCGAAAAAGCCTTCTTAACCTTTATCTTTAATTGCCGCTAAAATCTTCTCCGGGGTCATGGGGAGTTCCCGCAGCCGCACTCCTACGGCGTCATAAACGGCGTTGGCAATGGCCGGGGCTGCCGCCACCGCCGGCGGCTCCCCAATTCCTTTGGCCCCAAAAGGACCTTCGGAATCATCCGTTTCCACGACGACGCTTTGCACCTTCGGCACGTCAAGACTGGTGGGCAGGCGGTAATCAAGGAAATTTGGATTAAGGACCTTGCCGTTAGAGAGCTTTAGCTCTTCAATTAAAGCGTAACCGATCCCCATCGCCACGCCGCCTTCCAGTTGCCCTTCCAGCAGCATGGGGTTGATTGCCCGTCCGGCGTCGATGGCGCAGATATAATTAAGGACTTTCACCTGGCCGGTCTCCCGGTCCACTTCCACTTCGGCCCCGTGTGCCCCGTACGTATAGGCGGCAGAAAGATTCCCGCACATATCTTGACCAAGCATTTCCGTCAGCGGATCGTAGAAATAGTCCGCGACGACGACCTGTCCGCTGCCGGCGAAATGCATCTGCCGCAGCAATTTGGCCAGTTCCAGCCGCACCTCCGGCTGGGAGGAAGAACGAATCTGCCCTCCTTCGAGGTACAGGTCTGCGGCGTCGTGCTTTAAAATACGAGCGGCGGCGGTCAGAATTTTTTCTTTCGCTTGGCGCGCCGCCCGCAAAGCGGCGTTCCCGGCGACGAAGGTGGTGCGGCTGGCGTGCGCGCCTACGTCCCACGTCTCCACGTCCGTGCCGCTGTTCACCACCGTCACGTCCGTCACCTTTACTCCCAGTTCTTCGGCCACAATCTGCGCGATCACCGTCTCGCTGCCCTGGCCCATGTCGGTAGCGCCCGTCAGCACAGTCACCTTGCCAAAATCGTCTATTTTCAGAATCACCCCGCAACCGTCAGAGCGGTAAATGCGCGCCCCCCCGCCGACATGCAACAACGCGGCCACCCCTACTCCCCGGCCGCTGCCCCGGCCCCTCTTTTCATCCCAACCGATCCCTGCGCGCACAGCTTCCAGGCACTCTTTCAGGCCGCACGAGGTAACCTGAAACTTTTGGGGGGTGACTTCCCCGGGAGTATTGGCGTTGATCAGTCTGAATTCCAGCGGATCAATCCCGGCCATCTCCGCCAGGGTGTCGATCTGGCTTTCGATGGCGAAGGTGATTTGCGGATTGCCGTAGCCGCGCATCGCCGTGCAGTAAATATTGTTGGTGTATACACAGGTGGCCTCGTACCTGACGTTGGGCACTTTGTATAAGGAAGAAACCGGCATTACCATCACGGTGGGCGTGGTGGCCCCCCAGGAAGTGTAGGCACCGTTGTCCAGAATCATCTTCACGTCGCGGAAGGTCAACTGCCCGCCGGCGGTGCAACCCTGGGCGATTCTGATGATCGCCGGCTGCCGCCCGGGAGTAGCGAAGAATTCCTCCTCCCGCGTGAAGACCAGCTTCACCGGACGGCCCGTGTAATAGGAGAGAAGAATGGTAATATACTCGTACGGATAGGTATCGAGCTTGCTCCCGAAGGCGCCCCCCGCCTTCACCTGCACTACGTTGACCTTCTTTCCCCGGAGGCCTAAAGCGTCAAATACCTTCATAAAGTCTCGCTGGGCCAGGAAACGGATCTGGGTCGGCGTATAGACCGTCAGATTGCCGTTGGGGTGGAAATCGGCCACGCAACCCGCCGTGCCCAGGCAGCAGTGGGTGACCCAGGTCAACCGGTAGGTTTCTTCAACCACAAACGCCGAGTTCTCCCTGGCCGCTTCCACATCGCCGGCGGAGAAATGCCAGGGCAGATTCAAGACATTTGTTCCCTTCTCCGCGTGCACCAGCGGAGCGCCGTCTGCCATGGCTTCGCCGGGATCGAACACGGCCGGCAACTCCTCATATTCCACGCGAATAAGCTCCAGGGCTTCCGCCGCTACATCCGGATTCACCGCCGCTACCGCCGCTACTTCGTCCCGGTACTGCCGGACCTTATCTTTTTTTAACACCGGATTATCGTTTAAAAAACCGATCCTTATCTCCGGCGTGTTGTAGCCGGTAATTACCGCCTTGACTCCGGGCAGCTTTTCCGCCCGGCTCGGGTCAATGTGGATAATCCGGGCGTGGGGGTATTTGCTGTAAAGGATCCTGGCATGCAGCATATTCGGCAGCTTTAGATCGTCGATATATTGGGCCCGGCCGGAAACCTTTTCCCAGGCATCCAGTTTCGGCACCCGCTTGCCCACCTGGCGGAAGCGGGTTTCACCCTCTGCCATCCCGGCCGCAATAATCCTTTTACCCATTGGCCGGGTCACCCCCCTTGGAAAGCTGATGTGGTTCCCGGGAACCCTCCGGGATTGCGGCGGCGGTCAAAACAGCTTCCACGATCTTCTGGTAACCGGTGCAACGGCAAAGATTGCCGGAAATAGCCTCCCGCACTTCCTCTTCGGTCGGCTGGGGGGTCGTCCGTAACAGGGCGAAAGCCGCCACCAGCATACCGGGGGTGCAGAAACCGCACTGGACCGCCCCTCGATTTACAAAGTTTTCCTGTAAACGCCGGAAGCCAGAGTCGTCACTCAAGCCCTCTACCGTCCAGACTTCTTTCCCGTGCGCATCGCGGGCCAGCACCAGGCAGGCAGGAACCGGCCGGCCGTCGACAAGCACCGTGCACGCGCCGCAGTCGCCCGTGTCGCAGCCTTTCTTTGTCCCGGTGAGCCCCAGCTTTTCCCGGAGCACTTCCAAAAGAGTATCCCCGGGCGCAACCATTACCGTGAAAATGCTGCCGTTTATGGTGAGGGTTATTTGGTGAAACATCATTCATCACCCCCGCCGGCAAGACAGAACTGCAATGCCCGGATGGTCAGGACGCGCACCATTTCCCGGCGGTACCAGGCACTTGCCCGGACGTCGTCAACGGGTTGCGCGGCCCGGGCGGCCAGGCCGCCCGCTTCTGCCAAAACCGCTTCCGATAGAGTGTGCTGCCGCAAGAATTCTTCCGCTTTTCTCGCCCGTAAAACGGTCGGCCCCACGGCGCCGAGCACGATGCGAACGTCTGCAAGCCTGTTTTTCTCGTGGCGAACCAGGGAAACGGCAACGCCGGCAATGGCTATTTCGTGCCCGCGGCGGATGCCTTGCTTGAGGTAGACGGAACGGCAGTTTTTTGACGGCCAGGGCACAATTACTGCGGTCAAAATATCCTGAGCCCTTAAGACCGTTTCCCGGGGGCCGCGAAAAAACTCCTCCAGGGGTACTGTACGCGTACTGTCGTCGCCCGCGATGACGGCCTGCGCCCCGGCGGCCACCAGGGGAGGCACCAGGTCGGCTGCCGGGGAGGCATTGCAAACGTTTCCCCCCAACGTAGCCAGTTCTCTAATCTGCGGCGAGGCCATCACCGCAGCGGCCTGCCGCAGGGCCGGGAACAGGCGCCCGGCCTCTTCATTTCTCAGCAGCGCCGCCACTGTCGTCAAAGCCCCGAGCCGGAAGCCGCTTTCCTCCGCACCAGTGCCGGCCAACTCCGGGATGCTTTTGAGGTTGACCAGCGCATCCGGATTTATTTCCCGCCGCTTCATGCGCACAAGCAGGTCGGTTCCCCCGGCAAGCCGCCAGGCCCCTGCCCCGCTTTCTTTCAGATCGGCAATTGCCTGGGCAACCGTTGCCGGTTCAAAGTAAAGAAAATTTTTCTTCACCTCCCTTTTCGCCTCCGGGAAAAGAAGGAGAAACCAACGCCCAAAATCCGGCCAGTCCGGCAGCAGGTCATGCTTATTTCCTTCCTTTTTGCTCGCCTTCACCTCGACTTTGACTCAAGCTCACGCTAACCTGGTTCGCAGACACCAGGCAGGATTTTTTAAGGTTTTTCCGGAAGTTTTAAAAATCCATTCTTTTGTCAAAAACGCGTTTGGTTTTCCGCTCCGTTCGTGGCAAACTGCGGTAGGCCACCAGTTCGACTACCGGCGTTACCCCGATGAAATCGGTGCACTTGCTTCTGATCAGGTTCGCCAGTTCGTGAATGTTGCCCGAAAAACCCGGCTTGCACTCCACCCTTAACAGTAAAATATCTTTTCCGGCGGGTTCCTTGGTAATAACTAACTGGTACTCGCTGCCCAGAGCGGTAAACTGGGCAATCAGATGTTCGATCTGGCCGGGAAAAATGTTCACCCCTCGCACTTTAATCATGTCATCGGTGCGCCCAAGGAAGCGATCGGTGCGGAAAAAGGAGCGGCCGCAGGAGCACCGGCCCGGCAGCAACCTGGTTAAATCGCGGGTCCGGTAGCGGATCATCGGCATGGCCTCTTTTTGCAGGGTGGTCACCACGAGTTCGCCCACTTCTCCCGGCGGCAGGTTTTTGCCGGTTTGGGGGTCGACGATTTCGTAGATAAAGTAGTCGGACCAGTAATGAATGCCTTCGTGCGCCTGGCAGTCAAGGCCGGTGCCGGGGCCGTAGAGTTCGGTCATCCCGGGGATGTCGAAGGTTTCAATGCCCAGCAGTTCTTCGATTCGTTTGCGCATCCGCTCGCTCCAGCGCTCCGAACCGATAATCCCGGCCTTTAGCCTGAGCCGGGGCCGCAGGCCCCTTCTTTCCACCTCTTCCCCCAGGAAAAGGGCGTAAGATGAGGTGCTGCAAAAGGCGGTCACCTGAAGGTCTTCCATCAACTCCAGCTGGAGGTCCGTTTGGCCGGGTCCCACCGGCACGGCCATCGCCCCGAACTTTTCGATTCCAGCCTGAAAGCCCGCGCCGGCAGTCCAGAGGCCGTAACCCACCATTACCTGGATGCGGTCTTTGCGGCTTAAGCCGGCGAGCTTAAAACAGCGGGAAAACATTTCCGCCCAGTCGGCAATGTCTTTGCTGGTGTACGATACCACCTTCTTTTTGCCCGTGGTTCCCGAAGAGGCGTGGATTCTGACGATATCTTTTTCCGGCACGGCAGTGATCCCCAGGGGGTAGTTGTCCCGGATGTCTTCAGGAGTAGTAAAGGGAAGTTTGGTTAAGTCGTCCAGAGTTTTTATGTCGTTTGGGGCGACCCCCGCTTCCTCCATTCGCCGGCGGTAAAAGGTTGAGTTTTCGTACGCGTGCCGGACGGTCCACTTTAATCCTTTTTCCTGGATGGCCAGCATTTCATCATCGGAAAGGTTCACGACTTCGTCGTAGGTCAAGGTGCTCACCTCCTCTGGAAGTAGTTTAGCTTCTGACAT
Source organism: Bacillota bacterium (assembly GCA_040755975.1). Lineage (GTDB taxonomy): Bacteria > Bacillota > Desulfotomaculia > Desulfotomaculales > Nap2-2B > JAIMBK01. The sequence continues at coordinate 30,277 of JBFLZY010000014.1, read as the reverse complement.
AGGGCTGGAATTGTCCGGCTCGCTCCGATGCTCCGGGTCGACCAATTGAGAAGTGAGAGGTGGGAAGTTAGAAGTGAGATTATTTATTTCCCACCTCTAATTTCTCACATCCCACTTCTCAATTGCGCTGCCGGTTCGCTTGCCGCGGCTGCGGCTTAAGTCTGGTTCCCGACCCTTCGCATATGTCGCTCGCCCGGACAAATTCCAGCCCTTCTTTTTATTCTCTATGGAGAGAACTGCATAAGACGACCGACGTTATATGCAACCCTCCCGCAGTATCCTGGTGGCTTCCCAATCTACTTCCAGGGTTTCCGGGTCGATGACCACGCCGTAGTCCTCCCTGGCGGCGGCTATGGAGAGTACGCCGTTTTTTACGTCCTTGAGCACTTTTTCCACCGGGCGCCGGAAAGGGTCGCCGTAGCCGCCCCCGCCGCCCGCAATCTGGCGCCACACCGTTCCGGGAGGGACGTTATTAATAACTTCCTTGCTCAGGGGAACATGCACCCGGCCGTCCGGGTACCTCAGCTCGATCCGGTTCAAAGCCCCGGCTTTGCCCCCGAAAAGGCCGAAAGCAGGTTCCACGTCCCCGTCGCCAAAGGTGACGCAGGTCATCTTCTCCCCGTCCAGTTTGATTTCTGTTTCCACGCCCAGACCGCCGCGCCACGTCCCGGCGCCCGCCGAATCGGCCAGGTATTCGTGTTTCAACAACAGGTGGGGGGTTTGCTGCTCGTACATCTCGTAATCCTGATCGAGAACCCCTCCGGAAGCGTCGATCATCCCAATGTGGTCGTAGCCGTCGAACCCGTAAGTGCCTCCGGAACCGCCTTTCAAGCCCAAAAAAAGAATGTCTACGTACGGCGAATTTTTCCGCCGGTCATTTCCCGTCACCAGCCCGCACAACAACTGGTTCCAGCCGGCGGTGACCCGCCCGGGAATGGCCGGGGCCAGGGCCCGGATAATGGCGTCGGCGGTGGGCGGGCAGAGGTGATTGCCAAAGTTTGTGGCGGCCGGGTACCGGGCATTCAACAGGGTTCCCTCGGGAATGACGATTTTGACCGGCCGCACCATCCCGTCGTTGTGGGGAATATCCGGGTTGACCATCTGCAGAAAAGTCAACAGGACGGCGGATGCACTGGAGGTGTAGGTGCCGTTCACAAAACCGGCGGTCTGGGGGTCGGTTTCGGAAAAGTCAAAGATAATTTCTTCGTCTTCCACCGTGATCCGGACGCGAATCTTGCAAGTAGAGCCCGGGGTGCGGCCGTCGTAGTAAACCGTGGCCTCGCCGTGGTAAACCCCGTTCGGGATGCTTTTAATTTCCGCTCGCATCATCTTTTCGGTAGAGTTGAACAGGTACTCCTTGTGGGCCTCGAAAACTTCCCGGCCGTACCGTTCCACCAGCTCGAGCAGCCGGCGTTCTCCCACCGTGCAGCTCCCGATCTGTGCCTTCATATCCTCCTGAACGATGTCAAAGCGGATGTTGGCGAAGATGAGATCCCAGACGTCCTTGCGCAGCTTCCCCTTTTCGTACACCTTTACGGGAGGAATTCTTAAGGCTTCCTGCCACACTTCCGTTGCGTTGGGATTGTAGCCGCCCGCCACCGCCCCGCCGATGTCCGCCTGGTGCCCTTTGCAGGCGGCCCAACCGATCAGCCGGTCCTGGTAAAAGATCGGCTTGTAAACCGCCACGTCGTTGTTCTGGTTCCCCATGGAAAAAACGTCGTTGTGAAAGATGACGTCTCCCGGGTAAATTTCGTCCCCGAAATAGCGGGCGATGTATTCGCAAACCGGACCCAGGGAAAAGGAAAGGATGGGCAGGTTTTCCGTCTGCTCCAGCATCTTCCCCTGGGCGTCGTAAAGGCCGGTGACGAAATCTTTCGCCTCGCACAGAATAGGGGAGCGCGTGGTGCGCGCCAGGGCAATGCTCATTTCCTGGGTGATGGATTTAAAGCGCCGCTGGAACACGGACACCAGGATTTTATCAATTTTAACGCCGTTGATTTCTTCGGCCTGCGTCTTCATAAAAGAATCCTCCCCACATATTCGTCCCGCTTCTCGTTCAAGAAAAGGACGAAGCTGTTGTAACGGTCAACCAGACAGGTGTATTCAGGAGTAATCAAGGTCGTTGTGTTGATCTGTTCAATTATGGCCGGGCCGGCAATTAAATTGCCGCACCGCAGCCTGTCGCCGTCAAAAACGGGAACTTCCCGGAAAGTTTTTTGGGCCGGGAGATAAATTTGCCTGTGTCGCTTGTAAGCTCCGGACGGGTCCGGACCGGCATACTCGTAAGTCAAGAACTTCGGTTTTTCCGTCAGACCGGTGCAGCTTAAGCGAACATTGATCAGTTCCACCGGCGTCCCTTCCTTTTCTAACGAATAGCCGTAGAGAGTGTTATGTTTATGGTGAAACTTGGCCAGAATACTGTCCAGATCGTCCGCGAACAGCTCCTCGGCCGATATTTCCACGTTCACCTCGTGGTACTGCTTTACGTAACGCATATCCAGGTAATAGCTGTACCTGACCATATTCTCCGGGATGTGCTCGGTCTTCAACATTCCGAGCCCCTCCCTGGCCATTTCCGCGAATAGATCCCTTAGCCTCTCCTTGTCCAGCTGATCTAAAACGGTGTGGTAAGTACGCACAAAGTCGTGCTTTAGATCGGACATCAACATTCCGGCCGCGCAAAAAATGGAAGATTCCCTGGGAATGACGACCACCGGAATCTCCAGCTCCAAAGCAATCATGCAGGCGTGGTTAGGCCCGGCCCCGCCGGCGACAACCAGGGGGAAGTCGCGCGGATCCTCGCCGCGCTTGACCGTTACTTCCCGCACTCCGTTGGCCATGTTTACGTTAATCAGGTTATACATGCCCGCCGCCGCTTCCACCACATCGAGGCGCAGCTTCGCGGCGACATGTTCCTGGATGGCCTTTACCGCCCGGTCATAATTAAGGCGGATCTTCCCGCCGGCAAAATAATCGGGATCGAGATAACCCAGCACCAGGTCGGCGTCCGTGCACGTCGGGAGTTCTCCCCCCCGGCCGTAACAGGCCGGTCCCGGTTTTGCGCCGGCGCTCTGCGGACCCATCCGTAGCAGGCCGCCTTCGTCAATCCAGCCGATGCTCCCGCCGCCGGCCCCGATGGTCACAATATCGAGCATCGGCAAGGCGATGCGGAGCCGGTTGATCTCCCCTTCGCTGGTCACCAGGGGGCTTTTGTTTTTAATGAGCGCCGCGTCAAAACTCGTTCCCCCCATATCCACGGTCAGGCAGTGCTCAAAACCGTGCAGCGAAGTGTAATAAACACCGGCGACCGGCCCCCCGGCAGGTCCGGAGAGCAGCGTTGCCGAGGCGCGCTCCGCGGCTATCCCGGGCGCCACCACGCCCCCGTTCGACTGCATGATTAAAAGAACCCCGGTAAAGCCGGCCTCTTCGAGTTTATTCATTAAACTGTACAGGTAACGCCTTAAGATCGGCCCGACGTAAGAATTCAGCACCGTGGTGCTGATCCGGTCGTAAAAGCGGATCGAGGGAAGCAGGTGACTCGAAATGGTCAGATATACGCCGGGCAATTCACTTTTAAGCAACTGCGCCGCCGCTTCTTCGTGGCTCTTATTGGCAAAGGAATTCATAAAGCAAACGGCGATCGCTTCAATTTCACTTCTTTTGACGGCTTTGATCGCTTCGTGCACGTCTTCCCTTTTCAGCGCGGTAAGGATCTCCCCTTTATAATCTACCCGTTCCTCGACGGGAAAGCGCAGGTGTCTGGGCACCAGCGGTTCCACATTGGTGTACCGGTTATTATACTGCTCTTCGCGGATCCCCCGCCGCATTTCCAGGGCGTCGCGCAAACCCTTGGTGGTCAAAAGGGCGGTTTTAGCCCCCCTATAGGTTAAAACAGCGTTGGTGGTCACCGTCGTGCCGTGGACGATGATCTTCACTTCCTGCAAAAACTGCGTCAGTGAACAACCCAGGTCCTGCCCCATTTCTTGCAGGCCGTTCAACAGACCTTCGGAGGGGTCGTCGGGGGTGGAAAGCACCTTGTAAATCCTGGACTGGCCGTCAGAAACAAGGAGCAGATCGGTAAACGTCCCCCCCACGTCAATGCCTATCTTATAAGCCACTTTGGTACCCCTTTCGCATCAGTTTCCAAACTTTAAAATATCGACGGCTCCTTGAATTCTCCGTAAATATCCTTGAACACCGCGGTGATTTCCCCCACGGTGGCGTACGCCTTCACTGCCTCCACCAGGCAAGGCATTACGTTTTTCTTTCCCCGGGCGGCTGCTTCCAGCTCTTTTAAGGCGCGGATCACTTCCCGGCTATCCCGTCTCCTTTTGACTTCTTTTAACCGGGCGACTTGTTCTTCCGCCACTTCCGGCCGGTATTCGTGCAGTTCGATGGCCGGCTCTTCCTCTTCGATAACGTACTTGTTCACCCCTACTTTGATAATTCTCCCTTCCTGAACTGCTTTTTCCTGCTGGTAGGCCTGCCGGGCTACTTCCCGCTGGACATAGCCTGTTTCGACGGCGTAAACCATCCCTCCGAAATCTTCGATCTTTTGCATTTCCGCCTTGATCCGTTTTTCCAGTTCGTTGGTCAGCCATTCCACGTAATAGGAACCGGCAAGGGGATCGGCTGTGTCGCGCAGGCCCATTTCTTCCAGGAGGATGTGACTGGTCATCAGGGAAATTAAGGCCGCCTTGGGGGAGGGGATGGTGTAGGCTTCGTCGTAACTGCACAGGGCCATTGTTTGGGTGCCGCTCAAGGCCGAAATCAGAGCGTAGTAGGCACCCCGGACGATGTTGTTTTTGGGCTGCTGCTTGGTCAGGCCCGCCCCACCGCCCCCGGCCAGCATGCGGAACTGTAACGAGCGGGGCTTGCTCGCCCCGTACCGTTCTTTGATCAGCTTTGCCCACAGCCGGCGGGCCGCTCTAAATTTGGCGATCTGCTCAAAAAAGTTGCCGTAAATGTCCAGGTTGAAAGAGATGCGGCCGACGAAGTCGTCGATGGCCAACCCCCGCTCTAAAACGTGGTCGATATAGGCAATCGCAATTTCAAAAGCGTAAGCGATTTCCTGCACGGGGCTGGCTCCGGATTCGCGGATGTGGTAGCCGCAGACACTCACCGGGTAGGTGCGGGGAAGCACCTTGCAGCTGTATTCGATGGTGTCGCCAATGAGCCGGATGGACGGTTCCACCGGGAAAATCCACATTCCCCGGCCGATCATCTCTTTCAGGATGTCGTTTTGCGGGGTGGCGCTGATCCTGTCCAGGGGAAAGCCGTACTTTTCCGCCACCGCCTGGTACATGGCCAGCATCACGGAAGCAATGGCGTTGATGGTCAGGCTGGTGCCGATGCGGTCCAGCTGGATGCCCGCAAAAGCGATTTCGAAGTCCTGCAGGGTATCCACCGCCATCCCCACCCGGCCCACTTCCCCTTCCGCCAGCGGGTCGTCGGAATCGAGGCCCAGCTGGGTGGGCAGATCGAAGGCGACGTTGAGGCCCGTCTGACCGTTGGCGATGAGAAATTTAAACCGTTCGTTGGTTTCTTGAGGAGTGCCGAAGCCGGCGTACTGCCGGATCGTCCAGGGCAGCCGGCGGTACATTTGCGGGTGAATACCGCGGGTGTATGGGTATTCGCCGGGGTTGCCCAGGTCCCTGGCGTAATCGAGGTCTTTAATATCTTCCGGGACATAAACCGGCTTTACCCGGATCCCGGACTCCAGGATAACTTCCTTGATTTCTTCGCCTTCTTTGATGTAGGCGGTGCCGGTCATGCTAATCACTCCTTACCATCTTTCCTCATTAAGCGAAAATCGTCTGGCTCGCTTAAAAGTTTCGGGTTGACCGACTAAGAGGTTGGAGGTGGGAGGTTGGAGGTGGGATTTTAAAAATTCTCACCTCTAGCTTCTCACATCCCGCTTCTCAATGCGTTGCCGGTTTGCTTGCCGCGGCAGCGGTTTAAGTTTGGTACCTGACGCGCTTTCCGCATATGTCGCTCACCCGGACAAATTCCCTCCCTTATTTTTATCCTTTATGGAGAGGATGACAGTCTTCATAGGAACCCCTTAGAAATTATGTCCCTGGAAAAGCTGCGCCGTAGCGTAACCTTGGGAGCTCTTCCTGGAAAAAGTGCAAAATCTCAGCGAAGCTGGTGCCGCCCGGAAAGACTGCCTTCGCACCCAGGGCTTTCAGTTTTTCTACGTCGCGCCGGGGGATGACCCCGCCCACGGTAACCACGATGTCGTCGGCCTTGCGCTCGCGCAGCCGGGCCATCAGCTTTTCCGTGATCGGCAGGTGGGCGCCGGAAAGGATGCTCAGGCCGATGGCGTCCACGTCTTCCTGGATGGCCGCCTCCACGATCTGTTCCACCGTCTTATGTAAACCCGTGTAGATTACCTCCATCCCCGCCTCCCGGAGCAAATAGGCGACGACTTTGGCTCCCCGGTCGTGGCCGTCCAGCCCGGGCTTGGCAATCAGGACGCGTATTTTTCTCATGGTCTTCACCTTTCCCCGGATACTCACTCAGAGCAGAATAAAAAGTTCATCGTTTCCGGTAATCAGATTTGGCTGTGACAATGCCGCCGGCTCAGATTATTTGTTCCCGCCGCAGTTCGCTCAGTTCTTCTGCGTCCAGGCCCAGAACCGCACCGTAAATTTCCTCGTTATGTTCGCCGAAACGGGGCGGAAAACTCAATTTTCCCCCGCAGGCCTCGAGGTAGGAGGTAAGGTAAGGCGGTGGGGCGAGCGTAAGCTTGAAATCCGTGCGCTCATCATATGCGTATAGGAACGCTTCTTTAACCAGGGGATCTTCAACCACCTCTTTGATGCTCCTCACTTCGGAGACGGGAACCTGGGCGTTTTTCAACAGTTCCACGATTCCAGCGGCAGAAAAAGTGCGGGTTACTTCGTTGATCGCAGCGTTCAGCTTTGTCACCTCGGCAATCCGGCCAGCGTTGGTTGCATACTCCGGCTTATCCAGGTGAGCAAAAGGGGCCAGGGAAACAAGCGACCGCCACTGCCGGTCATTGCCGACGGCCATATAAACATAGCCGTCGGAAGTTTCGTAAACCGATACGGGGGCAAAAAATTCGTGGGTGTTCCCGTGCCGGCGCAGGTGTCTTCCAAAGGCCACGGATAAGCTAATCGGGACGGTCAGCCACGACAGGGCGCTCTGAAACATGGACAGATCCAGACGGCAGCCTTCCCCGGTAACCGCCCTTTTGTAGAGGGCCTTCATGATAAAACCATAGGCGTGTTCACTCGCCCCCATATCGATAAAAGGTATCCCGGTAACGAGCGGAGGGCCGGAGGCCTCCCCGTTTAAGTCCATCAGGCCGGATCTTGCCTGCAAGACCGGGTCGTACGCGGCCTCGTTGGAAGAGGGACCGAAACCCGTCACGCCAACCCAGATTAAATCCGGTTTCACTGCCCGCAGCTCCTCGTAATTTATGCCCAGCTTGGCGTAGTTTTTGGGCAGCTGGTTGGTGCAGAAGACATCCACCGGCAGGCAGCGCAGCAAGTCTTTTAAAATTGCCTGCCCGCGGGGATGGGCCAGGTTTAGTGTAATGGCCTTTTTTCCGGCGTTGATGGGGAGAAAATAGGTGCGCATACGCTCGTCCCCGAGCATGTTTTCGCCTACGTAGCGGTTCGGGTCGCCCTTCACCGGATCTTCAATTCTGATCACCCGGGCGCCGTCGAGGGCCAGCCGGTAAGTTAAGTAAGGCAGCACCGTGGCCTGCTCCAGGCTTAACACGGTAAGGCCGGTAAAGGGTTCGCAACCTGCCATAAGCTTCACCTCTTTGTCTACCGGGAAAAAATTCCTTTGCCCGCCGTTCGTTTGCCGTCGCGCCAACACTACGGGCCGGCCCGGCACTCAGCCCTTTAAATCCCGATGGTAAGCCCGCCATCGACAAAAATCACCTGACCGGTTATATAGTTGGCCTCGTCACTGGCGAGGAAAACGTGCACGCTGGCGATTTCCTCGGGTTCGGCCATCCGCCTGAGCGGAATTTTATTGATCATCATCTCGCGAATATTATCGGGTATGCCCGCCGTCATGGGCGTCCTGGTCGCTCCCGGAGCGACCACGTTGACATTGATGTTGTACCGGGCGTATTCCAGGGCCAGCGTCCAGCTCAATCCGATCACGCCCGCTTTACTGGCCGCGTAATTGGCCTGACCGATATTCCCGTACGCCCCGATCGAGGCAGTGTTGTTTATCTTTCCGTACTTTTGTTCGCTCATCGGCCCTAAAACGGCCTGGCAGCACAAAAAGGTGCCTTTGAGATTAACGTCCAGCACACTGTCCCATTGCTCCTCGGTCATCTTTCTGACCAGGGCGTCCCGGTTAATCCCCGCGTTGTTGACGAGAATGTCAAGCCGCTGAAATTTTTTCAGGGCGGCATCGACCATGGCTTCCACGTCGTTTTTATTTGTTACGCTTCCCTCCGCAACCAGGACGCACACCCCTTGAGCAGCAAGCTCTTGCGCCACCCTATTGACTTCGGCGGCGTTGAGATCGTTGAGCACCACCGCTGCCCCTTCGGCAGCGAAACGCCTGGCGGTGGCTTCGCCAATCCCGCTTCCCGCCCCGGTGATCAAGGCTACCTTATCCTTTAAACGCATTCCGTTATCCCTCCTTACGAACCAGCATAATCAACCAGTTTCCTTCCAGCACAGGTTCCTCCCGCTGGTTGAGAACCCTGACTTCCACGTTGACAAGACCCCGGTCCGGCTTCTTGCTCTCCTTCTTTTCCTTAACTTTCATGACGACGTGAATGGTATCGCCAAATTTAACCGCCCCGGTAAAACGGCTCACCATTTCCAGCACGGCAATGGTGGTTCCTTCAAAGATGCCCAGCTGGTTGGCCAGTCCGGTAGCTATGGCCTGAATTAAAACACCGTGGGCGATTCTCGTGCCGAACGGGGTGGTTTTGCCGAAAGTTTCATCCGTGTGCAGAGGGTTGAAATCCCCCGAAAGCCCGGCAAAGTTTACCACTTCTGCCTCCGTAACGGTCCGGGAAGCGGTGAAAAATTCGTCGCCGACGTTCAGCTCGTCAAAAGTTTTGCCGCGAAACTGGTATCCCACCGGTCAAAACCCCCCTATCTCAAAAGATTTGTAAATATTTAATACTTACAAAGATTCTTTAATGGCACGTCCCTAAAAACGGCACCCCGAGCGCCTCGAGAAAATCTTCAAACCCTAAAGCCAGCAAATCATCCCTGGTCCCCAGGAGAAACAAATTAATCCTGCCCAGGCGGATCATCTTCTTGAAAGCGGCGAAGATACTTTTTCCGGCCAGGGCCTCTTGGAGCTCGGAAGCAAAATTATCTTCCAGCACGAGGAGCAATTCCACCCCCGCCGCCTGCCAGCCGCGAAAGCGGGCGGGCACAGCCCGCGCTTTGCCCAGGACAACTTCCCACACCAGCATTTCACCCGGCGGGGTGGCGCAGGTCTGTTTGCCGACGAGCCCGATTTTTCCTTCTTTGATTTGGGCGAAAAACCTCTCCTCCCCGTCCAAAGCCGCCTGCCAGGCGGCGGGATTACTCAGCAGGGCAGATAAATTCATCGTTTTATGCTCCCCCTTACACCCGCACCCCCAGCCGGTACCCCTCGTGGATCGCCTGGTAGAGGCCCCGGGGAGCCACCGCGTCGCCGATGACGTACAGTTCGTCCACGGCAAACTCCAGGGAAAATAGGAGCTCGGCGGCGCTGCGCCGGGGGGCAGCCACAATGATCGTGTCCGCTGCCAGGAACTGTTCGGCGCCGGTCTGGTCGGCAATCCGCACCCCGGCGGCAGTGACCGCCAGGATTTTTACTTTGGTCAAGCTTTTGATCCCCAATTCCTCCACCCAGGAGGTGTGGCGCCACTTCCAGGTGGGGATGACGTCTTCGGCTAAACGATTGCCCTCTTCTAAGATGGTGACGGCGTGCCCCTGGGAAGCCAGGGATTCAGCGGTGACCAGGCCCACCTTGCCGCCGCCCAGGATGACGACGCGCTGCCCGCAGGCTGCTTTTCCCGCCAGAACGGAAAAGGCGTCGGTGAGCAGTTCTTGCGGGGCCCTGGCCAGCCAGGGGGAAAGGTCGAGGGTGGCGCCGGCGGCCACCACCGCCACGTCCGGAGCGGGGGAAAGGGTGCGGAAGAGCTTGGGGGTGAGTTCCGTGTTCAGGTGGACGGCAACGCCCAGTTTGGCCAGCCGGGTTTCGTAATAGCGTAAGAGGGTTTTTAAGTCTTCTTTGTTGGCCAGGTCCTGATCGGCTAAGATGGCCAGCTGCCCCCCTAAACGGTCCCTTTTTTCGTAGAGGGTGACCCGGTGACCCCGCTGCGCGGCAGTGACGGCGCACTCCAAGCCGGCCGGGCCGCCGCCGGCGATGAGGATGGTTTTTTGCACCGCGGCAGGTTTCAAGTGGTACTCCGGCTCCACTTCGTGGCCCAGGACGGGGTTTACCGTGCACAGGTAGGGAAGGTCCCGGAAGAGCCGGGAAAGGCACAAAAGGCAGCCGATGCAGGGTTTGATCTCTTCTAAGCGGTTTTCTGCGATCTTGTGCAGGCGTTCGGGGTCGGCCAGAAAAGGCCGGCAGACCTCCCAGAAGTCAAATTCCCCGGCGGCGATGGCTTGTTCGGCCAGGACCGGGTCGGGCAAACGCACTCCGAAGGCGATGGGGACGCCGGGGATGGCTTTTTTGGCCCGGGCGGCCAGGTAGTTCCAGTGCCCCGGGGGGACATCTCTGGCGATGGAGGAGACGGGGGATTCCTGCCAGCCGACGGTGACGCTGATCATGTCCACCCCGGCTAAAGCGGCCATCTTCATGAGCTCTAAGCACTCTTCTTCGGTGTTGCCGCCGTAGCGGTCCATGAGTTCGGCGCCGTTCAGGCGCACGCAAAGGGGGTGCGCAGCGCCGATGGCTTCTTTGATGGCGTAGATGAGTTCTTTCATGAAGCGGCCCCGGTTTTCCAGGCTGCCCCCGTATTCGTCGGTGCGTTTGTTGGTGAATTTGGAGTTGAAGTTGGCTAAAAGATAACCCATGAAGCTGGTGATCTCCACGCCGTCGAAGCCGGCTTTCACGGCCCGTTTGGCTGCTTCGGCATGATCTTTGATGGTCTGTTTGATCTCTTCTTTGGTCATCTCCCGCGGGGGGCGGAAGTGCGGCAGGGTCTGGGGCACGGCCGAGGGCTGGACGCAATAGCCCAGGTCGATGCCGCCGTAGCGGCCGCAGTGCAAGAGCTGCTGGATGGCCACGGCGCCCTGTTCGTGGATGAAGGCGGCGATTTTTTCGAACTCGGGCAAAAATTTGTCGTCGTAGAGGGCGATCTGGCGGTAGTAGGCCTTCCCTTCCCCCTTCGGGTCGACGTAGGCCCCCTGGTTGGTGATGATCCCCGCCCCGGTCTGCGCGATGACGCTGGTGCGGGCCAGTTCCCGCGGAGTGATATAGCCGTCCCGGCTATTGTAGTTGGAGACTCAGCAGGCGGCGTACTTGACCCGGTTTTTGGTCCGGTAGGGGCCGATGTTGCCCGGAGAAAAGAGGTGCGGGAAGAGGGCGCGGCCGGGTTTGGACATGGGGATTCCTCCTTTGAAAAGACGTATTATCAGTGTCTAAGTCATCGGGCTGGAATTGTCCAGCTCGCTCCGATGCTCCGGGTCGACCAGACATCGGCTTGCCGCGGAGCGAACCAGGCAGCGCTGCAAAATGCGCGCGAGAGGTTAGTTTTTTAACTTTGCCAGCCTAACCAGCGATTACTGTTAGCACCTTTTGCATAGTGGTATCTGCGCGTTTCGCGCTGCCGGTTCGCTTGCCGCGGCTGGGCTGTGTCTGGTTTCCGACCTCCGCATATGTCGCTCGCCCGGACAGATTCCAGCCCTCTTTTTCATCTTAGTGAGGACTTTTGCAGTCATACAATTTTCTCAAAAAATAGGCTGTTACCTGGCTTCCGCCCGGCGGAAGCGCCGGATGCAGGCTGCGTCCCCTTTCGCCAGGGACGATTCGGTGGTGACGGTGTACTCCGGCGCGGCGGCAGCCAGGGTAGCGGCAAACCAGACGTGGCAACCGGGCACGCATTGCCCCGGCGCACCGTATTCACGGTAAGATGCGACCCACGGACAGTCGTCGTGGATGAGCAGCCAGTCGGAACCGTCTTGTTCGACCCGGACTGTTTCCCCCATGATTTCGCTGCTCCGGGCGATGGCCCGGACAATGGCCCCGATATCCCCAGGGGAAACCCCGCCTTTGGTCAGGTAGAGCTCACCCGTGCGCCGGCCGACAAGCTGCCAGAAGCGTTCCGTCAGGCCAGCGGCAGCTTCTTCTCCGTATTTTTCCTGTACTGCCCGGCGCCAGCAGTGAAAGAAGTCGTGGGCGATCCAGATCAGGGTCCGTAAAGAGCGGGTAAGGGTTTCAACTTGCGGATCAACCGCTTCGGGCATTCGCTAAACCTCCCGGACAAATAGTCGTCGGTCCCCAGCCGTTAAGCGTTTGAAAATAGAAAATGTTCTCTTGAAAAATATTAAAACAAAACACGGAGTATTTCCATGTTCAAAACAAACAAATGTAGGTATTCTTTTTTATTCTATTTAAACAAATCATTCCTTTATGCTTTCCCGCCCCAGTTCAAAAGCCAGGCGGTTTACCTCCCGGTAGTTTTCGGGAATCGACTCCAGAAGAAAGTGCAAAAAATGCCCGGCAGCAAAGGGAAGCACGTCCAGAGCGGCCAGGGCCCCCAGTAAAACTGCGTTTAGCGTGCGCGGGTTCCCCGCTTGCAGGGCCAGTTTGTGAGCATCTACCAGGTAAAGGAGGGCGATATTTTTTTCCAGGTAATGCAGGTAAACCGCGGCGTCGTAAGGGGATAGCCCCAGGGCAACGGTTACGGGCAGTACCGGGGCGGTGTTGACCACCGCCACCCCGTGCGCCTTTAGCTTAGGCAGGCCGCGCACCGCTTCGGCGGGTTCGAAACCCAGCAAGACATCGGCTTTTCCGTCGGGAATCAGCGCGCCCCACAAGGGGGGACCGATCCGCACCTGGCTCATGACGACCCCTTCTCGCTGCGCCATCCCGATTATCTCCGATGTCCGCACGGGCAGACCGGCTTCCATGGCCGCTTTGGCCAGCACCCGGGAAGCCAGGACGTTTCCCTGGCCGCCGACGCCGGTAATGACAAGGTCCAGACTCACCAGGAGGCCACCTCCCCCACAATGGCCTGCGCCGGGCAAACGGCCGCGCATAAGCCGCAACCCACGCAGGCAGGGGTGATCCGCGGGCCGGGAAAAATGGCGGGACAACCCAGTTCTTCGAGGCAGACCCCGCATTCCAGGCACTTCTCCTGGTCTACCCGGTAAGCGGTTTTCGATTGGCTCAAGGTAACACATTCCCGGCGCATGACCACCACCGCCGGACCGGGATGAGCCAGGGCTGCTTTGGCCACGCGTACGGCTTCTTCGTGCTGATAGGGGTCCGCCACGCGCACAAAGTCTACTCCGCAGGCTTCGGCCACCCGGGCAATGTCGAGGGCCGGCGCCGGTTTACCGGCGGCGTCTTTCCCGGTCCCTGGATGGGGCTGGTAACCGGTCATGGCCGTGGTACGGTTGTCTAAAACCACTACGGTGATGGGTGCCTGGTTGTAAACGGCATTGATCAGGCCTGGAATACCCGCGTGGAAGAAGGTAGAATCGCCGAGGAAAGCTACGTGCCGGCGGTCCGGCTCTGCCCGGTGCAAGCCCGCGGCGATAGTGATGCTGGCCCCCATGCACAGGCAGGTATCCACCGTGTTCAGCGGCGGGGCATTGCCCAGGGTGTAGCAACCGATATCCCCGGTGAAGACCACGTCCATCCCGGCCGCAGCTTTCTTGAAAGCGTAAAATGAAGCGCGGTGCGGGCACCCGGCGCAGAGAACCGGCGGCCGAACGGGCAAAGGGGGAAGATCGGCCGTCTGCACCGCGGCTTTTTCCAGGTGGGCCTCTTCCTTCCCTGCCGCGAAGCGGGCGAGGATATCCCGCACCCGGTCCACGTTAAATTCCCCGGCGCGAGGGACGATCTGGTTATATTTGCCGGCGATCTGCACGGGCAGCTGATGCTGCCAGGCCAGGCGGATGACCTGCTCTTCCACCACCGGCTCCAGTTCCTCAATGATCAAGAGGCGCCTGGTCCGTCGCAACAGGTTGACTACTGGTTCTGCAGGCAAGGGATAGGGGGTGCCGACCTTGAGCAGGTTCACGGCCAGCCCCAGGTCGGCAAGGGCCTCCTCCACATAAGTAGAGCTGACCCCGCAGGCGACGACGCCCAGGGGACTGTCTGCCTCCCGGCAAGAATTAAAGGGTGTAGCGCCTAAAAGCTTTTGCGCTTGATCCTGCTGGTCGTTTAACCAGCGGTGGCGTTTGGCGGCCAGACCGGGAAAGATAACCCATTGAGAACCCTTAGCAAAACGGCCGGTGAGGGGTGGAGGAAGAACCGCCTCGTCCACTTCGACATCCTGACAGACGTGGGCAACTCTGGTGGTCGGGCGCAAGATTACCGGCAGGTCAAGTGCTTCGGAAAGGGAAAAGGCAGCTTTGGCCATTTCCTTAGCTTCTTGCGGGGTAGCCGGATCCAGCACCGGCAGCTTGGCAAAGCGGGCAAACAGTCGGGTGTCTTGTTCAGTTTGGGAACTGTGCGGACCCGGATCGTCCGCCACCACCAGCACCAGCCCCCCTTTTACGCCGATGTAGGCCAGAGCCATCAATGGATCGGCAGCTACGTTCAAGCCCACCTGCTTCATGCTCACCGCTGCCCGTAAACCGGCGTAAGCCGCCCCCGCCGCCACTTCTAAAGCTACCTTCTCGTTAACCGACCATTCCGCGTAAAAACCTTTGGCGGCGGCCAGTTCGGCCAGGGTGCCGAAGACTTCGGAAGAAGGGGTTCCCGGATAGGCGGCGGCTACCTGTACGCCGCCTTCCACCAGTCCCCAGGCGATTGCCTCGTTCCCCATCAGCAACATTTTTTTCATGATCAACATCGACGCTCCCTCGAAAATAGCTTCTGCCATCGTTTCCTGTCGGGCTGGAATTGTCCGGTTCGCTCCGCTGCCCCTGGTCGACCGGACATCGGCTTGCCACGGAGCGAACCAGGCAATTGAGAGGTGAGAGGCGAGAGGTTAGAAGTGAGAATTCTAAATCCCACCTCCAACTTCTCACATCCCACTTCTCAATTGCGCTGCAGGTTCGCTTGCCTCACCTGCGCCGTGTTTCGTTACCGGCCCTCCGCATATGTCGCTCGCCCGGACAAATTCCAGCCCTCGTTTTCATCATTAATGGACAGAACGAAGGAAACAGGCAATTATTACCATACCCATTTATTTCGATCGTTTTTTCTGGATTTCCTCCACCGGCGGAATGATCTGGTCAGCGGCCAGGGTCGTAATTTCCCCGGCAATCAGGTACGGCAAATCCTTTGCTTTTGTTGTTTTGCCAAAGAACATGGGCATCATAGCCTGATGATCGAATTGCCTGATGGTCACCACCCCTACCGGGCTGTTCAAAGTAAGCCCTTCTAAAGCGTCAATGAGTTTTTCCCGGTCGGCGCCGCCCGCTTTCTTGACGGCTTCCGCAATAAATTTACCGGTCAGGTAACCATAAATGGCAAAAGACGCCGGTTCGCGGTTATAGGCCTTTTTAAACGCTTCGGCAAAAGCTTTGTTCTCTGGGGTCTCAGGATAATAAAAAAGATAGGAACTCGTGCCCAGGACCCCTTCCGGCGCCTCAGCCCCCAGCGGCCTTAAAGTGCTCAGGTCGATCGCCATGTGCGCCCAGATCTGCATGTTCTTAGAGAGGCCGGTGGCCTTGACCGCTTTCAAAAAGTTCACAACGTCCGCTCCGCCCGCGCCCACGATCAAAACTTCCGGTTTGGCCGCCCGGATACTGTTAATGTAAGGCGTAAAGTCAGGCTCTCCCACGCGCCACCAGGATTCTCCCGCTTTTTGCACATCCGGCTTCATCTTTTGCAGCTTGGACCAGAGGTTGTTCACCACCGCATGACCGTACTCGTAGTCGCTGCCCGCCAGCCAGTACCTGGTATAGGGAAACTTGGCCATCTGGACGGCCCCGGCCTGGCCGATCATGGCCGTATTGGGAAGCATTTGAAAAACGTACCGGTGCCCCGCCTCACCGCTGATTTTATCGCTCATCGCTCCCCAAACCAGAAAAGGAACCTTGTTTTCTTTGGCGTAATTGGACACGGCCAGTGAGGCCGCACTGTTAATGGTGCCGGCCAGAATGTCTACCTGTTCGCGCAGAACCAGTTCCTTTGCCCAGTTAAGAGCGAGATCGACCTTGAACTGGTCGTCCCGCTGGACAAATTCAATTTTCGGACCGCCCTGTTTGTTAATTTCTTCGATCGCCAGCTTAAATCCGTCAAGGGAATCTTGGGAATAGGTAGTGGCGGGGCCCGTGAAGCAATCGATGATCCCTACCTTGATGGGTTTAGCTGGCTTCCCGGCATCTCCCTTACCGGCGGGGCCTTCTTTCCCGGCCGGCGTGCCGCAACCGGCCAACGCCAGAACAAACAGGAGAACAAAACCGGCGAAAAAAATCCTCTTTTTCCTGCTAAGTAAAGAATTGTTTTTCAAAATACAGCCCTCCTTTAGCTTTAGATGCTGACAATAATCTTCGGAAAAAATCATTTGCCGCCAGGCAATTTTTTAGACTCTTCCCTCCCTCCCCGATAACTTTATACTGACCAACCGGAATCATTTTACCGGAACGTCACAATTTGCGGAAAAAGAATTAAAAGCAGAATACAGATGAAATAAGCGGGCAAAAAATACAGCACGCCCCTGAATACCATGGGTAACGGTATCTCCGGAGCCAGCCCGCTTACGATATAAGCGCAGACCCCCACCGGCGGGGTAACCGCCCCCAAAGTGGTCAGGATGTTCAGGAGTACCGAAAACCATAAAGGGTGGTAGCCCAAAGCGATGGCCAGCGGAAAGAAAACGGGGATGGTCACCACCAGAAAGCCTAAGGCGTCCATAAACATACCGCCCAGAATGTAAATCAGGATAACCACCGCCAAAATAACGTGAGGAGGCACGGGCAGCGCGGCTGCCCAGTCTGCCAGTGTGTAGGGAAGCCTGGTAATGGTCAGGAAGCGGCCAAAAACCACGGCGCCGGTAACCAGTACCATAACCATGGCCGAGATCCGGAGCGTCTCGAAAACGGCGCTGACGAAGCCTTGCCAGGTTAATTTGCGCTGGAGCAGGGCGATGAGCAGGGCGCCGAACGCGCCGGCAGCACCGGCTTCCGTGGGGGTAAACCAGCCCAGGTAAAGACCGCCGATAACCAGGGCAAATAAGACCAGCGTTTCAATAACTCCCGGGAGGGCGGCCAGCTTCTCTCTGAAACTTGCCCTCTCCCCGGCGGGGCCGAGCACGGGATTTTTCATACATAATATGAAGATGGTGAGCAAAAACAACAGGCCAAGAAGAATCCCAGGGATGATGCTGGCCACGAAAAGTTTGCCCACGGACTGTCCGGTTTGGATGGCCACCACAATAAGGACCACGCTGGGCGGGATTACCACCCCGAGGGTGCCTCCGCAGGCGACGCTGGCCGCACTCAGCGCAGGGTCGTAGCGGTATTTTTTCATCTGGGGCAAACTGATGGTCCCCATGGTTGCCGCTGTGGCTGCGTTCGACCCGCAAATGGCCGCAAAGCCCATACTGGCCACGACGGTGGTCCCCGCCAGGCCGCCGCGCATGTGACCCACCCACTTATGTGCCGCCCGGTAGAGGTTTTCGGTCACACCGGAGTGAAAGGCGATGCTCCCCATGAGGACAAAAAGGGGGATAACGCTTAAGCCGTACGAAGAAAACTGCTCCCATATGTCGCCGCTCAACATGTTAAAGGCGGCCTCCGGGGAAGCGACGTAGAAAAACCCTAAAAAGCCGGCCAGGAACATGGCAAAGCCTACGGGCATCCGCAAGAGCATGAAGACGACCAGCACCCCGATACCGATCAGAGCAGCGACGGAATTCATTTTTGAATTACTCCTTTTACCGATTTTAAGCCGTCAACCAGCAGCACCAGGGCAAAGCAGGCAAAGCCGAAGGCCACGGCGTAAGTGAAGGGGAAAAAACTTATGTGCATTGTTTCCGAGAGCTTCCCCAACTGGCCCAGGCGGTGGGCGTAGCTCGCCACCCGCCAGGCGGCCAGGGCAAAGAAGGCCGTGGCGGCAAAGGACGTGAGGGCATCCACAACAGCCCGGGGGCCTCCGGGCAGACGCTCCACGAGGAAGTCAATGGCCACGTGCCCGCGGTGGATCTGGGTATACCCCAGGGCAAAGGCGGCCGTAAGGGCCGCCAGCCAGCCGACGGCTTCGGCCGTTCCCCCTAAAGGGCGATGGGCCAGCCGCAAAACGATGTTGGCTACGGATAACATCATCATGACGATTAAAGCACCCCCGGCCACCCAGGCCAGCGTTTTGTTTAGCCAGTTGCTCAACTTTTCTAATTTATCCACTCCAGGCGCCCTCCCCAAAACAGGAGTTGGTTGTTAGCTGCGACAATAAACCGGGGGCGCCTTTAACCTTCGCCCGAAAAATGGCCGGAGGCGCCCCTCTAGTTTATCTTTGCAACCGCCGCGGACACCTTTAAGGCAACGCAAAGATGCGGGGCTTGCCGGTTAAAGCCCGGCCGGTCTATTTGTATTCTTTGGCGTATTTATCCCTTAACTCCAGGAGTTTCTGCAGGAACTTTTGCCCGGGGAGCCCTTTGGCTTCAACCTCCTTGACGTAGGCGTCCGTCACGCCCTTTAACTTGGCATCCCACCTGGCTTTTTCTTCCGGCGTTAAGGTAATCACCTTTAAACCCTGATCCTTGGTTGCCCAATCCAGGCTCTCCTTGACGTGATTGTCCAGGTAGTTCCCCGTCCAGAGGGCCATTTCCCGACCCAGGTCGTCGATCACCTTTTGCACGTCCGGGGGCAGGGAGTTCCAGACGTTTTTGTTCATCACCGCCGCAAAGGAGACGGTGACCAGGGGGTAATCCGTGACGTATTTGACGGTTTCGGCGTACTTAAAGTCGAGGAGCACTTCCCGGCTGGTGATGTAACCGTCGATCACCCCAGTCTGCAGTGCCTGGGCAATTTCCGACTGGGGCATCCCTACCGGCGTACCCCCCAGAGCCTTCAGCACCGGCACCCCCGTGCCGGTGGTGCGCAGGCGCAGGCCAGCAATGTCTTCTAATTTTTTGACCGGCTTTTTCGACTGGATGTATGAAGGTTCGGTGTTGAACATGGTCAACACTTTAAACTCGGCCAATTCCTTGGGTTGAAACTCCTGGATAAGGTCGTAGAGCACCAG
Source organism: Bacillota bacterium (assembly GCA_040755975.1). GTDB lineage: Bacteria > Bacillota > Desulfotomaculia > Desulfotomaculales > Nap2-2B > JAIMBK01. The sequence continues at coordinate 10,957 of JBFLZY010000014.1, read as the reverse complement.
GCTGGCCACCCTCGCGTTGGGGTAGGCCACGGGCTGGTCGCTGATGCCGATGAGCGGGAACCGGCCGGGTTCGTACGAAGGACAGGACAGGCCAATGTCGGCCACCCCTTTTAAAACACCGTCGTACATGTTCTGCGCGGTCAGCAGCGTTCCCCCGGGGAACTTTTCCACCTTCACCCTGCCGTTGGTCCGCTTTTCCACCTCTTCGGCCCACTTATCCATTTGCTTTGCCGGGAAGGTATTGGCCGGAGCAAAAAAGGCGTATTTTAAAACAATGGGCTTGGCCGGCCCCGCCTCTTTCTGAGGCTGGGTTTCCTTCGGAGCCTGCGCCGCCTGTTTCCCGCAGCCGCCGAGAAGCGTGCCTGCTGCCAACACAACCGCCAAAACAAGAAGCATTGCCTTCCTTTTCATTGCTTTACCTCCTTCATGATTTTAATATTTAGTCAGCCAGGCAAATATTAATTTCACTCCTTTCCTGTGATTAAAGATTCCCGATTTCCAAGATCTTTAAGGCCAGGTGGGCGTTTAAGCGCTGCCCCGCATCATTTAAGTCAATTCCTCCTATTTCGGTGATCCGCTTTAAACGGTACTTGAAAGTGTTTAAATGCACGAACAAAGCATCGGCAGCATGCTGGTTATTGCAGTTATTCTCGAGATAGGCCCTAAGAGTCTCCACCAAATTGGTGCCCTTTTCCCGGTCGTACTGGATCAACGGCCCCAGCACTTCTTCTGCAAAGGCTCTCAGGTGGGCTTTTTCCCCAACATGAAACAAAATTTTATACGCGCCCAAAGAATCGTAAGGCACCACTTCGTCATACCGGCCAAACTGTTTGGCAATACCGATAGCCCGCCGGGCTTCTGCGTACGAGATCTGCAGTTCCTCTACACCCGCAGCCACCCGGCCGATGCCGATCAAGACAGTGATTTCCGGAAGGGCAAGGCGCAACTGCTGCCTGATCTGAGCAGCCAGGGGCAGAGCGGGGGTCACCCGGCCCCGCTTCTTGGCAACGTCCACCAACACCACTACCGTGTCGCTTTTCGTTCCGACAATACTTTGGGGTAACTCTGCCGCCACCGTCCGGTTGACACACTCAAAAAAGCGCCTTTTTAATCCCGCGATGGCCCGCTCGTCCCCCTGCCGGGCTTCTACCACCCGGTCAAAATTGTCGATATCGATTACCATCACCTGGTACGGTTTGCGTAAATCGCACCCCAGATATTCCGCCCGCTTGACGATTTCCTCCGTGGAACGGGAAGTTGCGTTCAACAGGTCATCCAGGAATTCGCCCTTAATCCTTTCCTCCACTTCCAGGGCGATCCGCTGCTGCATCAGCTTTAAGGCAAAAACGGTGGCCGCGTGCTCGACGGCAATTACGTCCAATTCTTCCAGGGTTTCACTGCCTTCAATTATGGAAATATAGCCCAGGATGGTATCCCCGGCAATGATGGGAGCCATCAGGCGGGAGCTGGTTTCCTCCGGGCCCTCCTGTTGACGCCAGACCAGCGGTCGGCGCTCCTTCTCCAACAATTTAACAAATTGTTGAAACCGGGGGTCCTCCAGCATTTCCCCTGAAAGTGTCGACAACGCCCCGGCATCTTTTTCCTCAGAGTAGGCATAGGCCAGTGTGCGGAAAAATTTATCCTCCACCACCACCGGCCGCCCCACCAGCCTCGCCAGGGTGACCGCGATCGCCACCAGGTCTTCCCCCTGCAAAACCAGGTCGGTAAGTTGGGCGTGAATGGCTATAGCCCTTTTCAAAAGCATGTTTTTCGTTTCAATCTGGCTAAACAGCCGGGCGTTTTCAATAAATACGGCCAGTTGCGAGGCAAGCAAGGAGAGCAGGTTGGCGTCGGCAGGAGTAAAGTCGCCGTGTTTCTTGTTGATCAGGTGCAACGCCCCGATCCGCCGGTTATCCACCACCAGAGGCACGGTCAGGGAATTACGCACGCCGTACATGCGGGCAATGGACTGGTTGGTAACCCGGTCCAGCTCAATCTGGTTGCAGATGTAGGGGCGCCCGGTGCGAAAGACTTCTACGGCAACTCCCACGCCTGCCTTTTCCCCGTTGACGGTAAGGGAATAGGCCTTGAACTGTTCGTTGGCCAGGCCAAAGGCCGGCTTTTGCAGCACCAGCCGGTTCGTCTGCGGGTCGTATAACAGGACACCCCCGCTCTCCGTGTCGATGATGTCCTGGAGTTTTTCAATTATCCGGCGCAAAACCACTTCCAGGTCGCTGGTGGAAGTAATTGCCTGGCCAATCTGAACCATCGCGTTAAGCTCGGCCCGGGCTTTGACCAGTCCTGCCTCCAGAACACGGGCAGCCACCAGGGCCAGGGCACCTTCAGCCAGAAACAAGAGTTTCTCGTACCCGGCGGGGTTGACTTCTCCCCGGGAAGGAACCGCAACCGCCAGGACGATTTCGGCTGCTCCCGCCCGCCCGACGTGCTGCACCAGAAAGGAAACGGGGCTCCGGCAATAACCAGCCAATGCTGCCGCCAAGTCGCTGCTGCCTCCGGGGTCACCTCCGGCCAGCCGCCCCAGCAGCTTATCCAGCCGGCAACCCGCCTCCACCAGGACCAGCCGGCCTTTTTCCGATTTGTCCACCGCCAAACCGGTCCAGATCGGTTCTCCAACCCTGCGGGAAAACAGGAAAGCCGCCGGGGCGCGGAAAAATTCCCGGCAGACGGCCAGGTACCGGATCAGACTTCTTTCCGGCGGCAAAAGCTCCTCCGGCGCACTGGGGCAATCAACATAATCAGGAGCATTCGCCAACTGGTGGGTCATAGTCAGCCCTCCATTAGATAAAGAAGTAAACCCATATTATTTTCACCCCAATATTCAGCATAACTGCTGGCCCTTGCCGGGGAAACAAAAAGGCACTTCCTCACTTCTTTTTGAAAAAGCGCTCCTGCCCAATTGGTCTGTCGTGTTAAAACAAAAATCCTTTTTTGACGCGTTTTCATTATTGAATACAAAAGTACGCAAGACCTTTTCTTTGTCCGGCTTCTCCATGGCTTTCCCCGAACATGGCTTTCCCCGAAATTTGATTTCCTTAAAAGTATATATCCTACATTATTAGTTAAAATCCTTCATTTTAATAAATTTTTAAAAAATTGATAGTTCTGTAGAATACATCCGGAGGAACCCCCTGAAAACATTCGGGTAATTACCCGGCCGCAAGGTCTTTTGTCCCCTATAACGCCAGCTCCCGGGCGATGACCAGGCGCTGGATCTGGTTGGTGCCCTCGAAAATGGCGAATATCTTGGCGTCACGCATCATCCGCTCCACCGGGTAGTCCTGGCAATAGCCATAACCGCCGAGAACCTGCACGGCGTTGGTGGTTACTTCCATCACCATGTCGGTGGCAAAAAGCTTGCTCATGGCCGAAAAACGAACCATTTGCGGGTCTTTTTCGTCGTAGCGCCAGGCGGCGTGGTAGACCAGGCTTCGGGCCGCCTGGATGGCTGTTTCCATATCGGCCAGCATAAATCCCACAGCCTGGTGGTGGATAATCGGTTTGCCGAACTGAACCCTTGTTTTGGCGTATTCCAGGGCGCAATTTAAGGCGCCCTGCGCCAGACCTACGGCCATCGCTCCGACCATGACGCGCCCCTTGTCGAGGCAGTCCAAGGCAATGCGCATCCCGTCGCCGGGGGCGCCCAGCATGTTCTCCGCCGGTACAAAAACATTTTCAAAAAAGATTTCGCACGTAGGGGAGCCGCGCAGGCCCATCTTTTTTTCGGTTTTTCCAATTGTTACGCTGGGGGTCTGCCGTTCAACAAGAAAAGCACTGATTTTATCCCTGCCCTCGACGGACAGCCTGGCAAAAACCGTATAGGGGTTTCCCACCGAGGCGTGGGTGATGAAACGTTTGCTGCCGTTGATGAGATAACCGCCTGCGGCGGGGACGGCGCGGGTTTTCAGGGCGGCTGCGTCGGAACCGGCGTCCGGTTCGGTGAGCGCGAAGCAGGGCAGGAATTCGCCGGCCGCCACCCCGGGCAAATATTTTTCCTTTTGGGCGGCGCTGCCCCAGAGGACGATCGGGCTGGCCCCCAGCGACTGGTTGCCCAGAATCATGGAGGAAGAGGCGCATACTCCGGAAATTTCCTCGATACACATACACAAGGTCAGTAATTTACCGTCAAAACCGTCGTATTCCGGGGGCACCACTAAACTAAAAAGGCCGCTTTCGGCAAAAAGTTCTTTTACGTCCCAAGGAAACACTCCCTCTTCGTCTATTTGGGCTGCCCGGGGGGCAACCTTTTCTTGCATAAGCCGGCGCACGTTTTTGCGCATCATTTCCTGTTCTTCATTTAAACGGAAATCCATCAGAGGCCCACTCCTTCCAGAATCAAGTGACCACAAAGACGCAAAGACATAAAGAAATAAAAAAAGGGACGCCGGTTTTGCAATATTTATAACGGGATGTTGCCGTGCTTTCGCCACGGGCGCTGCTCCTGCTTGTTCAGCAGCATACGCAGCGTTTTGATCAGCGCCGGGCGCGTTTCCCCCGGCTCAATAACGGCATCAACCAACATTTTGGCCGCGGGATCGAACGGGTTGGAATACTTATAATCATATTCAGCGATCATTTTTTGGCGGTATTCGGCGGGGTTTTCGGCCTGCTGGATCTCTTTGCGGAAAATAATCTCCACCGCCGCTTCCGTGTCCAGGACAACCAGCTGCGCGATCGGCCAGGCCAGCATCTGGTCTACTTCCGAGCCCTTGCAGCACATGGCCATGACGGCCCCACCGTAATTTTTCCGTAAAACCAGGGTGATTTTCGGCACCGTGGCTTCGGCGTAAGCATACAGCATCTTCGCACCGTGCCGGATAATCCCTCCGTACTCCTGATCCGTTCCCGGTAAAAAGCCCGGCACGTCAACAAAATTGACCAGGGGGATATTGAAGGCGTCACAGAAGCGGATAAACCTGGCGGCTTTATCCGCGGCGTTGATATCAATACAACCGGCCATTACCATGGGTTGATTGCCCAGCACGCCCACGGTGTAGCCGTCCAGGCGGGCAAGCCCAATAACAATGTTGGTGGCAAAAAACGGCAAAATCTCCAAAAAGTCGCCGTTATCCACTACTGTTTTAATAACTTCGCGTATATCGTAGGACAGACGGAAATCGGCCGGCACCTTCCGAACCAGCGTATCGTCCACCCGGTCCGGGTCGTCGCCCGTGCTGACGCGAGGGGGCTTTTCCAGGTTGTTTGCCGGCAGGAAACTGAGCAACTTTCTGATCTGGTCGAGACATTCCCTTTCGGTGGCCGCCACAAAGTGCGCGTTGCCGCTGATCTGGCTGTGCACCCGGGCTCCTCCCAAAGTCTCGAAATCAACCTCCTCACCGGTCACCTTCTTGATTACGCCGGGGCCGGTGATAAACATCTGGCTTGTTCCTTCCACCATAAAAATAAAGTCCGTTAGGGCAGGAGAGTATACCGCAACGCCGGCGCAGGGCCCCATAATGGCGGCAATTTGGGGAATGACCCCGGACGCTTTCGTATGCCGGTGAAAAATTCCGGCCACTGCCCGCGAAGCGGTAAACCCTTCGTGAATTCTTCCCCCGCCGGAGTCATTCAGGCCAATTAAGGGCGCTTTCACCTTGAGTGCCTGATCCATCAGGTAACAGATCTTTTCACCGTGCGTGGCTCCCACGGAGCCGCCCAACACGGTGGCATCCTGAGCATAAACAAAAACCAGCCGGCCGTCGATAGCCCCGTAGCCGGTGACCACCCCGTCGCCCGGGATTTTCTTTTCCTGCATCCCAAAGTGGTAGCACTGGTGCTCCGCCAGCATGTTTAATTCGACGAAAGTACCGGGATCCAGCAAAGCCGCAACCCGTTCCCGGGCAGTCAGCCTGCCCTGAGCGTGGTGCCTTTCCACGGCTCTGGCGCCGCCGCCCGCCTTCGCCCGCGCCTCCAGATCCCTTAACCGCTGAAGCTCCCTTTCGTGGGTCCGGAAAGACATTTTTATCCCCTTTCTTTAAATGTTGATCTTAAAACAAAAAACAGTTTATTGCTATGTTTAAATAAAACAAAAATGGACACGGTATTTTATTATTTTAAGACAAAATAAATTCTTCTTGACATGTTGAACCGATGCTTATTTTTTTGATTTCACCCTGGCCCGACTTGCCTGTTTGTCCACTTTATGGTAAGCTTTGGGGAGAAAAAATTGTCGTTTTTCAGAGGAAAATTCTTTTGTTTCTTAAACTTTTACGCTCTTGGCAACTTTGCAGCAACCATTTTTAAGGAGGAAAGGCTACCGTGGCCAAACCATCGGGTGCAGAGCTTAAGTTTGAGCTTGCCGGCATTGCGACCATAACTTTGGCGCTGCTTGGTCTAGTCAGTCTTTTTACTCCTTCCGCGGGGACGGCCGGAAATCTTTTGAAGCAAGGCCTCGTCATTATTGCCGGGGAGGGCCGGTACCTGTTCCCTCTTTTTTTGCTTTTCACCGGTTTTAAGATGATCAGGTCGCGCCAGAACATAAGATTTACCCCCCAACTTTCCGGACTGGTTTTGATGCTGCTTTTAATTTTAACTTTCCTGCACCTGCCGATCCCCCTGGCGGACGTATTCAGCGCCGGGAAGCAGGGACAGGGCGGAGGGTTGCTGGGGGCCTTGAGCAGCTATTTACTGCTTAAATACTTCGGTCTGGCGGGCAGCTACATTATTTTAACCTCGCTGGTAATCGTCGCGACTATCCTCTTCACGGGTCTTTCGCTGGCGCAATTAGGGCAGTTTATGGGAAGGAGCCTGTCTTTTGCCGGGCAAAAAGTAATCAATGGAATTTCTAACTTTCTCTTTGAAGAAATAGAAGAAAAAGAAGAAGCGAAAGACGTCGTCAAAAAGGTAATTATTACCAACAAGCAACCGGAGCTGCCGAATAAACAGGGCAAAGACAGCCCCCCCGGAAAAAAACACGAAGAAGTGAAAAAAAGAGAAACCAACGTCATCCCTTTTTCTGCAGGGGGCGGCAAAACATACCAGCTTCCGGCGACGGCCTTGTTATCCCCGGTAAAAAGCAAAGATTCCGGGGTTACCGACAAGGAAATTAACGAGAAAATCAACGTCCTGGAGGAAACTCTGGCCAGTTTTGGGATCAATGCCCGCGTAACGCAGGTAACCGTCGGGCCGGCCATTACGCGGTACGAGATCCAGCCGCCGGCCGGGGTCAAGGTAAGCCGCATCGTAGGGCTGGCCGACGACCTGGCCCTGGCTATGGCCGCCCCCCAGGTGCGGATCGAAGCACCCATTCCGGGCCGGGCAGCCATCGGCATCGAAGTACCGAACAGAAAAATAGCCGCCGTCCCCTTGCGCGAGCTGCTGGAAAGCAGAGAATTTCAGCACTCCGCTTCCCGGCTGACAATTGCTTTGGGCAAGGATATTGCCGGGATGCCGGTTGTTGCCGACCTGGCCCAAATGCCCCACCTTTTGGTGGCCGGAGCCACCGGCTCGGGCAAGAGCGTTTGCATAAACACCATTGTGGCCAGCATCCTGTTTAAGGCCACACCCGATGAGGTCAAACTTATCTTGATCGACCCTAAAATGGTGGAATTGATTACCTATAACGGCATCCCGCATTTAATTACCCCGGTGGTCACCAGTCCAAAAAAAGCTGCCGGCATTTTACACTGGGCGGTAAAAGAAATGGAGAGGCGTTACGAGTTGTTTGCCGCTGCCGGGGCCAAGGATATTACGCGGTATAACGAACTCTACCTGGGCCTCAACAGGGCCAATTTTACCGAAAATACGGAAAGGGCCGGGGAGCCAAATGAGTCAAATGCCGGAGAACCAAATACTAACGACGGGCCGCTCCCTTTTATCGTCATTATCATCGACGAACTGGCCGACCTGATGATGATTGCGCCCGCCGAAGTAGAAGATTCCATCTGCCGCCTGGCGCAAATGGCCCGGGCCGCCGGCCTGCACCTGGTAGTGGCCACCCAACGTCCTTCGGTAGACATCATTACCGGTTTGATCAAGGCGAATATCCCCTCCCGGATATCTTTCGCCGTTTCCTCGCAAATGGACTCGCGCACCATCCTGGACCTGGGCGGCGCAGAAAAGCTATTAGGGAGGGGGGATATGCTCTTTTTCCCCGTCGGGGCGCCCAAGCCAGTCAGAATTCAAGGAGCCTTTCTAACCGACAAAGAAGTGGAGACCTTGGTGACTTTCCTGAAGGAACAGGCCAAACCGGTTTACGATCAGGAAGTAGCGGAAATGGAAATCCCGGAAAGCCATTGTGCTGCGGGCGATGAAGAAGACGAGCTGCTGCCTCAGGCGGTCCAGCTTTTCATTGAAAAAGGCAGCGCCTCCATCTCATTGCTGCAAAGGCGCTTTCACATCGGTTACGCCAGGGCCGCCCGGCTCGTGGACATCATGGAGCAAAGGGGAATCGTGGGCAAATTTGACGGCAGCAAGCCCCGGCAGGTGTTGATGACCCTGGAACAATTCAAGCGGACCTTTCAAAACAAAGAAGCCGGCTAACCTGCGGGAAACTTTCTGCTTCGTGATAGTAAGCAATTCGCGAAGTCTTTTTATTCCCTCCTTGTTTTTTGTCTGGACGAAAGAACGGCCACGCACTCGATGTGGTAGGTCTGCGGGAACATGTCCACGGGCTGCACTTCGCCGAGGGCAAAGCCGTTTTCGACAAGGAAGCCCAGGTCCCTGGCCAGGGTGGCGGGATCGCAGGAAACGTAAACCACCTTCGCCGGCGCCAGGCGCACCAGGGCCTCCAGCGCCGGGCGAAAACACCCGGCCCGCGGCGGGTCAAGGATCACCACGTCTACCCTTTCGGTAATTTGCCCCAGGAAATATTCCGTCTTTTCCTTGTAATAACGAACATTTTCAAACCCCTGCAGGTTTACTGCGGCGTCTTTTACCGCCGACTTCGCCTCCTCCACCGCGATCACCCGGCGGACTTTTCCCGCCAGAGCCCTGGCAAATGTCCCCACCCCGGCGTAGGCATCCACCAGCAATTCCTCCCCGGTGGGCTGGATGTAGTCTTGCACGACAGTAATTAATTTCTCGGCCTGCAGAGTATTTACCTGAAAGAAGGAGGCTGCGGAAATAATAAAAAGATGATCGAGCAGTTTTTCCCGGTAAAAGGGCTGGCCGGTCGGTACGTCCGGCAAATCCAGGAAGGGTTGAATTAACCATTCCCCGGTGTTCACGCCGTACCGGATGCAAACATTGTGCGTCTTCCGGGCGACGCTCCGGGTGCATTTGCCCTGGAGCCGGGAAAGCAGTTCGTTGATTTGTGGGTGCATCAGGCGGCAATCCTGCACGGGAACGAATTTATGCGTTCCCCGCATCCGGAAACCCAGGTATCCTTCCTTATTCACCGAAAAATCACCGCGGTTGCGGTAATGCCACTGCCGGACGGCGGGAAGAACCGGTTTCACCAGAGGGTTGCCAATTTTGCCCACGCGCCGCAACTGGTTTTCGACCACCTGCCTTTTCAGCTCCAGCTGGTAGCCGTACTCGATATGCTGCCAGTTGCAACCCCCGCAGCGGCCAAAGCCGGCGCAGGCCCCTTCAATCCGGTGCGGCGAGGGCCTGCGGATTTCCACAATCTCTGCTTGGAGGTAATCTTTCTTTTCCAGGCGCGGCCTGACCAGGACCACTTCCCCGGGAATGGCGTAAGGCACAAAAACCACCTTACCGTTCAACCTGCCCATCGCCTCTCCCCGGTGGGCCATTTCGGTGATTTCCAGTTCAAATGGACACTGTTCCATAAGATCCTCTCACCACTCCCGGAAAGCCGGTTTTACGGGGGGCGGCGCGGTGTTCTGGGCCGCTGCCGCGCTCCCTCGCCCCGCTTCTATTGACCCGTTGCGGGTTCCTGCCCGGCCTGCACGTCTTCTTCCCCCTCCAGCAAACAGATCATTTTTCTCCTCTTCTCGACAAAACCCAGCTTTTCCTTGACTGTCTTCACCCTGGTGGGTAAGTCCCCTCTTACTATAGTATACGGCACATTCATGATATCTAAAAAATTTTTGATTTTGGTATCCACAACTACGGCAAACTCTTCATCCTGGTAACGCACCCCGTCTTTCTCCATGGCAAACTCCCGGGGCGCGTAAAAAATATCGTAACCGGGCAAATCCTTCATGGCCCATTCGTACAACTTCATCAGCGCGTATACTTCCTTGGGGTTCTTGAAATCGCAGCACATTAATCCGTATACATAGTTCAAAATTGTTGCGTTATCGCAAAAGATAATGTCGCAGTGCCTTAATTCCTCTTCCCGCTGCTTTTGTCCCTCGTACAGCAAAAATTGTTCAAAAATAGACGTCGGCACGCCGTACCGGACTATGTAGCTGCGGGCAAATTCCAGGGCGACGTCGGTAATGTAGCCGGCCATACTGTAATCTACATCCAGCTGTTTAATCAGGGTGGTTTTCCCCGTCCCCGGCCCGCCAATAATCGCTACCTTGCGCGGTTGCCCTCCCAGCATATCGCTTGCCTCTCCTCCTTCGTCCTTTTTGCTCCTTTAGCCCCTACCCTGAAGTCCTTAGCCCGCCGTTCGTTTGCCGTCGCTCCGATGCTCAGTGCTGACGAAACATCGGCTTGGTTCGGAGCGAACCAGGCAGCGCTGCAAAATGCGCGCGGTTCATTAGTTTTCTAGCGCTACAATCTTTTCTGGCGTTCGCCGATGCTCTTTTCGCATCCTGTTAGCTGCGCGTTTCGCGCTGCCGGTTCGCTGACCTCACCTGCGCCGTGTTTCGTTACCAGCCCTACGCACATGTCGCTCCTGGCAAATCGAACGGCGGGCCGGAAGTTTTCATTCCTTGTCGGTGTCGCAAAAAAGCGGCTGGGGTCTCCTGTACCTTTGCCCCTTCCCTACAGCCCCTTCCAGGGGCAGATTTTCTTATCCAGCATATCCAGGCCCACGTAAAGCAAGTAACCCAGCAAGCCCATGGCCATGATGCCGGCGAACATT
>JBFLZY010000013.1:0-46849 GCA_040755975.1 Bacillota bacterium | reverse complement strand
AGTGTAGCGATAGAAAACTAATGAACCGTGCGGTATTCAAGCAGCGCTGCCTGGTTCGCTCCGAACCAAGCCGCTGTCTCGTCGGCCCGCAGCATCGGAGCGACGGCAAATGAACGGCGGGCAAAGGACTATTTTCAGGGTAGCTGACGGGCGGGGAGCGAAAATTTGTTTTTGGGGGGTGGAAAATGGTTTTAAGCATCCCGGAATTGCAGCAGGCGCTTGAGCGGGAAGGGTATATCTGCGAACGGGAACAGGTGGTGACCATTTACCTGGCCTTGAAACTGGGCAAGCCCCTTTTGATCGAAGGGGCGCCGGGCGTCGGAAAAACCGAGGTGGGCAAGGTGCTCAGCCGGGTTTTTCGAACGGAGCTGATCCGCCTGCAGTGCTACGAGGGGCTGGACGAAAACAAGGCTCTGTACGAGTGGAATTACCAGCGCCAGTTGCTCAAAATTCAGGTTTTAAAAGAAACAGGCTGCGCCGCCATTGATGAAACAAGCCTGTTTGGCCCGGAATATTTGTTGGAGCGCCCCCTGCTGAAAGCGATCCGGGCCGACCGCCGGGTGGTTCTGCTCATTGACGAATGCGATAAAGTCGATGAGCCCTTCGAAGCCTTTTTATTTGAACTGTTATCCGATTTCCAGGTTTCCATTCCGGAGTTGGGTACGCTGACGGCCAGGCAGATCCCGATAGTGGTTTTGACCAGCAACGGCGAACGGGAGTTGTCCGACGGCCTAAGGCGCCGGTGCGTTTATCTTTACCTGGACTATCCCAGTGTAGAAAAGGAAATGCGTATTTTGGAAACCAAGGTGCCGGAAGCCGGCGAGAGATTAATCAGGCAGATCGCGCTGGTGGTTAATTACCTCCGTTCCCGCCTGGATTTAAAGAAACAGCCTTCCATTGCGGAGAGCCTGGACTGGGCCAGGGCGCTGGTTGCTTTGAACGCCAGCAGCCTGACCGAGGAAAACATGCTTTGCACCCTGAACATATTATTAAAGAACCGCGGGGATCAGGATATTTTACGGTCCAAAGTCGGCCTGGCCGGTATTCTCAAAAACTCCGGTGAGGGTGAGCTTGGGGCCCGAGCTGCGGAAAAGCCTGCCTGCACGTGCGCTTGCACAATGCACAACTAAAAATCGAAAAGTAAAAAGGGGTGCCTATGCAAAATAACTTCCCCGCCATAACTTTAGCCGTCGCCCAGTTTGTCCACATCTTGCGGCAGCTCGGCGTGCGGGTAAGCATCGCGGAAACGATGGACGTTTACGAAGCGCTTACCCATGTTGATCTGCTTGATAAGCGCCAGGTCAAAGGAGCCCTCCGGGCTCTTTTGGTGAAGAACCCGTACGACTGGCTGATCTTCAACCAGGCTTTTGAATTTTTCTTTCTCCCCGGTGAGGTGAAACAGGAGTGCCTTGATGCTTACCGCCGGCAAAAAGAAGCAGAGGAGGAGGGGTTGAAGGCAACCGCAGCGGAATTAAGCCAGCTGTTCCGGCCGTGGCAGGAGTACATTCCCGAGAAATATCAACTTACGCGGGAAAATATCAAAACCTTTGCCCGTTTGCCTGAACAGGAACAAAAGCGTTTGCAAGAGATCGTCGCGCAAATGCGCGGGAACCCGGTAAACAACCCCGGGGAATTAATCGCCCGGGTAGTGCAGGCGGCGTTGAATTACTGGCGTTATTACCTGCTGAAAAGACAGGCGCAGTCCGGCGGAACTCTTCTTCCGGAAGGCCGGCTGGTCGCCGGGGCGCACTTTTGCCGCAACCCCGAAGAGCAACTCCTTCATGAAGACATGCAAAATATTAAAGATGAGAATCTGCCGAAAATAACGGCCTTAATTCAGCAGTTGTCCTCCCGGCTGGCTTCCCGTTTGTCCCGCCGTTACCAGAAAAGCCGGCGCGCCCGGATCATCGATATCCGGCGGACCATCAGGCAAAACATCCGGTACGGCGGAGCGCCTCTGGAGCTGCGGTACCGGAGCCGCCGCCCGAGGCACCCCAAGATTGTTTTGATCTGCGACGTTTCTGCTTCCATGGCCCGCTACGCCCGGTTCGTGCTCCAGTTTATTTACGGTTTAAGCAGCGCCGGGCAAAAAGTAGAAAGCTTTATTTTTTCCGAGGATCTGGAAAGAATCACCCCGTTCTTCCGGCGCCGGCAGGGTTTTGCCGAAACTATGACGACCCTGATTAACGGGAGCAGGCAGTGGGGGCAAACCACCAATTTCTACGCCGCCCTCCAGACCTTCCTGCGCAATTACCGAAAGCTTATCGAGCCCGGCGCTATTTTCCTTGTTGTCAGCGATACGAAAACCGTTTCCTGGGCGGAAGCCGCCGGGCTGCTGGCGGAAATATCCCGGAAGGTGAGGGATGTCGTCTGGTTAAACCCTGTGCCCGTCTCCGGGTGGGCGAGCCTGCCGGCGCTGTCCGCCTTTCAGAAAAGCGCCCGCATGTACGAGTGCTATACCCTTTTTCATTTAGAAAAAATTTTTCGCAAAAAAATTGCTGGCTAGGGAGGAATCAGGTTAATCTTCGTTGAATTATTTTAAAGGACAACGGGGAGCTCCTGGAGAGAGGGGCTGAGAAAGGGCTGCTCTAGCACCTGACCCGCTAAACCTGATCGGGATAATGCCCGCGTAGGGAAAGAAGTTATGTTTGGGTACACTTTCTTGCGGGTGTGCCCTTTTTAATTTTATTAAAAAAGGAGCGGTTGAAGATGCAACTTGACGACATTGTTGTCTCCAGAGCGATCATTACCCGTTACACGCAGGACCTGCTGGCCGCGCTGGATTCCGACGTGGCCATTGCCGGGGGAGGACCGGCCGGTCTTACGGCGGCCTGCTATCTGGCCAGGGAAGGGTTAAAGGTCGTGGTTTTTGAAAGTAAGCTGAGCGTAGGCGGCGGAATGTGGGGCGGCGGAATGATGTTCAACCAAATTGTCGTCCAGGAGGAAGCCCGTCCCATTTTAGACGACCTGGGAATCCGCTCCGAGGTTTTTCAGGAGGGGTATTACACCGCCAATTCCGTCGAAGCGGTGGCCGCCCTGACCTTGGGAGCAGTGCGGGCCGGGGCGAAAATTTTTAATTTGATTTGTGCCGAAGATGTCATGGTCCGGAACGACCGGATTACCGGCCTGGTTTTGAACTGGAAAGCCGTCGAAATAGCCGGCCTGCACGTAGATCCCCTGGCGGTGAGCAGCCGGTACGTGATTGACGCAACAGGGCACGATGCCCAGGTCGTCAACATTGTCGTCCGCAAGCTGAAGGCCTCCTTGTGGACGGCCGGCGGCGGCCTGGAAGGAGAAAAATCAATGTGGGCAGAACGGGGGGAGCGCGCCATCCTGGAAAATACGCGGGAGGTTTACCCGGGCTTGTATGTTGCGGGGATGACGGCCAACGCAGTGTGCGGGGGGCACCGGATGGGTCCCATCTTTGGCGGGATGCTTCTCTCCGGCAAAAAAGTGGCGCGGCTGATTTTGGACAGGGAGAACAAAAAATAATTTTTTCTTGACAATCCAAAAGAAAGGTGCTACTCTACTTATGATAGTAGTTATCATTTGGGGTGCAACACGTGGTAAAAAATACCCGCATGACCAGGCAAAAAAAGCTCATCCTGGAAATCTTACGCGGAACAAATACCCACCCAACGGCTGACTGGGTTTACGAACAGGCCCGGAAAATAATTCCCGACATCAGCCTGGGTACGATCTACCGTAACCTGGGGCATTTAAAAGCTACGGGCGAAATTATGGAGCTGAATTACGGGAGCACTTTCAGCCGTTACGACGGAAATCCACACAACCATTATCATTTTGTTTGTAACGGTTGCGGGAGGGTTATCGACATAGATCTCCCTGTGCTTCTCTACCTGGAAGAAGAGGTTGCCCGCAGGATGTCCGTGCAGGTGACGGGACACAGGATGGAGTTTTACGGTTCTTGCAGGAATTGCCTGGAAGAAGAAAAAGATTAGCACCCACACCCGAAATGTATCTCTCCCGTTTTATGCAGACCTTGAAGGCCGGCTTCAAGGTCTTTGATTTTTTCATCTCCCGGCAGGATTTTCCGCCGGCAAAAAAGAATGAGTTAGATATGAATGAGTTTTAAGGTGAGGCGTATGTTTGTACATCTGCACGTGCACACTGAATATAGTTTGCTTGATGGAGCGGCCCGGATTAAAGAGGTTGTCGCCGCCGCCCGGGGAATGGGGATGCCCGCGCTGGCCATTACCGACCACGGCTCTATGTTCGGGGTGATCGATTTTTACAAGGCTTGCGTGAAAGAAGGGGTAAAACCCGTTTTAGGCTGCGAGATCTACATAGCCCCCCGCACCATGAGCGACCGCGTGCCCCACGTGGACGATCACCTTTACCACCTGACGCTGCTGGCGGAAAATGAAAAGGGGTACCAGAACCTTTTAAAGCTGGTTTCGCTGGGTTATACCGAGGGTTTTTACTATAAACCGCGCCTGGACAAGCAAACGCTGGCCCGGCATAGCGAGGGGTTGATTGCCTTGAGCGGCTGCGTGGCCGGTGAAGTAGCTGAGCTTGTGCAGAACGGGCAGGCGGATAAGGCCCGGGAGGCGGCCGGGGAATATAACGATATTTTCGGCGCCGGCAACTTTTATTTAGAAGTGCAGGACCACGGTTTACCGGAACAACTAACAATCAACCGGGGCCTGGTGGAGCTCGGCCGACGCCTCCAGATACCCCTCGTGGCTACCAACGATGTCCATTATGTTAAGCGTGAGCACGCCGAAATGCAAGACGTTCTCTTGTGCATCCAAACGGGGAAAACGATTGACGACCCCAACCGCCTGCGCTTTAATTCCAACGAACTTTATTTAAAAAGCGCGGAGGAAATGGCCTTAAAATTTGGCGAACTACCTTCTGCTTTAAAAAATACCCAGGCGATAGCCGAGCGTTGCAAGGTTACCCTGGGTTTTAACCAGCTGCATCTTCCCGACTATCCCATTCCAGAGGGCAAGACGGCCGATTCTTACCTGGAAGAATTGTGTTTCCAAGGCCTTCGCTGGCGCTACGCAGAAGTTACTGAGCCGGTGCGCCGGCGATTGGATTACGAATTAAAGGTCATCAAGCAGATGGGCTACTCCGCTTACTTCCTGATTGTTTGGGATTTTATCCATTACGCGCGTTCCCGGGGCATTCCCGTAGGCCCCGGCCGCGGTTCGGCGGCCGGCAGCCTGGTGGCCTACCTGCTGGGGATTACCAATCTCGATCCTTTGCAATACGGCCTGCTCTTTGAGCGCTTTTTGAACCCCGACCGGGTTTCCATGCCCGATGTGGATGTGGACCTCTGCTTTGAACGCCGGGGCGAAGTAATCAACTACGTTGCCCAAAGGTACGGCGCCGACCGGGTGGCCCAGGTAGCCACCTTTGGAACGATGATGGCGCGCGCGGCAATCCGGGATGTTGGGCGGGTTTTCAACATGCCTTACGCGGAAGTGGACCGGGTGGCCAAATTGGTCCCGGCGGAACTGCACATCACCATTGAAAGGGCCCTGCAAGAATCTCCGGAGTTGCGGGAAATGTACGAACAAAATCCGCAGATCAAGAAATTAATCGATATGGCTTCCCTTCTGGAGGGTATGCCCAGGCACGCTTCCACCCACGCGGCCGGCGTGGTCATCACCCGCGAGCCTTTAACCCATTATCTTCCTTTGTATAAGGCAGCCGATGGACCGCTGACCACCCAGTTCGCCAAAGACCAGATTGAAGAGCTCGGGCTTTTGAAAATGGACTTGTTGGGTCTGCGCACATTAACGGTGATTGCCGAGGCAATCCGCCTGATTGCCAAAGGAGGTGGCCAGGCGCCGGATATCGAGAAAATTCCTTTAGACGACCCGAATACCTTTGCCCTGCTTTCCACTGGCGAAACGACCGGCGTGTTCCAGCTGGAAAGCAGCGGAATGCGGGCTATTTTAAGGGATCTACGGCCGGAGGTGTTTGAAGACATCGTCGCGCTGGTAGCTCTGTACCGCCCGGGACCTCTGGGCAGCGGGATGGTGGAGGATTTTGTAAAAAGAAAGCACGGCCAGAGGAAGATCACCTACTTGCATCCGAAGCTGGGGCCGATCTTAAGGGATACTTACGGAGTTATCCTTTATCAGGAACAGGTCATGCGCATCGCCAGCGATCTTGCCGGCTTTTCCCTGGGGGAGGCCGACCTGCTGCGCCGGGCCATGGGCAAAAAAAAGCCGGAAATAATTGCCGGCCTGCGCTCCCAATTCGTTGACGGGGCGGTGAAAAACGGTTGCGCGCCCGACGTTGCCGGCCAGATCTTCGATTTAATGGAATATTTTGCCGGTTACGGTTTTAACAAAAGCCACAGCGCGGCCTACGCCATGGTGGCCTACCAGACGGCATATTTAAAGGCTAACTTCCCGGCCGAGTATATGGCCGCCCTGCTTACTTCCGTCCGGGACAACACGGATAAAATAGCCGCCTACGTGGAGGAATGCCGTCGGATGGGGATCGCTGTCCTGCCCCCCGACATCAATGAGAGCGAAAAAGATTTTACGGTCGTGGGCGGGAAGATTCGCTTCGGGCTGGCGGCCATTAAAAACGTCGGGGTGGGTGCGGTGGAGATAATTATCCAGGAGAGGCAGCAAAAAGGGGCCTTTCGCAGCTACACCGATTTTTGCCGGCGCCTTGATACGCGCGTAATAAACAGGCGCGTCGTGGAAAGTCTAATTAAAAGCGGCGCCTTCGATTCCCTCGGTCACCGGCGCGCGCAGCTGATGGTCATGATTGACAGCGCCCTGGAGCTGGCCGGGCAGGCGGCTAAAGAGCGAGCCAACGGCCAGTTGTCTTTGCTGGACCTGTGGGGGGATTACACTGGCGACGCCTTTTCCCTGGAGCTGCCCGAAATAGATGAATATCCTGCGGGTCAGCTGCTGGCCATGGAAAAGGAGGCCTTAGGTTTATATATCAGCGGCCATCCGCTTTCCGAGTACCGGCAGGCTTTGCGTCAGCAAACGACGGCGAACGTGGCTGAAATAAAAGAAATGGAACCAAACAGTCCGGTGGTTTTGGGTGGAATGATTACGGCGGTAAAGAAAATCAACACGCGCAAAGGGGAGATCATGGCCAGGTGCCAGTTTGAGGATTTGACCGGTTCCTGCGAGGTGATTGTCTTTTCCCGGGCCTACCAGGAATACAAAAGCTTGCTGCAGCCGGACCAGGTGGTCATCCTGCGCGGACGGGTAAACGTAAATGATGAAGAAACAAAAATAGTTGCGGAAGAAATATCCCCGGTAAAGAAAAAACCTGCGGGCAATATTTACCTCCAGTTTAAAAATGCTTCGCTGGATTTAATTACGCGGGTGCAACTGATCTTGCGCAGTTATCCCGGTTCTTCGTCGGTATACCTGTATTTCCCCAAGGACAAAAAACTGGCCCTTGCCCCGCGCGAGTTTTGGGTTGATTTATCGACACCGGTGGTATCAGAACTCATGACCGTTTTAGGTGCGGAAAACGTGAAAGTAAAAGAGGGATAAATATTTTTTAATAAGGAGCGTGCTGAGATGTCTGAAAACTGGCGATTTTATGATGATTACATTGTCATTAAAGCCCTCGAAAACGGCGTTACGGTGATCGGGCTTACCCGCGGCAAAGACACGAAATTTCACCACACAGAAAAGCTGGATAAAGGCGAGGTTATGATTGCTCAATTTACGGAACATACTTCGGCAATGAAGATCCGGGGGAAAGTCGAGGTCTTAACCAGACACGGCAAAGTTCGCAACGATGACTAGTGTTAACAGCAAGCAGACGATGGATATAATTAAGATTAGGGACAAAGGCGCTTAAGGCACAAAGGGACAAAGGCGCGTGGGTAAAGGTGTTTGCAAGCACACCAAAGATGAGCGCATCCGGCGAGGGCGGAAGAATATCCGGGTAAAGGGGGCTCTTTTATGTGGACTGTCGTCTATATCGCTCCCACTAAGAAAGAAGCGGAAAAAATCCGGCTGGTTTTATCAGGAGAAGGAATCCTGGTCAAGTTAAAGGCAATTGGCCAGCCCCAACAGGGTATTAATTGTTCAATTGAAATTCTCGTGCCGGAAGCAGAGGCTGACGAGGCTTTAGAAATAATTAACACGCTGTAAAGGTTGGTGCTCCCTATTATTGCTAAAGGTTTGTGGACAAAATGTCCCCGTTGCGGTCACCTGCATTTGGCAAAAGAACTGGAAAAATACCTGAAAGTTTGCCCGCAGTGTGGTTATCATTTTCGCCTGACGGCGCCGGAAAGACTCCAGTTGATTCTAGACGGAGGCAGCTTTCGGGAGTTCGACCGGCACCTGACCGCCGAAAGCCCCTTCGATGCGTCTGAATATAAAGAAAAATTGCTTGCCGCCAGACAATCGACGGAGTTGACGGAAGCGGTAATGACTGGCGAGGGGACAATCATGGGTCACCAGGCGGTTGTTGCCGCGTTGGATATAAGGTTTATCATGGCCAGCATGGGCAGCGTTGTAGGGGAAAAGATTGGACGGGCAATTGAAACCGCCTGCGCAAGGCGGCTGCCGCTGGTGATCTTTTCTGCATCGGGCGGTGCCCGGATGCAGGAAGGGGTGCTGTCCCTTTTGCAGATGGCGAAGACCAGCGCCGCCTTAATTGACTTTAGCCGGGCCGGGCTTTTGTATGTTTCTGTGCTTACCGATCCCACCACAGGTGGGGTCAGTGCCAGCTTTGCCTTTCTGGGAGATATTATCCTGGCCGAACCCGGGGCGCTCATTGGGTTTGCCGGCCCGCGCGTGATTGAACAAACCATTCGCCAGAAGCTGCCCGAGGGATTCCAGCGGGCGGAGTTTTTGTGCCGACACGGTTTTATTGACCAGGTGGTGCCCCGTTCCCGTTTAAAAGCTACCCTGGCCCAAATTCTTGCCCTCCACACGGAGGAAAAGGGAGATGGTTAACTTAGACTTCGAGCGCCCGATTATAGAATTGGAGGCAAAAATAAATGAACTGCGTTCTTTTGCCACCGCGAAAGGCCTGGATCTGGACAGAGAAATAGCCCGTCTGGAAAAGCGCTTGCGGGAACTTACCGAAAAGATCTATAAAAACCTTACCCCCTGGCAAAAAGTGTTGGTGGCCCGCCACCCCGGGCGCCCGAACACGCTTGCTTACATAAAGTACTTGTTTACCGATTTTTTGGAATTACGGGGAGACCGGTTGTACGGCGACGACCCGGCGCTGATTGGCGGCATCGCCCGTTTTAATGGCCGGCCGGTGACAATTCTCGGCAACTTAAAGGGGAAAGACACCAGGGAAAACATCGAGCGAAATTTTGGCATGGCGCACCCGGAGGGTTACCGGAAAGCTGTGCGTTTAATGTTGCAGGCTGAAAAATTTAAGCGCCCCGTTCTTGCTTTTATCGACACACCCGGGGCCTACTGCGGAATGGGCGCCGAGGAAAGGGGGCAGGCGGTTGCCATTGCCCAGAACATTCGAACCATGCTTGGTTTGCGGACACCGGTTATTTCGGTCATTGTCGGTGAAGGGGGGAGCGGCGGGGCGCTGGCGTTGGGGGCCGGGGACCGCCTTTTGATTCAGGAGCACGCCATCTTTGCGGTGATTTCTCCGGAAGCCTACGCGACCATCCTCTGGAACGATCCCGCCCGCTGTCCGGAAGCGGCCCAGCGGATGAAAATTACCGCCGGCGAGTTGCTTGCTCTGGGGGTAGTGGAAGAGGTGATTCCCGAGCCGCCGGGCGGCGCCCACCGCAACCCCGCCCTGGCTGCCGCTTATCTCAAGGAAGCACTGACAAGACATTTAAGCGAACTTTCCGGAGTGGCGGAGGAAGAGCTGTTGCGCCGGCGCTTTGCAAAATTCCGCAATATCGATCATGCATATTTAAGAGAACTTCACGCAAATTAAGTAGTAAGCCACAGAGAGCACAAAGGGCACAATAGAGGACTGAAGTTGCGGTGGGAGCCGTATGCAGAAGATTGCTGTCTTGACCAGCGGGGGGGATGCCCCCGGAATGAACGCGGCGATCCGGGCGGTGGTGCGCAAAGCGATTTACCACGGCCTGGAGGTTTTAGGCGTCAAAAGGGGGTTTAGCGGTTTTATCGAAGCCGATATCGCCCCCTTGAATTTGTACAGCGTGGCGGATATCGTCCACCGGGGGGGAACCATTTTGCGGACGGCCCGCTGCGAAAAATTTAAAACGCCCGAAGGCAGGAAGATGGCTAAAGAAAATGTGGATCGTTTCGGCATCCAGGGTTTGGTGGTGATCGGGGGCGGCGGCTCCTTTCAGGGAGCCCGGATTTTCAGCCAGGAGCACGGTCTGCCGGTAATATGCATTCCGGGAACCATCGACAACGACATCAGCGGCACTGATTATTCCATTGGCTTTGATACGGCAGTGAATACGGTGGTGGAAGCGATTAACAAAATCAGGGATACGGCAACCTCTCACGAACGGACTTTTGTCGTTGAAGTAATGGGCCGGGATACGGGTTTTATCGCTTTAAGCGCCGGCCTGGCGGGAGGTGCGGAATCAATTATCATCCCCGAGCGCCCTTTCAGCCTGGAGGAAATTTGTGCCCGCCTCGAACGCAGCTACCGGAAAGGGAGTCCCCACAGTATTATCGTGGTGGCGGAAGGTGCGGCCAACGGGGTGGAGATTGCCCGGGAAATAAGGGAACGCACCGGTTTGGACACGAAAGTGACCATCCTGGGCCACCTGCAGCGGGGGGGTAGCCCGACGGCGTTCGACCGCATCCTGGCCAGCATGTTGGGCGCGCAAGCAGTGGAGTGGCTGATTAAGGGCGGAAGCAATCAAATGGCCGGCTATGTGGCCGGGCAGGTGGTGGCTGTTGACCTGGAGCGGGTGCTGAACAGAAGGAAAAACGTCAACATGGCTTTATACGACCTGGCCGGCATCTTATCGATTTGAGAGGGGGTTGCATGGTGAAGCGTACCAAGATTGTCTGTACCATCGGGCCCGCAAGCGATAGCGTGGACATTCTGGTCAAGATGATGCATGCCGGCATGAACGTAGCCCGGCTTAATTTTTCCCACGGCACCTACGAAGAACACGCCAGGCGGATTGATTTAATCCGGGAGGCAGCCGCCAGGGCAGGTAAAAACATCGCCCTGTTGCTGGACACGAAAGGGCCGGAGGTTCGCCTGGGCGTTTTGGAGGAGCCGGTTATGCTGAAGGCCGGGCAGAAGGTAATTTTGGCCGCCGGGAAGGAAAGGGGGAACGCCGTCCGGCTGCCGGTTTTGTTTAAGGATTTACCCCGGCAGGTTGTGCCGGGGAACACCATTTTGATCGCGGACGGTTTGATTGAGCTGAAGGTAATCTCGGTTCGGGGCGACGAAATAGAATGCGAGGTTATCCACGGCGGTGAGGTAACCAGCCACAAAGGGGTTAATGTGCCGGATGCGGCACTTGACCTGCCCGCCGTAACGGAGCAGGATCGGGAAGATATTTTTTTCGGCATTGAGCGCAACGTGGACATCCTGGCCGTTTCTTTTGTGCGCCGGGCCGCCGATGTGCTGGCGGTTCGGCAGATCCTTGCCGAGGCGGGCGCCGGACTGGATGTGGTCGCGAAAATTGAAAGCCGGGAAGGGGTGAATAACCTCGATGAAATTATTGCCGTTGCCGACGGCGTTATGGTGGCCAGGGGTGACCTGGGGGTGGGCATTCCGGTTGAAGAAGTTCCCCTGGTCCAAAAAATGATTATCAAAAAGTGCAACCACGCGGGCAAACCGGTGATTACAGCTACCCAGATGCTCGAATCAATGATTCATAACCCCCGCCCCAGCAGGGCTGAAGCCAGCGACGTGGCCAACGCCATTTTAGACGGTACGGACGCGGTGATGCTTTCCGGGGAAACCGCCATCGGGAAGTACCCCGTCGAGGCGGTCGAGGTCATGGCCAGGATTGCCGTCCGGGTGGAAGTTTCTTTGCCCTATGCGGAGATTCTGGAGCGGGCAGGCAAAAGCCCTGCCCGCACGGTAACGGACGCCATCAGCCACGCCACCTGCGCCGCCGCACAGGACCTGGGCGCCGCCGCCATTATTACCTCCACGCAGACTGGTTACACCGCGAGAATGGTCAGCAAATACAGGCCGCGGGCGCCCATCATTGCCGTTACCCCGGAAATGAAAGTTTTACGGAAGCTTGCCCTGGTGTGGGGTGTGCAGCCTTTGTTAATCGCGCCGATTAAAGATACGGACAGTATGATTGCTTCGGCAATTGAGATTTCGCTGGCCGCCGGGATGGTCAAGCCCGGCGACCTGGTTGTGATTACGGCCGGTGTGCCAGTGGGGATGCGCGGCACCACCAATTTACTGAAGGTGCATGTTGTCGGCGACATTCTTGCCCGGGGGGCCGGGGTGGGGCAGCGAACCGTTACGGGGCAGGTAAAGGTTTGCCGCACGCTCCGGGAGGCGCAAGGCAAGATTCAACCCGGAGATATTCTGGTCACCCAGGCGACGGACGCCGACTTTGTCCCGGTGATGGAAAAATGCGCCGCCGTAATTACCGAGGTAGGCGGACTTACTTCCCACGCCGTGCTTGTCGGCCTGGAATTCGGCATTCCGATAATTGTCGGCGTAGACGCCGCAACTTCCCTTTTTGCGGACGGCGAGGTGGTGACCGTGGACGGGCGGCGCGGCCTGGTTTATCGGGGAGCGGCCCGCGCCCTCTAGCTCGAGGTGGGAAGTCCGGGGTGCGAAGTTCGAAAAAGTGAAAACCAATCAAATAGTCACCGTTAAAAAAGCGGATTTGGCTACAAAACTTCGCTATAGTGAAGGTTCTCCTGGGCATCCTAAGCTCAGGAGGTCAAATAATAAATGAAAGAGTGGGTGATTGGTTACCTCGGCGCACTAGGGACCGGCGGGCTTTTGTTGGGTGTGATTATCGAAGCCATGGGGATTCCCTTTCCGGGCGGTTTAATGGTTATCCTGGCGGGGTTTTTAGTTAACCAGGGAAGGCTTAATTTTTTTGCCGTCCTGGTTGCTATCATCCTGGGATTTAACCTCGGCGCCAGCATCGCTTTTTTTATCGGCCGGTGCGTGGGTGAGCCGTTTCTGGTGCGCTTCAGCAAGTACTTGCGGGTTACTCCGGACCGGCTCGAGCAGGCCCGGCAATGGCTGAAGGAGTCGTCCGCCGCCTTCATTATTTTTGGCCGCTTTGTGCCGATGATCAGCAACCTTACTCCTTACATAGCCGGGTTGAGTGGTTTAAAATTCTGGAAATTTATTGGTTATAATTTTCTTTTTACACTTTTCTGGTCCTCCTTTAATTTAAGCCTGGGTATTTTTTTCGGCCATAGCTGGGGCTATTTATTATCCCTCACCCGCTCCTGGCTGCCGTTGGCCGCCGGCGGCATGCTTGTTTTAATCTTTATTTTTCTTTACCTTAGACGAACCCGCCGGTTAACGTAGGAAAAGCGGTTGATAATATTGCGCGGAATATCGCTGTTTCGGGAGGATTTATCAGGTTAACGGCGAATTAACCAGGAAAGGTCAGGCAAGGTTTAAAAAGAGGGGGGGGTGGGCAGCAAAAAGAGAAAAACATCACTAAAAGCAGACTTTATAAAAAATTAACTAAGGAGTGAAGGTTTTTTAATGCGGAACGTTTATTCCGAGCCACTTACCCCCTTGAGCTTTCTCAGCCGCAGCGCCTTTGTATTTCGCGAAAAAACAGCAGTCGTGCACGGGGAGAAACGTTATTCCTACACCCATTTTTTCGAGCGGGTCAACCGCCTGGCCGGCGCTTTAAAAAAGGCCGGGGTCGCAAAAGGAGACAAGGTGGCCTTCATCAGCCCCAACCTTCCTCCTTTGCTGGAAGCCCACTACGGGGTCCCGCTGGCCGGCGCCGCCCTGGTGGCGATCAATATCCGGTTATCTTCCAGAGAAATTGCCTATATTTTAAACCATTCGGAAGCGAAGGCTTTATTTGTCGATAACGAATTTGCCCACTTAATCGCGTCCATTAAAGACGAAATTCCCGGAGTGAAAACTTTTGTCAATATCTGTGACGTCAGCGCCGACCGTCCTTTGGATGGCCCGGAATACGAGGAATTTTTGGCTGCCGGCGCGCCCGAGCCGCTCCCCAGCCCAGTGGAGGATGAAATGGAAATTATCACCATAAATTACACCAGCGGGACGACGGGTTTGCCCAAAGGGGTGATGTATCACCACCGGGGCGCCTATCTCAACGCCCTCGGCGAGGCTTTGGAACATAAAATGGATTCTTCTTCGGTGTATCTATGGACTCTGCCCATGTTCCACTGTAACGGCTGGTGTTTTACCTGGGGGGTTACCGCGGTGGGCGGCACGCACGTCTGCCTGCGCAAGGTGGTGCCGGAAGAAATTTACCGCTTAATTGAGCAAGAAGGCGTAAGCCATCTTTGCGCCGCGCCGACGGTGCTGATCGCCATGTCCTCCTACCCCCGGGCAAAAGAGTGTAAAATGAAAAGGAAGTTAAATGTGGTTACCGCCGGGGCGCCGCCGTCCCCGACCGTGATCAAGAATATGGAAAGCATCGGCGCGCAGGTAACGCACGTTTACGGTCTGACCGAGGTTTACGGCCCGCACAGTATTTGCGAGTGGCACCCCCGCTGGGATGGGCTTTCCGGGGATGAAAAGGCAACCATCAAGGCGCGCCAGGGTGTACCCTACGTCCACGCCGAGTTTATGGACGTGGTGGAGCCCGCTTCCATGAAGCCGGTCCCGCACGACGGACAGACCATGGGGGAGATCGTGATGCGCGGTAACAACGTGATGCTGGGGTATTACAAGCAACCCAAGGAAACGGACGAAGCCTTCCGCGGCGGCTGGTTCCACAGCGGGGACCTGGCTGTGGTGCACCCCGACGGCTACGCGGAGATTAAAGACCGGATGAAGGACATCATCATCAGCGGCGGTGAAAATATATCTACGGTAGAGGTAGAGAATTGCATCTATCAGCATCCGGATGTACTGGAGGTGGCGGTAATCGCCGTTCCCGATCCGAAGTGGGGAGAAGTGCCCAAAGCCTTTGTGGTGCCCAAGCCGGGAACCAATCCCACCGCGGAGGACATCGTTAATTTCTGCAGGGAGCGCATCGCCCGCTTTAAGGTGCCCAAAGCCGTTGAGTTTGGCGAGTTGCCCAAGACATCCACAGGAAAAATTATGAAATATAAGCTGCGGGAAAAAGAATGGGCCGGGTACGAGAAGCGGGTGCATTAGCTTAAAGCAGGCACAGTGCCCAGGCGCAAAGGCGCAAAAAAGAGAAGAAGGCCCTTTCGTTGCCGGGCGCTTCCCTCGAAACGGGCAGCTGACTGTTATCGGGTTATATTTTGGTTGAAGGGAACCAGTTTCACCTGCCCCCGGACGGCGAGAAAATCGTCCTTGATTGCCACGGCCCCGGTAACTCCTGGAATGCTTAAGGCAAAGTCAACGGCGGCCTGGACATCTGTTTTGCTTTGCACCAGGTTGGCGGCGGCGGTGGCCACGGCATCCGCCAGGGCGGCGGAAGGAGAAAGAATGATTGCGGCGTCGGCCTTGCCGAAACTTAAGGAGTGGCCCACTGTTCCCGAAGAAGTGCAGATCCCTAAAGGGCCGAAGCCCGGCTTTATTTCTATTGCCAGCCGGTAACTTAAAGGGGATTTCCCGGCGAAAATACCAATGCGTCTTACGCGGCTGGTGCGCAAGAAGATATCGCCGCCGTTTTCGACAATGACGTCTTTGCTGTACCTGGCCAGGGCGTACCCCACACAGTCGGCAATCGCCCCTGCCACCGCGGCCATCGGTCCGACCCCGGCCGCACCGGCCGCCCGGGCCATATCCTGAACGATCGGCGGCGCGGTGGGGGGCACTTCGTAAGGCGTCAGCGCGTGAACAAATGCCGGATCCTGCTGGATGTATTCCTCAAGCGGTTGTCGGCATTTTTTTACCGTTTTTTCCGCAATGGCCGCCAGATTTTCCGAAAACCGTTCTTTGCGAACGGCAATGTCCAGGTCGGTTTCTTTTACGACCACCTGGAAATGGATTAAGTCGTCCTGGCGGTGTCGCTGGCGGTAAGTGCGCTCGCTGTAAAGCAAAGTTAAAACTGGACCTCCATTGCCCGCATGGGACAGGCCTTAGTGCAGAGCTGGCAGACTATGCAGTTGTCTTCTTTAAAGTGTACCTCCATCCCCGGCCTTTCTATGTAAAGGGCGCCGGTAGGACAGATAGCTGTGCAGGCACCGCACATGGTGCAGCGTTCCTCGTTGCGGGTAATTCCTTCGATTAAGGGCTGCACGGTGACCCCCTGCCGCCGCAGGTAGTCAAGGCCTTCGTTGTATCGTTCGCCCGTTATTTCCAGCACCATGGTGCCTTCTTTTTGGGGGTTGACGTTGGCCTTAAGGATGTTGATGATCAGGTCGTAATCTTTGACCAGGCGGTAAATGATCGGTTGGTCCGATTTATCGGCGCTAAAGCGCAGGAAAATCCTTTTCGGCGCCATTTTGTCCGACCTCCTTGCAATAATGTTAGAGCACCTTGGCCTTTATTCCGTCCGCTGGCGACGGGAGCAATTGGACCGGTTCGGTTAACAGGAATTTTCCCTCCTGAATCCAGTTTTTAAGGATTTGCGCGATCTCCCTGGCCAGCGGGTAGCTGGAAAGAGGGGCGGTGGGCACCTCTTTGCCCAGAACGGTAATTTTGCCCGCTTTGAGTTCGGCGTAGCTCACGTAGCCGAGATTGCCCGGAATTCTATTGGGGTAGGCCTCTCCGTAATCGACAATCGGGGCGTATAAATCGCTGTCCTTTGCCGCGGCGTAGCAAGCGATTTCTTCGTTTAAAATGGGGATGGGGACCCCGATGCCCACACTTAAGGTTGCCCCGTACCCCAGGTAGCTGGTTCCTCTTAACCACCTGGCGCTCATTTGCTTGAGATCGCCGATTACCGCCAGGGTTCCGCCCGCCGGGCCCAGCTCCCGCCCCGTTTCGTCTTTCTGGATGGCGGGGAAGTGCTGGGTGCCGTTCCAGGCCACGTAACCGATGCCGCCGCCTAAAAAGATCCTGGTGCCGATCCCGATTGTTTGGAAATGCGGGTCCTTAAGGAGAGGGCTTAGCTGGCCCGAAGTTGAGTAGTGAGCGTTGCCAAGGTTTGGTTTAAGCACCCCCATGTAGGTATAAATTGTCCGGGAGCTCAAGTTAACCGCGCAGTTGTAGTTCTGGTAAGCATTGCGCGGATTAAACAAGATCGCTTCGTTGATATCGTTTAAAGTAATGACGGTTTCCAGTTCCCGCCGCGGGTAGCAATCCGTCCCGTAAGCTGTGGCCTTCAACCGGATCGGCTTCCGCTCAACCAGTTCTTGAATGACGTGTCCGCCGCCGTAACGAAACTCGCCGGGATGGTTGCGGTTAAGCGGATCGTTTTCGGGAACTTCGGTAGCGCCCAGGTAGGCGTCCACGGCGGCAACGCCCGTATAGGCAGGTACGTCGTTTAGCCAGACCCGGTGCATTTTAATTCTTGGGGCGGAGTGGCCAAAGTTTAAGAAAACGCCTGAAGAGCACATAGGGGCGAACGTGCCGGTGGTGACCACATCTACTTCCCGGGCCGCCCTGGCCAGCCCCTTTTCTTCAGCCAGGGCAATCAGTTCTTCGGCAGTGACCACGACAGCTTTACCGGTTTTGATTTTGGCGTTGATTTCGGCGTAAGTCTTTAGAAAGCTCATCGGCAATCCCCTCCAGCTGTTTTTTTGTGCTCTGCTCCAGACGTTAAAGGGCCCCTTCCAACATAGAAGAGGCCCGCTTGATCTTGGCATCCTCTTATCTGTCAGAAGATTCCACTCTTCTGCAGGAATTGGCACCATTCCTTATTTTTGATAAGGCGGTTGCCGGGTTTCATTGGGCCAGTCCCTCCACCGCTCTGGATAAGAGCACGGTTATTTGGTTGTCTAACTTAATTTAACACCCGCCGTTTCGCTTGTCAAGTATTTTTTCTGTGGCAATCTGTTGCGGAAGGCGGGGTGACACCTCGAGTCGGCCGTTGCCATCGGGTTATATCCCGATTTAGACTGTTTTCCCGTCGTCAAGGCGAAGCTGGTGGCGAGGGGGAAAGAGCGGGAAGAATAACTGCAGTTGAGGAAGGCTTTTTGTTTAATGCAATGTTTTTTTGTATTCTTTCAAAAGGTCTTCTTTTGTTTTTTTAAGCTCTTCAAGCGTTTCTTCATCAACTAAATCTTTGATTGCTAACATCTGGGAGGTTAATTTTTCCGTTAAAAATACCGGCGCATCGGTGCGTAAAGCCAGGGCGACGGCGTCGCTGGGCCGGGAGTCGATGACCATTTCCTGATCTTTCAGGTGTAAGTGAATTTCGGCATAGAAAGTGTTTTCTTTTAAATCAGTGATTACTACGCGCGCAATTCTGGCCCCTAACTGTTCGCAAATATTGCGGAGCAGGTCATGGGTTAACGGCCTGGGCATGACCACATTTTCCAAGGCGATGGCAATGGAGTGAGCTTCCAGCAGGCCAACCCAGATCGGCAACACTCTTTCTTCTTCCTGGTCGGTAAGCAGGATGATTGGATTGCCCGATACATCATAAGCAACCCCTTTTACGTTGACGAGGATCACTACTTGTTCACCTTCCTTTATGGAGCCGCTGTTCTTTTTAAACGGGATTAAAATGGTCTTTTGCCGAGGGGGTCTTATCGTTATTTTATCATTAAGAAATTTCTTGTCAAACCTTTTTTCGGGCAGGAATATATTGCTTAAACAGCGAAAATTTTTTAGGCTTCTCTTGCTGGTGGACAGTAAGATTGCGGCTTAGATAGAGCAGGGGGTTTGCATGGAATGGATCAACCGGTGAAAGTATCCGGCGGGCGTTACCTGGGTCGTTACTGGCCCGTTGCCTTCGGGGAAGGTTTTTTGGCCGGCATCGCGGGGGATTTTATCCAGGAATATTGGGCCTATCCGCTGATTGGATTGGCAATCGCCCTTTATACCGCTTACCGGGTGGGTTACCTTCACCGCTGGGCCTTTTTGTTTGGCGTTTTCGCCGGCTTTTCGGTTCCTGCGCTGGGGAATGGCCACGGTGTTCTGGCGTCTTTGAAACCGGCCGCCGGCTATGTTCTTGTGTCTTTAACAATCGCCGGCGTCTATTACTTGTTTTCGGGCGCGCGCTTTTTTGCCACTTACCACCGGTCCGCCCGGGCCTGGGGGATCACGATCGCCTGGGCAATTTTGACTGCTCTTTTCGTGTCTTGGGCTTTGCCTTTTCTTTTGGCCGCCTTGCTCACGCCCGCAATCTGGTTATGCTTTTTGCCTTTATGGAGCGCCCATTGGCGAACCTTCCATTCCCTGTTGTTTGCTGTGGTTTACCTGGCGGTGCTGCACTTTAGCAGCCCGAAAGATTTTTCGTCGTGGCCGTTTTGGGCAGCTGCGGGCGGCATGTCTTTAATTCCCGAACTGCTGGCCCGGCTTTACCCCGAACGGAAGCATAAACTTGACTCCCTGCCGGTGCTCACGCCTACTTTGAATGGGTGGCAAAAATTGTGGGGCGTTAAAGAAATACTCTTTCTGCTCATAGATTTTTATGCGCTGGCCATGGAAAAATATAAGTGGTTCAGCAAAATGGCTTTGCCGGGTAAATACCTGGTCCCGGCCGGCTTGATGCTGGAAATAGGCCGCTTGCTGTTTAACCCGGCCGGGCTGCCGGGCGTATTATCGCCTTGTCTGGTTATGATTGGTTTGCTGTTCTTATTAGGTGTGGCCGATTACGTAATGGCCGGGGTGGGTCTGGGGTTAACCGCGCTGGTTTTCGGCGCAGGGCGGGGTTTTCTGGCCGGAGGCTGGCAGCCGGCAGTAACCGGCTGGGCCCTGATCCTGTTTTTGCTGGGGGCGGTAATCTTCTTTGGCCGGCCCGCGGAGACGAAAAAGGACGTCGAGAAGTGGAAAGAACTTAATAAAATATAGCCGGTCGGGTATAAAATACCAGGTTTCCAGGTCCAGGGGACATTTGGCGACTTTGGGAAACACAACGTCCTGAGTTCTTTTGAGGGGAGATCTGTTTGGGCAAATACTTTCAGAGTTGGGCGCTCACCAGGGTAAAACAGGCAATGGTCGATTACAACATGGTCCAAAGCGGCGACAGGATTGCGGTTGCCCTTTCCGGCGGGAAGGACAGCACGACCCTTTTGTACGCCTTGACCCACGTCTTGCGGGTCTCCCCCGTAAAGTTTAATTTGCACGGGATTTACATTGATCTGGGCTGGCAGGTCGAGGTTAACACGTTGCGGGAGTTTTGCGAAAAGCTGCAGGTGCCTTTTTACTATAAGCCCTCCGATATCGGGGAGATAGTCTTTGCCGTCCGGCAGGAAAAAAATCCCTGCGCACTGTGTTCAAATTTGCGGCGGGGGGTGTTGAACAATACCGCCCTCGAGCTGGGTTGCAATAAGGTGGCCCTGGGGCATCATCTGGACGACGCTATTGAAACCTTTTTCATGAGCTTATTTTACAATGGCCAGTTCCGCACCTTTGCGCCCAATACTTATCTGGACCGCACCGGCCTGACCATGATCCGGCCGCTTGTCTACCTTTTTCAGGAACATATCCGGCGTTTGACCAGGGAACTTAGTTTGCCCGTGATCGCCAACCCCTGCCCGGTCAACGGGTTGACCAGGCGGGAAGAAGTCAAGCGGGTGGTCGGTCATCTGGTAGGGCTTTACCCGGATTTTCGCGAAAGATTTTTAAACGCCCTGAAAACAGCTGATTTGCGGAACCTCTGGTTTAAAGAGGGGGAAGGAAAGGCAGGCGCCTGAAGCCTCAGGGTTAACTTCTTTAGCCAGAAAATAAAGGAATTGGTTTTGCGCCAATTCCTTTATTTTGACTTCTTTTTTTCCGGTTGCTTCGTTTGCTTATCTTTTACCTGTTTTCCGTTCCGCCGCCCACACCGGCCCTGCGCAAATCGGTGCTGAGCAGGTAAGAGCTGACGGCTACCAGGACGCCGAGGACGATATCATTCCACATGGCGAAGGTAACGTTTTGGTACCTCAAAACAAAGGGTGCAATGATTAACCAGATGCCTAGAATAATACCGATCCAACCATACCGAGACACTCTTTCCATCCTCCTGTGCTTAGTTTTTATCTCTATTTTAACTAAATTTTATGCATTTTATTCATCGGGGACGAAACCCAAAAAGTTTCGGGGAGGGGGTTTTAACTTGACAAGCGCAAGCGGCTTCTATATAATGGGTGTCGTTGAATAGGTGTTCGACGATTGGTGGGGTGTCTCTTGTGTTCCAGGTGGACGTCAGTTTTTTGAAAGAAAACCCGGGTGAGGTTGTGAACCTGCAACTTGCCGGCTCTCTTCCCCCAATCGGGGAAGGCGCCGAAAAAATAGAGTTCACCGGCCCGGTAAAGGTGGCTTTGGAATTAACCAGTACCGAGGCCACCATTTTAGCCAGGGGAACGGTGGAAGCAACCGTGCGGCTTAACTGCGCACGCTGCCTGGAGCCTTTTCATTTTCAGTTGGCCGCTCCTTTCGAGGAAGTTTATTATTTCGCCGGAAACGGGCAAGAAGACTGGATTTTCTTTACCGGCCCGGTCATCAATTGCGAGCCCGAGATAATCAAAACACTTATGCTGGAAGTTCCCATGAAAGCTGTTTGTCGCGAAGATTGCCGCGGATTTTGTCCGTACTGCGGGAAGAATTTGAACGTGGCCGACTGCCAGTGCCGGCAAAAAAATGTTGACCCGCGGCTGGCCGTACTGGGGGATCTTTTAAAATAAACCCGCAGGCAGACGCTCCCGGGTAAAGAAAAAGCCGGAGGGAGTTGCTCATGGAGACCGTTCGTTTCCACCATAAAGAATGAGAAACCACCGGCTTGCCGTCCGTTTTGCCAGGAGCGAAATAATGCTTTGAATTAATTGTTGCTTCTTTTTGCTTACGTGATTTTTTATTTAATGATCCAGGTTGAAATTAACCTTGATAAAGGGGGTGGAATAAGTGGGCGTCCCAAAAAGGAGGGTTTCCAAACAACGCAAGCGTCAGCGCCGGGCCAATTTAAAAATTGCTGCCCCTACTCTGGTCCGCTGCCCACACTGCCGGCAATTATTCATGCCTCACCGGGTATGCCCCGCGTGTGGTTATTATAAGGAGAGAGAGGTAGAAAAAGCCACCAAAGCATAAGCGGTGTTTTAGCAGACAGATCGGAAAAACTTGCCAAAGGTTTATAGGGCGTTGCCGCCCAGCTTTTGGCCAGTTGCTTTCTTTATCTTCCCCCGAGTTCCGGCGGGCTTTTTTGTTTTTGGAAAAAGTCTCGCCTTTGCAGGGGAAAAATTTTTTGCAACCAGTTGCATTTTTCTGGAATACCATTTATACTTAGCTTTAGTACCTGGTACTAAAGAAAATATTCCCACAGGTGAAGGTTATGTCCAGGTGGAGTGCGGGAAAAGTGGAACGCCAAAAATTATTGTCCAGGTACCTGGCGGGCAACCCGTTTTTGACGGACGAAGATCTGGCCCAGATCCTCGGAGTAAGCATTCAGACCGTTCGTCTCGATCGCTGGGAGTTGCGCATACCGGAGTTGCGGGAAAGAATCAAGGACGTGGCCAGAGGCGTTTACGGCCAGGTAAGAACTCTGCAAAGGGATGACTGGGTGGGGGAACTGGTAGATCTGGAGCTCGGGCGGCAGGGGGTTTCGGTGCTGACAGTTTCCGGGGAAATGACCTCCAAAAACAGCACGGTCGCCCGCGGCCACTATATTTTTGCCCAGGCCAATTGCCTGGCCGTAGCCCTGATTGATACCCAGGTTGCCCTTACCGGAACGGCCAAAATAAGTTTTAAACGCCCTGTCTACCAGGGGGAAAGAATTGTGGCCAGGGCTTACGTCAGCAGAAAAAAGGGCAATAAATATATTGTGCGCGTGACTTCGAAAGTGCGCGACGAGACGATCTTCCAGGGAAAGTTTTTGGTATTTGCCATTGCGTGAGGGGGAACCAGTTGTTTTGAAAATCGCTGTCGATGCCATGGGTGGTGATAACGCGCCCAAAGAGATCGTCAAGGGCGCTCTGGAAGCTGTCCGGCAGTTTAACCAGGAAGTAATTCTGGTCGGAGATGAGGATCTTCTCCGGCAGGAGATAGGCGTCTCCAAAAGTAAATTGGTAAGCGTTGTCCACGCCCCCGAGGTAATTTCCATGCGGGAGTCCCCCGTAGTGGCCGTCCGGCGGAAAAAAAATTCTTCCATCGTCAGAGCAGTCCAGCTGGTTAAGGAAGGGGAGGCGGACGCCGTCGTTTCCGCCGGCAACACCGGCGCGGTGATGGCGGCCGGCGTTTTGATGCTCGGTGCCATCCCGGGAATTGACCGTCCGGCAATCGCGACCGTGATTCCTAATAAAAAGGGGGGAACTTTGCTGTTGGACGCCGGCGCCAACGTGGATTGCAAGCCCTTTCATCTTCTGCAATTCGGCATCATGGGCTATCTGTACATGAAAGAAATCCTTGGTGTCGGCCGGCCAAAAGTGGGATTGCTCAGCATCGGCGAAGAGGAAACCAAGGGTAACGAACTTACCCTGGCAACTTACCAGCTTTTGCAGCAGGCCAGTATTGATTTTATCGGAAACGTGGAAGGCCGCGACATCTATGAGGGTACAGCCGACGTGGTCGTCTGCGACGGTTTTACCGGGAATATAGTTTTAAAAGCCGGCGAAGGAATGGTTACAGCGTTGCTGGACATGGCCAGGGACGAAATCCGCCGGAGCTTCTCCGCCAAAGTCGGGATGGCCATGCTCATGCCCGCCCTGCGCAGTTTCTGGCGGAAGCTGGACTATGCTGAATACGGCGGGGCGCCGCTTTTGGGGCTGAATGGAATAGTGATTATCTGTCACGGAAGATCCCAGGCGCGGGCCATCCGTAACGCCATTCGGGTAGGGCGGGAAGCTGTGCAAAATAACCTTGTCCTGGCCATTAAGAAATGCATCCAGCAAAATCTAACTCAGAAGGTGGGTAAAATTTGAGCGGCGAGGTTAAACAGGGCGGCATCCGGGGGATCGGTGTATACTTGCCCGAGCGAGTCCTGACAAACCAGGACCTCGAAAAAATGGTGGAAACAAGTGATGAATGGATTGTCAATCGGACGGGGATCCGGGAACGGCGCATTGTTGCCGACGAGATGGCCACTTCCGACCTGGCTTGCTTCGCTGCCGATGCGGCGTTGACCGACGCCGGGGTCGGCAGTGAGGAACTGGATTTAATTATTGTAGCCACCAACACACCGGATATGTTTTTCCCGGCCACCGCCTGCCTGGTTCAGGACAGGTTGGGGGCGCGCAAAGCGGGGGCTTTTGATGTGCAGGCCGGTTGCACGTCTTTTTTATATGCGCTGACGATCGCCAATAGCTTTGTTGCGACGGGATTTTACAAATACGTCCTGGTTATTGGCGCCGAGTGTATGTCCAGGATAATTAACTGGCGGGACCGAAACACCTGCGTTTTGTTTGGCGACGGCGCCGGTGCCGTGGTGGTCGGGGAGGTTCCCGCCGGCTACGGGATCCTGTCCTACCACCTGCGTTCAGAAGGTTCCGGAGGCCCTTTGATCACGATACCCGCGGGCATGTCGCGCCTGCCCTCTTCTCCCGAAACGGTGGCGAAGGGCCTGCACTACGTCCACATGAACGGGCGGGATGTATTTAAATTTGCCGTCAAGGTTCTGGAAGAAGGTTGTTTAAAGGTGCTTGCGGAGGCCAACCTCGCCCGGGAGGATCTGGATTACTTGATCCCCCACCAGGCCAACGCCAGGATTATCGAAGCGGCGGCCAAGCGCTTGCGTTTGCCGATGGAAAAGGTAGTCATGAATATCGACCGTTACGGGAATACCTCCGCGGCAACGATTCCCCTGGCTTTATACGAGGCTTTGGCGGGAGGGAACATTCAAGATGGGGATAATCTGGTCATGGCCGGGTTTGGCGCCGGCCTCACCTGGGGGGCGATGGCCGTGCGGTGGTATGATTACCGAAAAGAGAAGGGAGTTGCATCATTATCATAAAGACTGAGTTATGTAGTCTTTTGGGTATTGAATACCCTGTTCTGCAGGGGGGCATGGCCTGGGTATCGGAAGCCAACCTGGCGGCCGCCGTCAGTGAAGCGGGTGGTCTGGGAATTATTGGCACCGGCACAGCGACGGCTGACTGGGTTTTGGAACAGGTCAAACTGGTAAGGCAATTCACCAGTAAGCCCTTCGGGGTAAATGTAATGCTCCTTTCGCCGCATGTTGAAGAAGTTATGCGGGTCATTATTAGCGAGAAGGTTCCGGTGCTCACCACCGGTGCGGGGAATCCCGGCAAGTACGTACCCGCCTTAAAAGAAACCGGTACAAAGGTAATTCCGGTGGTCTCTTCCGTTGCGCTGGCCAGAAGGCTGGCGCGGACGGGGGTGGACGCGCTGATCGCCGAAGGTCTGGAAAGCGGGGGGCACGTCGGCGACCTGACCACCATGGTTCTGGTTCCGCAGGTGGTTGAAGCAGTGAGTATCCCGGTTATTGCCGCTGGCGGGATTTGTGACGGCCGGGGGCTGGCGGCGGCCTTGTGCCTTGGCGCCAGCGGGGTGCAGATGGGCACCCGCTTTATGTGTGCAAGCGAGTGTACTATTCACCCCCGGATCAAAGAAATGATCATCAAAGCCAAAGACCGGGACACGGTGATTACCGGCCGTCCGGCGGGCCACCCGGTGCGGGTGCTGCGCAACAAACTGGCCAGGCAGTTCGAGGAACTGGAAGCGCGCTGCGCCCCGCCGGAGGAATTGGAAAAACTGGGCGTCGGACGCCTGCGGGCAGCCATGCAGGACGGCGACACGGAGTACGGTTCCGTGATGGCCGGGCAGGTATCCGCCATGGTGAGCAAGGTCCAGCCGGCCAGGGAAATCATCCTGGAAGTGGTGCAGGGCGCCGCGGAAATTTTAAGCGCCGCCAGCCGCCTGGTGGTTGCCCGATGAAAATAGCCTTTATTTTTCCCGGGCAGGGCTCGCAATATGCCGGCATGGGGCAGAAAATGTACGCGCAATACCCCGCGGCCCGGGAAATATTCCGGCAGGCGGACGAAGTTCTGGGCTTCCCCCTTTCCCGTTTATGTATTGAGGGGCCGGCGGAAGAATTACAAAAAACGATTAATGCGCAACCGGCCATTCTTACTGTAAGCGTGGCCTGCCTGCGGGTGTTGCAGGAAAAGGGGGTGCGTCCCGCCGCCGTTGCCGGGCACAGTCTGGGGGAATACAGCGCTTTGGTGGCCGCCGGCGCACTTGCTTTTCGGGATGCGCTTCTGCTGGTGCGCAAGCGGGGACAATACATGCAAGAAGCGGTTCCCTTGGGAGAAGGCGGAATGGTGGCCGTCTTGGGTCTAGATGGGGAGGCGGTATCCGGGATCTGCCGGGAAGTGGCCGAAAAAGGTTATTTATGCGAAGTGGCCAACTTTAACTGCCCGGGCCAGGTAGTCATTGCCGGCGAAATGAAAGCGCTGGCCAAGGCAAGCAGGCTCGCCAAAGCGGCGGGCGCAAAAAGATGCGTGCCGCTTGCCGTAAGCGCTCCTTTTCATTCCCGCTTGATGCGCCCGGCCGCCGAAAAGCTGGCAGCCGATCTGGCCGGTACAGTTCTCGTCGATCCGAAAGTACCGGTGGTGGCCAACGTGACT
Organism: Bacillota bacterium; assembly: GCA_040755975.1. Classification (GTDB taxonomy): domain Bacteria; phylum Bacillota; class Desulfotomaculia; order Desulfotomaculales; family Nap2-2B; genus JAIMBK01. The sequence continues at coordinate 20,225 of JBFLZY010000013.1, read as the reverse complement.
GCCGATTATGTTAGAAATGGCGAAGAAATCCGGAAATTGCTGGTCGAACAGATCTTCAGCCCGGTCCGGTGGGAGCAAAGCATGCATCGCCTGCTTAAAGACAGCGTGAACATTTTTCTGGAAGTGGGGCCCGGCAACGTGCTGACGGGCCTGCTCAGGAAAATAAACCGGCAGGCGGCGGCAGGAAATGTAGAAGACCCGGAGTCTTTAGAAAAAGCCCTTGCGCATTGTGGGGAGGTTAGTTAAAATGGTACTTAACGGCAAAAGAGCCCTGGTTACCGGGGCATCCCGGGGCATCGGCCGGGCCGTTGCCTTGGGCCTGGCCGGCGCCGGCGCGCATGTGGTTGTAAATTATACAAAAGAATCCCGGGCAGCCGAAGAAGTGGCCGAAGGGATTAAAAGCATGGGCCGGCAGGCCTTTCCCTACCGGGCTAACGTTGCCGACCCCGCCGAGGCAACGGCCATGGTTCAGTTTGCCCAAAAACAATTGGGCGGAATCGATATCCTGGTCAACAACGCCGGGATCACGCGCGACAACCTGGTGATGCTGTTGCGTGACGATGACTGGGATAATGTTCTGGCGGTCAATTTAAAAGGGGCTTTTAACTGCGTCAGGGCGGCGGTCCGGGTTATGCTGAAAACTAGGTGGGGCCGGATCATCAACATCAGTTCGGTGGCGGGGATCATGGGCAACGCCGGTCAGACCAATTATGCCGCCAGCAAGGGTGGACTCATTGCTTTTACTAAGTCGGTGGCGCGGGAACTGGGTTCCCGAAACATCACTGTCAATGCAGTGGCCCCGGGCTTTATTGCCACCGAGATGACCGCCGGGTTACCGGAAGTGCAGAAAGAAAAGATGTTGGCGCAGATTGCCCTGGGGCGTTTCGGACAACCGGAGGAGGTAGCCCGGGTGGTGGTTTTTCTGGCCAGCGAGGCCGCCAGTTACATTACCGGCCAGGTAATTGTCGTGGACGGTGGCATGACCATGTAGGTGTTTAATCCGGAAGGAGGTGAAGGGTTTGTCCGTTTTTGAGAAAGTAAAGGCGATTATCGTGGAGCAATTGGGAGTTGACGAGGACGAGGTAACCATGGACGCTTCCTTTATCGAAGACCTCGGAGCCGACTCCTTGGATATTGTGGAACTGGTTATGGCTCTGGAAGAAGAGTTTGACATGGTCATACCTGACGAGGATGCTGAAAAAATCCGGACAGTGGGTCAGGCAGTAAAATACATTCAGGATCACCTGTAAAAGCAACGCGAAAGTCCCGCCCCCCTGGCGGGACTTTTTAAAAGAACGAGGAGGTTTTTGAGGGTTGCCGAAACGTGTGGTGGTTACCGGTATGGGAGTTGTTTCCCCCCTCGGGATAGGTATGCGGGCCTTCTGGTCAAACCTTACGGCGGGGGTTTCCGGCGTTGCCCGCATCACCCGCTTTAATCCGGAGGGTTATACGACCCAGATTGCGGCCGAAGTGAAAGATTTCGAACCAACGCGTTTTTTTGAGAAGAAAGAAGCAAGACGCCTGGACAGATTTACCCAGTTTGCCCTGGTGGCGGCAAAAGAAGCCCTGGCTGACGCCGGTTTGGACTTTGAAAGCATTAACCGGGATCGCATCGGCGTGATCCTGGGCACCGGGATAGGCGGCATCGAAACGCTTGAAGAGCAGCACAAAATTTTATTAAGCCGCGGTCCCGAAAGGATCAGCCCATTTTTCATTCCTATGATGATTGCCAATATGGCTGCCGGTCAAATCGCGATTAACTACGGCTTGAAGGGGCATAATGTTACTACGATCAGTGCCTGCGCCTCCAGCAGCAACGCCATCGGAGACGCCTTCCGCCTTTTAAAACAGGGGTTGGCGGACGTTATTATTACGGGCGGTGCGGAAGCACCGATCACGCCCCTGGCGATTGCCGGTTTTTGCTCCATGCGGGCCATGTCCACGAACAACGGGGAGCCCGCAAAGGCCAGCCGGCCTTTCGACGCCAGGCGCGACGGATTTGTAATCGGCGAAGGGGCGGGTATTTTGATTTTGGAGACTTTGGAGCACGCTTTAAAAAGAGGGGCGCGTATTTATGCGGAGGTTGCCGGTTACGGCTGCTCCTGCGACGCATATCACGTATCCGCCCCCGACCCTGAGGGAAAGGGCGCAGCTTTGGCCATGGAACTGGCTTTGCAGGAAGCAAACATTGACAGCGGGGAAGTTGATTATATTAATGCCCACGGAACGGCCACCCCGCTCGGCGACAAATTGGAAACGCTGGCGATTAAACAGGTTTTTAGCAATTCTATTGGCCGGCTGGCGGTGAGTTCCACTAAATCCATGACCGGGCATTTATTGGGGGCCGCCGGCGGCCTGGAGGCGGTCGCCTGCATCCTGGCCATTGAAAATGGTATCGTACCTCCTACTATTAACTATGAACACCCGGACCCGGAATGCGACCTGGATTACGTTCCCAACCAAGCCCGTTCCCTGCCTGTTGAAGTGGCTTTAAGCAACTCTTTGGGTTTCGGCGGGCATAATGTTTCTTTGTTATTTAAAAAGTACCGTACCGGTGCAGGCAGCTAAATTTAATAGGGCAAAAAGGAAAAAATGCCACTAGAAAATACCGCCGGTGGGAAATATGAATCCTGAACAAAATATTCTTCTCCTGAAAGAAAAATTGGCCTTTCGCTGGCATGACGAGGGCCTTTTGCGGTTGGCGCTGACCCACGGATCCTTTACGTACGAGAACAGGTTACCGGAAATCGAAGACAACCAGCGCCTGGAATTTTTAGGCGACGCCGTTTTGGAATTAATTGTGAGCACTTATCTATACGGTACATTTCCAAAACATTCGGAAGGGGACTTAACCCGGTTACGGGCCGCACTTGTTTGCGAACCATCCCTGGTAAAGGTAGCCGGAGCACTGAACCTGGGGAATTGCCTGCTGATGGGAAGGGGCGAGGAGCGTTCGGGCGGCCGGGAACGCCCTTCGATCCTGGCTGATGCCGTGGAGGCGTTGTTAGGTGCCATTTACCTGGATCAGGGCCTGGAGCGCGCTGCAAAATTTATCCTTCCTTACCTTGAGCCGGTACTCAACGATGTACTGGCCGGCCGGCTTACCCGGGATTACAAGACGGAGTTGCAGGAAATTCTCCAGCAAAAGGCCCCCGATCCGATCAATTATGTTATTGTCAGTGAAAAAGGACCGGACCACGATAAAACGTTTACCGCGGCGGCGGTTTACCTGGGCAGAGAAATCGGCCGAGGCGTAGGCCGCTCCAAAAAAGAGGCCGAACAAGAGGCCGCCCGTCTGGCTCTGCAAAATTTAGGTTTGCACAGGTAACCCGGGAGGAAGTCTATGTCGTTCTTTCAGCGCTTAAAACAGAGCTTAACCAAGACGAAGGGGAATCTGGTCGGTAAAATTGAGGGCCTGTTAGCGCGGCGGAAAACAATTGACGAAGCCCTTTACGAAGAACTGGAAGAGATTCTTGTCCAGGCCGATGTGGGAGTAGACACCGCGCTCAAGCTAATTGCGGAGTTGCGCACCCGGGCAAGAGATCGCCGGCTGAAAGAGCCTGAGCAATTGAAAGGTATTTTGCAAGAGATTATCCAGGAAATTCTGGAAGCAGGGGCAACTCCTTTGCATACAGGTGGCCCGCCGGCGGTGATCGTGGTCGTCGGGGTAAACGGCACCGGGAAAACGACCACCATTGGCAAGCTGGCCTACCGTCTTCGTCAGGACGGGCAAAAAGTTGTGCTTGCCGCGGCCGATACCTTTCGGGCGGCGGCCATTGACCAGCTGGAAATTTGGGGCAACCGCGCAGGAGCAGATGTAATTAAACACCGGGAAGGAGCCGATCCCGCGGCGGTGGCTTACGATGCCTTGCAGGCCGCCCGCGCCCGCAATGCGGACGTGTTGATTGTGGACACGGCGGGTCGCCTGCACACAAAGGGCAACCTGCTGGCGGAATTAAAAAAAATTGGGCGCGTCCTCGGGCGGGAACTGCCGGGTGCGCCTCACGAAACGCTTTTGGTGCTGGATGCCACCATCGGCCAAAACGCTCTCGCGCAGGCGAAAATATTTAAAGAAGCCGTCGGCGTAACGGGTATTGTTTTGACCAAGCTGGACGGTACGGCAAAAGGGGGAGTGATCATCGGGATCAAAGACGCACTGGCTTTACCGGTGAAATTTATCGGCATCGGCGAACGCGTGGAAGATTTGCACCCCTTCAGTGCCCGGGAGTTTGTCCAGGCCCTGTTCATTTAGGAAAGATTCAGGGGAGCACCCAGATGTGCAGATTTTCAAACCGTTCCGCAACCGAACAGTTGTTAACCAGCGTTCCCCGGAAAAGAAAACCGGAATTATGCAGGGCGAGGTTCAGCTCGTAGGCAGAAGCTTTGACCAGGCTGTAAAGGCAGTGGATTTCCAATGAACGGCATTTTTCACCCAGCGCCTGGAAAAGAACGTTGCTCAGGTGGCTGTTCTGGTATTCAGGGAGGATGGTGCAGCAAGTTATTTCCGCCCGCTTATATTTCAAATCGCGCTCGGCGGCGACCACCCCGGCTATTTTTTCCGCTTGCCGGGCAACCAGGTAAACATCTCCCTTCCTCAGCGCAGAGACGATCCGGGCGGGATTGGTTTTCAGGATTGAATTCAGGGTTGCGGCATCGTTTTCGGTAGCCTGGGTTATTTTTATTCCGGGGGGTAAAAAGGTCTGCCTTGTCCTGCGGGAGGTTAAAATCCTGGTCAAGGCTCTTTGTTCTTCTGCAAGAGAAGAGCTCAGCGCGCGGCCGGGATTGCGAAAGCCGGCTAAAAAACATCCCGGAACACCGGCAAAGAACCCATCGAGATAACCTTCCACAACGAACCATTCATTTTTTAAAAAGTACAGGTCGTAGGGCCGGGCCGGAAAAATAATTTTCCCCACGTTAAGATGGCGAGCCAGTTCCCACAGGTAATTGCAAAAGTTTTTGCTTGCCGATACTTCGTAATCCACGACCCAAAGCAACTCGTTGCCTCTGTCCAGGCGGACGTGGACAGTGAACCCTTTTTCCTGGTGGACGAACAGGTCACCGGCTCCCTTTAAAATTTTTTGCTTCCGGGCAGAGTTATTGAGCACTTCACGTTCACCCCTTCCGTATTTGTCCAAATTTGTCCAAAGGATTAGCCAGTTTTTTCTGCTTGCAACTTATTATATCACTTAAGTTGCCGGATGGCAAATTAAATTTCAGCGTTATAGATTTTAAAAAAGCAGGTAAAATTACCGGCAGGGAAGGAAATTCAAAAGCAGAGGAAGAATATAGGGGTTGGAGAGAGGGGAGGTTTTAAAGATTCATGAGTGTCCGGATTGCGATTATTGGCGGGACGGGGATCTATGATCCCCACCTGTTGGAAGACGTTCGGAGCGAGGCGGTAATTACACCCTTCGGTGTAATTACGGTCAAAGTCGGCAAGTATCAAGGTAAAGAAGTAGCTTTTATGGCCAGACACGGAGAGGAGCATGCCATTCCCCCCCATCTGGTAAATTACCGGGCCAATATCTGGGGTTTGAAGCGCCTCGGAGTAAAAAACATCCTGGCCACAGCAGCGGTGGGCTCCTTAAACGCCGGGATGAAACCCAGGGAATTTGTCTTTGTCGATCAATTTTTAGACTTTACCAGGTCCCGTCCGCAAACCTTCGTTGAAAAGGGTGTGGTTCACCTGGACATGACCGAGCCCTATTGTCCGGAATTACGCAAGCTGCTGGCGGAAACTGCCTGGGGGATGGGTTTGGACCATCATTTTGGCGGCACGTACGTGTGCAGCGAGGGGCCGCGCTTCGAGACGCCGGCGGAGATTCGCCTGTTCAGGCATTGCGGGGGCGACGTGGTGGGCATGACCAGCGTTCCGGAGGTAGTGCTGGCCCGCGAAGCCGGGATCTGCTACGCTACCATTGCCATGGTGACCAATTTCGCCGCCGGAATTTCTGTGCGGCGGTTGTCTCACCAGGAGGTTGTGGATGTCATGAGCGAGAATCTGGATAACATCCGCCGGCTGATTTTAAACGCCATTGCCCGCCTGGACCCGGAACGTACTTGCTTATGCCAGGAAATGCTCTTCGATCCCGCTGTTGTTGACCAGACTGGAGCAAAGGAGCTTTGAACATGCCTTGACAAATTATTTTGCGGGTTACCAGGGTACCGCCAGCGAATGGGTAAGCCGTGCCCTTCGGGCGCTAAAGTTAAATTCAGAAAGGGATTCTAAAAATGGAAACCATGCGCTGGGAGAACGACACGTTGGTGCTTTTAGATCAAACCAAACTGCCCGCGAAAGTTGAGTATATCTACTGCCGGGATCACCAAAGGGTGGCCGAGGCCATTCGGTCCTTAAGCGTCCGGGGAGCGCCGGCCATTGGCGTGGCCGCCGCTTACGGACTGGTGCTGGGGTTACCGGCGGGAAAATTTTCTTCCCGCCGGGAATTTATTGGTAGGGCAAAGGAAATAGCCGAAGCTTTGCTCCTCACGCGGCCCACGGCCGTTAACCTGAGCTGGGCTTTGCAGCGCATGCTCGCCCGGCTGGAAAATGCTCCCGGAGAGGAACCTGCCGAACTGCGCAGGATATTGTTGGAAGAAGCCCACGCGATCTACCGTGAAGACTTGCAAACAAACAGGGCGATTGGGTATTGGGGCCAGGAGCTGATTCCCCAGGAGGGGCGTATCCTTACGCATTGCAATGCCGGCGCGCTGGCCACGGCAGGTTATGGAACCGCCCTGGGGGTGGTGAGGGCAGCAGTTGCCGCCGGAAAGAAGGTCAGCGTATACGCCAACGAGACCAGGCCGCTTTTGCAGGGCGCCCGGTTGACGGCCTGGGAGTTACTTCAGGAAAACATCCCGGTTACTTTGATCACCGATAACATGGCGGCCAGTCTGATGGCCAGGGGCGGGGTGGATCTGGTTATTGTGGGTGCGGACCGCATTGCGGCCAACGGGGATGTGGCCAATAAAATCGGAACGTACGGCCTGGCGGTGCTGGCGAAAGAACACGGTATGCCTTTTTATGTGGCCGCTCCCCTTTCAACGGTGGATTTCTCCCTGGCGGAAGGTAAAGATATTCCTATTGAAGAAAGAGATCCTGCCGAAGTCACCCACCTGGCGGGCCAACCGGTGGCCGCGCCCGGGATACGGGTCTGGAACCCGGCCTTCGACATTACCCCGGCCAGGCTGGTGACGGCAATAATTACCGAGCGGGGCGTGGTGCGCCCTCCCTACCGGGAATCTCTGGCCCGCCTTGTTCAACCTGGTACCTGATCTTTTTGAAGAGTTGCCCATGACGAACATTCATTATCGCCATTAAAGGTGAAAATGAGGGCTGGAATTTGTCCGGGTGAGCGACATATGCGTAGGGCTGGTAACGAAACACGGCGCAGGTGAGGTTAGCGAACCGGCAGCGCGAAAAGCGCCGAGAACAGGATGCAAAAAGTAGTTTTTTAACGCTTAAGAACAACTGGAGGAAGAAAACTAACGTTTCGTGCGCATTTTGCAGCGCTGCCTGGTTTGCTCTGAGCCAAGCCGATGTTTCGTCAGCCCGGAGCATCGGAGCGAGCCGGACAAATTCCAGCCCGATGGGAAATGATGGTATAAGCTATTTTCTGGGGAGGAGTCTTTGCCGTGGAAAAGTATATAGTACGGGACATCAACCTGGCGCCGCAGGGATTGCTCAAAATCGACTGGGTGCGGGCGCACATGCCCGTGCTCAACGTAATTCGCGGCGAATTTGAGCGCGAACAACCCTTCACCGGCGTCAAGATTGCCTTGAGCATTCACCTTGAAGCCAAGACGGCCTATCTGGCGAAGGTTTTGCAGGCCGGCGGGGCGCAGGTGGCAATCAGCGGCTCCAACCCGTTGTCCACTCAAGACGACGTGGCCGCCGCCCTGGTCCAAGAAGGAATTAATGTTTACGCCTGGTATAAGGCCACGGAAGAGGAATACCGGGAGCATTTACTGCGTGTTCTGGATACCGGCCCCCACATTATTATTGACGACGGCGGGGACCTGGTCCAGCTTTTGCATACCGAACGCAGGGAGCTGGCTGATAATGTCTGGGGAGGATGTGAAGAAACAACCACGGGTGTTTTGCGCCTGCAGGCCCGGGAGCGGGCCGGCAGCTTGTTGTTTCCAATGCTGGCGGTAAATAACGCCTTTATGAAGTACCTGTTTGACAACCGGTACGGAACGGGGGAATCGGTATGGTCCGGCATCATGCGGACAACCAATCTGGTTGTGGCCGGCAAAACGGTGGTGGTTTTTGGCTACGGCTGGTGCGGTAAGGGGGTGGCCAGGCGCGCGGACGGCCTGGGGGCCAGAGTAATCGTGTGCGAGGTGGACCCGGTCAAGGCCATTGAAGCGCACATGGACGGCTACCAGGTAATGACCGGCGAACAGGCGGCCCGGTTGGGCGATCTGTTTATCACGGTTACCGGTTGCCGGGACGTTCTTAACGAGCGTCATTACCGCCTGATGAAGGACGGTGCCATTTTGGCCAACGCGGGTCATTTTGACGTGGAAATCAATAAGCCTGATTTAAACAAACTGGCGGCGGCGCGCCGGGTGGTCCGGCAAAACATCGAAGAATATGCCATGCCCGACGGCCGCCGCCTCTATCTGCTGGCCGAAGGCCGGCTGGTCAACCTGGCCGCCGGCGACGGCCACCCGGCGGAAATCATGGATATGTCGTTTGCCTTGCAGGCTCTTTGCGCCCGGTATATCTGCCAAAACAAAGGCCGGTTGGAAAGGCGCGTTTACCAGGTGCCGCCGGAAATTGACCGGCGGGTGGCCGAACTGAAGCTGACCTCCCTGGGAATTGAGCTGGATCGTTTGCGTCCCGCCCAGGAAGAATATATTTTATCGGCAGGTTGAACCAAACCTGGTAAAGGCAGGGGAAGGGAAAAATGTCCATTGCTGCAGAAAAAGTAAGGGAGCAGGTGGCCAGGTATGGTTTACGAATGGCTTCCTGCGGCCTGGTGGCCGGCACCTGGGGCAATATTTCCGCGCGCGTGCCCAGGGAAGAACTGTTTGTCATTACTCCCACCGGTTTGCCGTATACCGAACTGGCCGGCAAAGATATGGTCGTTTTAAATCTGCAGGGAGAAGTAGTGGAAGGAGAACACCGGCCTTCCACCGAGTATATGCTCCACCAGGCCATTTATCAGGCCAGGCCGGATGTCAACGCCATCCTGCACACGCACAGCATCTGTGCCAGCGCCTTGGCCGTGGCCCGGCAGCCCATCCCGCCGATCCTGGAGGATCTGGTGCAAATGGTCGGCGGGGGGGTGCCGGTAGCCCCTTATGCCCGGGCGGGCACTCCGGAACTGGCGAAGGTCGCCGCCGAAACCTTGGGCTCGCTGGGAGCGGTGCTGCTGGCCAACCACGGAGTGGTGGGCGTGGGGAGAACCCTGGAAGAAGCGCTCATTGTTTGCCAGATTGTCGAAAAATCAGCCAACGTGTACGTCTGGGCCAGCCTGGTCGGTGAACCCGTTCCCCTGGCCGCGGAGGAAATTAAAGCCTTGCGGGAGAACTATTTGCAGAGCTATGGCCAATATTTCTTACGCAGCGCGGCGCTGCGGAACAAAACAGGCGGCCCCCCTTGAAAACAGGGATTAGGAAGCGCCGGACAATTCCAGCCCGATGGGAAAATGATGGTATAAGCTACTTTCGAAGGGGGAGAAATATTTGAATATCCTGATCAAAGGGGCCACCATCATCACCATGGAATCCCCGGAAGCAATCATTCCAGACGGAGTAATCGCCGTTAACGGCCCGCGGATCGTTTACGTCGGCAAAGAAGGCGCGCTGCCCGGGGACTTTCAGCCGGAAAAAATAATTGACGGTACAAACATGGCCGCCCTACCCGGCTTTGTGAACTGCCACACCCACGCGGCAATGACTCTTTTCCGCGGGTTTGCCGACGACCTGCCCCTGATGCAGTGGCTGGAAGAAAAGATCTGGCCGCTGGAAGCGGGCCTGCGAAAAGAGGATATTTACTGGGGCACTCTTTTGTGTTGCCTGGAGATGATCCGGTCGGGCACCACCACCTTTGCGGATATGTATTTTCATATGGGGGAGGTAGCCCGGGCGGTAGAAAAGGCGGGCTTGCGCGCCAGCCTGTCCCGGGGCATGATCGGCACCACCCCGGGGGTCGGAGCGGGAGAGTTGCCGCCGCTGGAATACAGCGTTGAATTTGCGAAGAAGTGGCATGGGGCTGCCGGCGGACGCATAACCGTCATGTTAGGCCCGCACGCTCCTTATACCTGCCCGCCCGATTTTTTGCGACGGGTGATCAAAATTGCCCGCGATTTCAAGCTGGGCATCCATATTCACCTGGCGGAAACAGCCGGAGAAGTGGAAGGGATTAAACGTCAATACGGAAAAACCCCGGTCCAGTTGATGGACTACCTGGGCCTGTTTGAGCTGCCGGTGCTGGCCGCGCATTGCGTGCATTTGGAGGAAAAGGATATAGAAATACTGGTGGCAAAAAAGGTGGGGATTGCCCATAACCCGCAGAGCAATATGAAGCTGGCCAGCGGGATTGCGCCGGTGATCAGCTTGCTGGCTGCCGGCGCGGTGGTGGGCCTGGGCACCGATGGCGCAGCCAGCAACAACAACCTGGATCTGATCGACGAAATGCGCACGGCCGCCTTGTTGCAGAAAGTGGCTACCGGGGACCCGCGGGCTTTGCCCGCTTTTGAGGCGCTGGCCATGGCCACGGTCAACGGGGCGAAGGCATTGGGTTTAAGTGACGAGATTGGCCTGCTCAAGCCGGGTTATAAGGCTGACGTGATCCTGGTGAACTTGCAGAAACCCCACCTGTATCCCCGGCACGATCCAGTGGCCCATCTGGTTTACGCCGCCCAGGGGGCCGATGTGGAAACTGTCCTGGTAGACGGTCGCGTGCTGATGGAGAACAGGAAATTACTGACTATAGACGAAGAAGAGGTCCTGAACCAGGCCCAGAAGTGTGCGCAAAGGCTGGTGAACCGCCCAAAATAACGCTGTGGCTGCGCCGGGGGGTGATCAAACTGCTTAAAAAATTAACTATTCGAGGGTAAGTTTGCTTTTCAAGGGAATACTTACGGCCTTTGCCTTTATGGAGGTGAGGGAGAGTAAATGGGGCGGGTGAGAGAGGTCAGTCCCGTTAAACTATTCGCAGGGTTGATAGCGGTCTGCCCGTCTCTTTTCGAGGCCGTTAAAAAAAGGTTGGAAAACGAATGGGGGCCGGTTGATTGCCTGAGCGAAATCATGGATTTTAATTATACCCGGTACTACGAGAAGGAAATGGGCAGTCCTTTATACCGCCAATTTATCAGCTTCGCAAATTTAATTGATCCCGGTTCGCTCGCCTTCAGAAAAGTTTTCACCAATTTATTGGAAAATGAGCTTGCCGGAGAAGGAAAGAGAAGAGTCAATATCGATCCCGGTTACCTGACGCCGGCCAAGCTGGTTTTGGCCACCACCAAGGACCGTTCCCACCGCATTTATTTGCGTGACGGCATCTATGCGGAAGTTACCCTTCTTTATTATCGCGGGAAATACGAACCTTTGCCCTGGACCTACCCCGATTACCGGAGCGAGGGCTACCGCCGGTACTTTGCCCGGGTCAGAGAAATATGTTTGGCCCAGGCAAAAGGATTTTCGTTGGGGGATGCCGAAAGGATTGGTCGTTGAGTAAATCAGCAAAGATCAAGGATGACCGTGAGTTGAAAATGATCATCGAGCCGGCGCGTTTCCTGGCCGCCCTATCCCTGTGTCTGGACTTTTCCAACCGCGGGTTAAACCGTCACCACCAGCGGGTGGCTTATCTAGTGCTTAGTCTGGCGGAGGAGCTGGGATTAAGCAGGGAGGAGAAAATCCTTTGTTTCACTTCGGCCATCATTCATGACGCCGGGGTGAGCACCTGGCGGGAAAAAAAGCCGCTGGCATCGTTTGATGTAGACGAGCCCTGGGAGCATTGCCAGCGCGGTTGCGAATTGCTTCAGCGGGTAAGTTTTTTAAAACCGGCGGCTGGAGTTATTTTAAGCCACCACGACCGCTGGCGGGGGCCAAACCCTTCCGGTTTAACCGAAGAAGAAATACCGCTGGCCGCAAGGCTCATCCACCTTGCCGACCGGCTGGATATCTTTCTGCAATACGAACGCTGCATGCTGGATCAACGAGAGGATGCTTTGCAGAGAATAAAAAAGCTTTCCGGACAGGTTTTTGACCCGCGGCTGGTCGACCTTTTGGAAAGTCTTGCGCACAAGGAAAGCTTCTGGTTCGATCTCATTTCGCCGTTTATGGTAAAAAAACTTTATGAGCTGGCTGAACCAGCTGCGGCCCTGCAAATCGGCCCCGGTGAATTGCGGGAACTGGCCGGTTTGTTTGCTGCCATCATTGACGCAAAAAGTACGTTTACCTATCGCCATTCTCGCCGGGTGGCCGGCGTGGCCGCGTTCCTGGGCCGGGAACTGGGTTTAGGCGGTGGGTCGGCCTTTTTAGAAATCGCGGGTTTGCTCCACGACTTGGGGAAGCTTTGCATTCCGGACGAAATCCTGGAAAAGCCGGGCCCCTTGACTCCGAGTGAATATAACATTATCAAGCAGCATGTCTATTATACTTACCGTATCCTGGAGGAAGCGGGCGATCTCGATCCGCTTCCCGGATGGGCGGGTTATCACCACGAAAAACTCAATGGCCAGGGCTATCCTTTCCACTTAAAAGATCGTCAACTTTCCCTGCCGGCGCGAATAATGGCCGTGAGCGATGTATTTACCGCTTTGCGCGAGGACCGCCCTTACCGTCCAGGGTTGACTAAAGAGGAAATAGAAGCGATCATGCGCCAGCAAAAAGAAAGCGGCTCAATTGATGCAAAGGTGGTGGATGCCTGCCTGGAGAACTATGCTAAATTAGAAGACCTGTGGCATTCTTATGCTTTTTAAGCAGGAAGCTTTAGTATACACGGTAAACAATTTGTATATATATACTTCCGAAATTGAGTAAACAAAAAATTAATATAATTTGGCCTTTTTTAAGATGGTATGAATTTTGCATGGTTAAAAGGGTAATTTTTTAATTATGTTAAAATTTATAGAAAAATTAATGTAAACGGAGGTCGAAACGATGGCGGAAGTAAAACCGGAAGAACTTAAAATGATTAGCGAAAGCGAGCTTTATTACCCGGACCCCGAAATGACCAGAAAAACCGATCTGGGCAGCGTGGATGCTTTTAATGCCCTCTTGCGCCACTCCTGGGAGGATCCGGGCGGTTTTTGGGCGGACGTGGCCGGCGAGCTGTCCTGGATCAAACCGTGGGAAAAGGTAATGGAAGGAAAGCTCCCGTACTTTAAGTTTTTTGTAGGCGGAGTGATGAACCCCTGCTATAACCTGCTGGACAGGCACATCGAGAAGGGGGCCGGGAACCGGCTGGCGCTGATCTGGGAAGGGGAAAAGTACGAAACAAAATTTTATACGTATAGAATGCTTTTGGCCGAAGTAAACAGGTTTGCCAACGTCCTGAAAAGCTTCGGCCTGAAAAAAGGCGACCGGGTAGCCATTTTCCTGCCCAATCTGGCCGAAACGGTGATTGCCGTACTGGCCTGTTACCGGTTGGGAGTGCTCTTCAACACGGTATTTTCCGGTTTTTCCGTCCGGGCGCTCCGGGACCGCCTCGTCAATTATGAACCGCAGGTGATCGTCACCTGCGACGCCGGCTATCGGCGGGGCAACCTGATTCCTTTGAAGACCAAGGTGGACGAGGCAATTGAAGGCATTGCGGGGATTAAATCGATCATTGTAGTCAACCGGGCCGGCATTGAGATTAAAATGCAGGAGGGCCGCGATTACTGGTGGCATGAACTGATGAGCAAGGCCGGCATCGAATGTCCGCCGGAACCCATGGAGGCGAACGAGCCGGGCCTTGTTTTCTACACCAGCGGCACCACCGGAAAACCAAAGGGGATTGTGCATTCAAGCGTCGCTTTCGTGGTCAACAACTACGTTTACACCAAGTACCACATGGATCATCACCCCAATGACATGTTCTGGTGCACGGCCGACATCGGCTGGCTGACCATGCACATCTGGGGGATCGTGGGCGCCTTGGTCAACGGCGTAACCACCATCTTTTTTGAAGGCGCCCTGGATTATCCCAGGCCCGACCGCTTCTATCAAATTGTCGACAAGTACCGTGTAAACAAGCTGTTTACGGCGCCTACCGCCATCCGGATGCTGATGCGCTACGGCGAAAACTACATGAAACCGTACGATTTATCCTGCCTGGAAGTAATGTCCGTGGTGGGCGAACCGTTTAACCCCGAAGCCTGGCTCTGGGCTTACGAAAAGCTGGGGAACAAGAAAATGTGCATCAACAACACCTGGGGCCAGACGGAGACGGCCGGTTGCCCGCTGGCCGGTGCGGCCTGGTTGACCGCCATGAAGCCGGGTTCCTGCGGAATTCAGTTCCTGGGCGCCGAGCTGGACGTGGTTGACGAAGACGGCAATCCGGTGCCTCCGGAGACTCCCGGCAACCTGATTATCAAACGGCCCATTCCGATGATGGTGCGGACGCTGTGGAAGGAACCGGAAAGGTACATCCAGGAGTATTTCAGCCAGATCGAAGGCTGCTATTTTACCCACGACGCGGCCATCAAGGATAAAGACGGGCATTTCTGGGTCACCGGGCGGATTGACGACGTCTTCAACGTGGCCGGCCACCGGTTGAGCACCATGGAAATGGAAAGCGCCGTCATCCAGGTGGAGGGGGTGGCCGAAGCGGCGGTAATCGGGGTGCCCGACGAAATCAAGGGCCTGGTCCCGGTTATTTTCGTAACCCTGCGCCAGGGTTACGAACCCAGCGCCGAAATGGAAAAGAAGATCAGAGAAAGCATTATCGAGAATATTAGTAAGATTGCCGTTCCAAAAACAATCTACTTTACGAACGTGATGCCCAAAACCCCCAGCGGGAAAATCATGCGCCGGCTGCTCAAGGAAATTGTGGTGGAAGGCGAGATCAAGGGGGACATCACCGGCCTGGAAGATATCGGGGCGGTCGAAAAAATCAAGGAAGTCATCGCCGCCAAGAAGTAGCAAGAAACAAAAATCTAAAGGAGGAGATCGGCAATGGCTAACGTTGTTCACAACATGACCGATTACGACAAAACGTACGCGGAATTCAAGTGGGAAGTACCCGAATATTTCAACTTCGCCGGGGACATTATCGACAAGTGGGCCCAGGATCCGAATAAGCTGGCCATGTGGTGGGTTGACGACGCCGGGAACGAGGTGAAAAAAACTTTTCTCGATTTCAGCATCGCCTCCAAAAAGTTTGCCAACGTGTTGACGCAGCAGGGGGTGAAGAGGGGCGACGTGGTGATCGTCATGCTGCCCCGTTACATTGCCTGGTGGGAGATTTTTATCGCCTGCCTGCGGATGGGCGCGCTCATCGCCCCCGCGACCACCCAGCTGACCCCCAAGGACATTCAGTACCGGGTGAATACGGCCGAAGCGGTCTGTTTTATTACCGACAATGCCAATGCTCCTAAATTAGAGGAAGTGCAGGCGGAATGCCCGACGCTGAAGGTGAAAATAGTCGTCGGCGGGACAAGGGACGGCTGGCTCGCGTACGAGGAGGCAATGGCCGCTGCGTCCGGTGAATTCGAAACGGCCAGGACCAGAAGCGACGAGGACGCCATCATTTACTTTACTTCCGGGACGGTCGGCTACCCCAAAATGACGCTGCACACCCATTCTTCCTATCCGATCGGGCATATGATCACGGGCAAGTTCTGGACTGATTTAAAACCGGAAGATTTGCACTGGAACTTAAGCGACACCGGGTGGGCAAAGGCCGCCTGGAGCAGCTTCTTCGGCCCCTGGTACTGCGGCGCCGCTCAGTTTGTCCACCACAGCATGCGTTTCGATCCCCGGAGGACCCTTGAGCTGCTGCAGAAATACCCCATTACAACTTTGTGCGGCGCCCCCACCAACTACCGGATGATGGTTCTGGAAGACTTAAGCCAGTATAGTTTTCCCACCCTGCGCCATTGTGTCGGCGCCGGCGAACCGCTCAACCCGGAAGTCATCGAGGTCTGGAAAAAGGCCTTCGGGTTAACGATCCGCGACGGCTACGGGCAAACGGAAACTGTTTTGCTCTGTGGCAACTTCCCCCCCATTGAACCGCGCTACGGGTCGATGGGCAAACCTTCGCCCGGCTTTGACGTGCAGATCATCGACGAAAACGGAAACATTTTGCCGCCGAATACCGAGGGGGATGTGGCGGTTCGGGTCAAACCGGAAAGGCCGGTGGGGCTTTTCAAGGAATACTGGAAGGATCCCGAGCGGACGGCTTCCGTTTACCGGGGCGACTGGTACGTCACCGGCGACCGGGCCTACAAGGACGAGGACGGTTACCTGTGGTTCGTAGGCCGGGCCGACGACGTGATCTTGACCTCCGGCTACCGGATCGGGCCGTTCGAGGTGGAAAGCGCTCTCATCGAGCATCCCGCCGTGGCGGAATCGGCGGTGGTTTCCAGCCCGGACGAAGTGCGCGGGGAAGTGGTCAAGGCGTTTGTGATCCTGGCGCCCGGCTATCAGCCCAGTGACGAACTGGTGAAAGAGCTTCAGGAGCACGTGAAAAAGGTGACCGCCCCCTATAAATACCCGCGGAAAATTGAATTCGTCGACTCCCTGCCCAAGACCATCAGCGGGAAAATCCGCCGGGTGGAGCTGCGCGAGCGGGAGTGGGCCGGGAAGCGGAAATAAGAAACTCCCGGTACAGGTTTTTTCAGGAAAGAAAAAGGCAGGAAGGCGAACAGCTTACCTGCCTTTTTCTTTAACTTTCCTGCCGTAATTTTCAGCTGGCTCAATCAGCGATCAGTCAATTTGCCGCCGGAGTTTGTTGAAGGTTACGCAGCTTTTGGTAGATTTCGGCGACCTGCTTTCTTGTTTCTTCCAGCGGGCCGTCGTTGTAAATGATGAAGTCCGCGCATTTAAGCTTTTCCTCAAGAGGAGCCTGGGCATTGATCCTTGCCCTTGCTTCTGCTTCGTTATAGCCCCGCCCGATCATCCTCTGCAGTTGCGTTTGGGGACTGGCGTAGACCACAATAATCTTTTCCACCAGTTTTTGGGCGCCGGCCTCGGTTAATAAAGGGATATCCTTAATTACCAAAGCTGCGGGATCTTTACGGAGAATCTCGTCAGTTATTCTTTGATCTTCCCGAAAAACTTCCGGGTGCACAATTTCGTTTAGCTTTTTCAATTTTTCCGCATCGTGAAAAACCAGTGCACCCAGCTTTTGCCTGTCCAGCGTCAAGTCCGGGTTGAGAATATCCTTTCCATAGTATTCCACAATTTTTTGCCAGGCCCGCTGCCTGGGTTTGACAACCTCCCGGGCCAGCTCGTCAAAGTCGATTAAGTATGCGCCTAACTCTTTAAACATTTGTGAAACGGTGCTTTTTCCGGCAGCGATGCCGCCGGTCAGGCCAACGATCAATGCGGAACACTTCCTTTACGAGTTAAATTTATTCCATGATTCTAGTGCAAAAACCACTTTTTATTCTCCGGCTGCCAACATATAGTGCTCTCCTTGGTATCAAGTCA
The DNA here is from genome assembly GCA_040755975.1 of Bacillota bacterium. Classification (GTDB taxonomy): domain Bacteria; phylum Bacillota; class Desulfotomaculia; order Desulfotomaculales; family Nap2-2B; genus JAIMBK01. Next base: position 2,633 of record JBFLZY010000013.1, on the reverse strand, counting down.
CTATACCTGGGGGTCCAGGAAGTTCAAATAGGGTTTTTACAGTTAAATCATGCCATTTTCTTTATGCTGCCTTTCAGATATGGAATAATGAGGTATCCCGGCTTAAGAGCCGAAAGTTGGTTACTTTCCCGATACCTATATTCTCTGTGTTCACTGTGGCTGAATTTAAAAGTTTTCCAGTCAGTCTTCTGCGCAGGCCAGCAACTGGGCGGGATCGGCCTTTTCGTAATAATGGCGCGAAAATTCCTCGAAGGTCAGGCCCAGCGCATTGGCCCACTTTTGGGCCACGCACAGGCGGGGCGTTTGCCGGCCCTGCTCGATGGCCAGCAGTTCCGCCACGGTCAGGCCGGTGGAAACGGCCATTTGGGCCGCCGTCAGGCCCTTGCTTTTGCGGACTTCGGCAAGGCTCACCGTTCATCCCCCCTGGAATTTTGTTTACTGAATAAATAATCATATTCCTGAAAGTTAGTCAAGCGAGTTTTTTGGAGGGGGAGGTTTCCGATCATCGGGCTGGAATTGTCCGGATCACTCCGATGCTCCGGGTCGACCAGACATCAGCTTGCCGCGGAGTGAACCGGGCAGCGCTGCAAAAATGCGCGCGAGACGTTAGTTTTTTAGCTATGCCGGTTCAACCAGCGATTATTGCTAGCCCTTTTGCACAGTGTTATCTGCGCGTTTCGCGCTGCCGGTTCGCTTGCCGCGACTGCGGCTTAAGTCTGGTTCCCGACCCTGCGCATATGTCGCTCGCCCGGACAAATTCCAGCCCTCTTTTCATCCTTTATGGAGAGGGCGGCAGTCCTCATGGGGAACCCTTTAGATCCGTGTTTTTTACCCGCGGCCTTCGCCTCCCCGGTTCCGGCTCATCCTCTTCCCTTCCGGCTTGCGGGCGGGATCAGGAAGGGAGCGGACAAAGCAATCCGGGCTTTTTTCTCTCAGCCGGCTGTGCCGGTAGCTGTAGCCAAAATAGATGGCCAGGCCCAGCCCAACCCATACCACGAAGCGCAGCAAGGTGAGGGCTGGTAAATTGGCGGCAAGGTAGAGGGCGGCGCCGAAGGAAGCCAGGGGGAGCCAGGGGGAGGCCGGGACTTTGAAGGGGCGCGGGAGGTCCGGACGGGTGCGCCGCAGGATCAAAACCCCCAGGGAAACGGCCATAAAGGCGGTAAGAGTGCCGATGTTGGCCAGTTCGGCCACGATGTCGATCGGCAAAAGGGCTCCGATTACCGCCACCACGGAGCCGATAAAAAGGCTGTCCACAACAGGCGTCCGCAAGCGCGGATGCACCCAGGAGAAGATGGGCGGAAGCAGGCCGTCCCGGGACATGGCGAAGAAGATCCGGCTCTGTCCGTACATGGTGACCAGCATCACCGAAGTAAGGCCAGCCAGGGCGCCCACCGCGGTAAGCGCCGAACCCCAGCGCAGGCCGGCTGATAAGAGAGCAAAGGCCATGGGCGAAGCGTTGTCGAGGAGGGGATACCTGACCATTCCGGTAAGCACGACGGCAACGCTGATATAAAGCAGGGTAGCCAAAAAAAGGGAAGCAATGATCCCTAGAGGGAGGTCGCGTCGGGGGTTTTTGACTTCCTCAGCGGCAGTGGAAACGGCGTCAAAACCGATGAAGGCAAAAAAAATGATGGCCGCACCGTGAAAAACACCCATTACGCCAAAGGGGAGGAAGGGCTGCCAGTTGGCGGGGTTGACGTATCTTGTGCCCAGAATAATAAAAAGGAGGAGGACGCTAACTTTTAAGGCGACGATCAGTTTGTTGGCCGCCGCGCTGTGCTGGGTGCCGGAAATAATCAGGGCGGTAACCAGCCCCGCGATGAAAAGGGCCGGCAGGTTAATCAGGCCGCCCGTGAAGGGAGACGAGGTAAAAATTGCCGGGAGGGTGATGCCCGCCGATTGCAGGAGGTTGACGAAATATCCGCTCCAGCCGATGGAAACCGCCCCGGCGGCCACCACATATTCAAGCACCAGATTCCAGCCGACCAGCCAGGCGACTATTTCTCCGAGGGTAGTGTAGGCAAATGTATAGGCGCTGCCGGCAACCGGGATGGCGGCGGCCAGCTCCGCGTATACCAGAGCTGCCAGGGCGCTGGCGAAGCCCGCCACGACGAAAGAAATGATCACTCCCGGTCCGGCGTAGCGGGCTGCGGCCACTCCGGTAAGCACAAAAACGCCCATGCCCACAATCGCGCCGAGCCCCAGGGCCGTCAGGTCAAAAGGACCGAGAATTTTTTTTAAGCGGTGGGGTCCCGCTTCTTTTTCGGCCAGCAGTTGTTCAATCGTCTTGACGCGCCAGGAAGACATAATCGCCTCCACGGTGGGAGAGTTTGCGTTGCCACTTTTAATATGCTACCCGGCGCGGCTTTTTAAACAAAAAAGATTTATGCCTGAAAATGTTCCCGGTCCGCCTGACTGTCTAGCACCAGTTTACGAAATAGCTCATCTCATTTTGCGAAACCCACAATTGACAAGGGTTTCCGGTTCTAAAACGTAGCACCTAAATAACGTACTCAGCCAGTTCAAGCGCCTCAAAAAGCTTTTTCTGCTCCCGGTCCATTTCGGTGAGCATGGTCACCACAACCGGTTCTTGAGCGCGCTTGCCCGGATAAATAATCCTGACCTCCTCGATT